>CAZTXN010000072.1:0-12461 GCA_964617655.1 uncultured Nitrospiraceae bacterium | reverse complement strand
CAGAGAAAGAGTATGAGACGATACTGAAAATCGATCCGAATAATTCTATTGCAATGAGCGCGTTGACAAAGTTGAGAAGAAAGGATGAATCGAACTAGAACCTGATATGGCTGACAGTTGTCAAGAAGTAACAGGTTCCCGCCCCTTTTATTTAGGGTGCTGTCAGTTATTGCTCCAGGGCATAAGCAGAGACGGGACCGGTCGGCGACGATTGCCCAGAGCGCGATTGCGGTCTTGACGACAGGCCAGAATCTAGCTATATTATAGCCATAATGCGATATGATATAGTGCTGGCCCCCGAGGCTGTCGAGGACCTAAGGCGGCTGGATGCTCATGTCAGGGCACGTGTTAAGGATGTGCTAGAGGTCCATCTGAGGCACGAGCCGGCAAGGACTAGTAAAAGCAGGATCAAGCGATTGCGAGGTATGAAGCACCCACAGTATCGATTGAGGATCGATGACATTCGAGTGTTCTATGATATGGATGTTGGAGAAGCGAGGGTGGAGGTGCTCGCGATCATAGAAAAATCCGACGTCGTCATATGGCTTGAGAAGGCAGGAGAACAGTCATGAAGAAAGTTGCATTGTCAGAGGTCAAGGATGATCTTTCGCGATATCTGCATATCGCGGAACAGGAAGAAGTGGTCATCACCCGGCATGGCAAGCCGGCCGGGGTGCTCATCGGTTTTGAGTCCGAGGAGGACTGGATCGATTATCGTTTGGAGAACGATCCGCGCTTCCTTCAGCGGATCGAAAGCGCGAGAAACAAGATAAGAGCCGGCAAAGGCGTTAAGCTCGAAAAAGCCTAGGAACTCTCTCTCCAGACTTACCGCCGTCCTTTCTCCACCTCTCCCACCATCGGCACGAAGACCACGGGCGTGAGCTGCACCACGTCGAGCTCGCCCTGCTTCTTCGTGGCGAGGGTCAGGGTCTGGTGGTAGACCGTGCTGCCGAGCGGGACGATCAGCCTGCCGCCCTCCCTGAGCTGCCTGATGAGCGGCGGCGGGATGTGGTTCGCCGCGGCGGTGATGATGATCGCATCGAAAGGCGCCTTCTCCTCCCAGCCGAAATACCCGTCACCGTGGCGCACCGCGATGTTCCCGTAGCCCATGGCAACGAGCCGTTCCCGCGAGCGGTCCGCCAGGGGCTTGCGGATCTCGATGGTGCAGACCTCCTTCACGATCTCGGCCAGCACCGCTGCCTGGTATCCAGAACCGGTCCCGATCTCGAGCACCCGGTCGCCGGGCCGGAGCCGGAGGGCCTGGGTCATGAGGGCCACCACGTAGGGCTGGGAGATGGTCTGGCCCTCGCCGATCGGCAGGGGATGGTCCGCGTAGGCGCGGGAGCGCTGCGGTTCCTCCACCAGGAGGTGGCGGTGCACCCTGCCCATCACTCTGAGGACCACGGGGTCCGTGATGTCGCGGCCCTTCAGGTCCTGATCGACCATCCGCTTCCTGGGCGCGGCATAGGCGTCCGTGTCCGCCGGGGAGCGGGAGACGAAGGCCGGGAGGAGCAGGGCGGGGAGCAGGAGCAGCAGGGCGATGCGGCGGATGGATGTCATGTCATGCCTCCGGAGCGGGAAAGGCCGCCCGTATTATCGATCTGGAAGAACATGAATCTTCACCTCATTATTACCATCCGGCCGGATAACGGCAAGTTAAATACGTGTTGCTGTCGCTGTCAGGCTCTATCCTGTCCCCGCGCAGGCTGAAGCCTGCGGCTACCGGTTCGCCGGGAACCGGGCTGCTCCGGTTTTCGCTGGCAGCCCGGTCCGGAATGGCATAGCATAGAATGGTCCACGCGGCCTGCAAGGGAGCGGACCACAGGCGGCCGGGGAGGCAGAATGAGCACTGCGGAAGAGCGGGCAGGGATCATCCTTCAGCACGAGCGGGCGTTCGCCGAGGCGCCGGCCCGGCAGGTGATCCAGAAGCCGGAGCTCAGCGTCCGGATGATCCTCATCCCGGTGCGCTTTGTCTACCACATGTATCGCCTGCCGCGATACGCCGAGGGCAGGAATCAGAAAAGAGGAGGCGGACCGCATCTTCCGCTGAGCCCTGTTCTCCGCATCCGCTTACGCGCTTCTTTCCCTGCGCAGCGCCTCCTTTGCCTTCAGGAGCCGCGTGACCGTCTCGTTCACCGGCGCATCGATTCCCTTCTCCCGCGCCAGCCGCACCACCGCGCCGTTCAGCGCGTCGATCTCCACCCGCTTGCCTGCCTGCACATCATGGTACATGGAGGGATAGTGCGCCGCCGTGGGCGGCACCAGCTTCCCGTAGAAATGCTCCCGGTAGGCATCCGCTGAGGGCCAGCGGAGCGGGAACCCGTGCGCCCGGGCGACCAGGAAGATCTCCCTGATGATCGCGTCCATGAGCCTCCGCGTCTCCTCGTTCCCGGCAAGCCGGCCGTAGGTGCACTCGAGTACCGCGCCGAGGGGGTTGAGCGCCGAGTTGTAGAGGATCTTGTCCCAGAGGACCGCGGTGATCCTCTCCTCGAAGGCCGCGGGGATGCCCGCCTGGTCCAGGGCCGCGGCGATGGCCTCGATGCGCTCCCGGGGGACCGCATGGTCGGGCTGGCCGATCCGGGTCGCGTCGGCGATCACCGTGACCTCGGCCCTGCCCGGGCCGTGCAGCTTTACGCCGAAGATGACCCGGCCAAGGAGCGTGCGCTCCTTTCCGAGGAGGGCCGAGACGGTCTCGTAGTTCCCGTACCCGTTCTGGGCAACGAGCAGGACCGCCGGGCCCTTTGCGAGCGGGGCGAGCTGGCGGGCCGCTGCCTCGGTGTCGAAGGATTTCACCGCGAGAATGATGAGGTCAAAGGGCACGGACCGGAGCTTCTCGACCGAGGCATGGATGCCGTCCAGGACCGCCTCGTGCTCTCCCCAGATGCCGGAGACCCGGAGCCGCAGGTCCCGGAGGCCGTCGAGATGCCGCTCCTTCACCAGCCCGTGGACCCGGTGGCCTGCCTTCTTGAGCAGGCAGCCATGCACGGTTCCGAGGGCGCCGAGCCCGGCGATCAGGATGTTCATGGAATTCTCCCTGCAGATCGCGGCCACGCAGAAGGCCTGGGGGATCGTCTTGTTCTCGCAGAGCCGCAGAGGGCGCAGAGGAAAACCATCATAAGGGGTCTTCTGCCAGGATGATAAACGGTCTCCGGGGTCCATCCGCGTAAAACCGCGTCCCTCTCAGCTCTTTTCCGCGATGAGCGACTCAGCTTCCTCAATTATAGCCCGGAAATCGGCGAGCACGCGGCTCGTTGCGTCGCGGATGTAGCGCCGGAGGCCGGCCGGCAGGTCCTGCGGGAGTTCATGCTCGTCCAGGACCTGCGCGACGCCCGCCTGGTCGACCAGGATGTCCACCGCGAGGTCGCGCCAGCGGAACTCATCGGGCCGCAGGCTGATCGAGTCCGCGATATTGAAGTAGTGGACCCAACCGTCCGGCAGTTGCCAGGCATAGAGCGTATAGGGCCGATCCTGCCAGAAGAAGGCCCAGGTGACCTGGCCGGGCAGGAGCGTGATGCTCCCGACGGTGTAGGTGCGGTCGATGACATGGCGCAGCACGCCCGCGCCGGCATCGAGCCGCACCAGGTCGCAGGTGAACTTCGCGGTCCTGTTCTCGAGGGTCTGCTTTATCTCGATGCAGGGGGGCATGGCGCTCCGGGTGTTCCGGGCCGGGCGGTCAGCGCGCCTCAAGGGGGCTGACCCAGCGGCCGTTTTCGCGCATGAGCTGGGAGGTGCGGATGATGCGGAAGAGCGCCCCGTCCTCCGGGGAGATGCCGAAGAGCTGCTCGACCACATCCTGGATGCGGGGCTTGAGCTGGTCTGCGTCCTGCAGCAGGATATCGAGCATCGCCGTCTCCCCGCTGTCCCGCGCCGTGATCGATGCGATGCCGGGCCGGAGGTCCTTCTGCTTCCCGTTCCGGGTCACCGGCACCGAGGTCCTCGCCAGGAAGGTTTCCACGCGCTCCGCGAGACCTTGACGGTGCTGCTCCGGCACCGCGACCTCGTAGCCGTACCGGCTGATGCAGGCGGAGAGGGATGCGGCCTTTCTCGGCACCACGCGCGCCTCGAGGATGCGGATGCCCTCGGGCAGCGCCCGGTTCAGGTCCTTCGTCATGGCCAGCAGATCCGCGAAGGGATCGGTCTCGAGGTCCACGAACTCGGCATCGCTCTCCATGCCCACGGAGAGGGCCGGGCCGAAGGCGATCTTCGGATGGGGGTTGAAGCCCTGGGAGAAGGCGACCGGCAGGCGGGCCCGCATCACTGCGCGATGAAAGGCGGTCATGAGGTCCAGGTGGGCGAGGAACCGCACACGGCCCCTGCGGGAGAAGCGCATGCGGATGCGCGCCAGGAGCTCCTGGTCGGCCGGACGGGCGGCGGGCCGCACCTCGTCAGCAGGAGGCGCGACAGCAGGAGCAGGCACGCCCAGCTCCGGCGTGCCGCCGTCCGGACAGCCGATGCCGCACTGCACGCAGGCCTCCCGGCAGTTCGGCGTCGTCTCGCCGCGCAGTGCGCGCTCATACTCGCTCTTGAGGAACTTCATGGTCACGCCGGTCCGCACACGGTCCCAGGGAAGCTCCTCCTCCAGGGAATAGGTCCGGCCTGCATGCTCCTCCGGCGTGGTCCCGTGGCGTGCAAAGGCCTCCTGCCACTTCGAGAAATCGAAGCACTCGGTCCAGCCGTCCATGCGGCAACCGAGCCGCATGGCCTCCTCGATCACCGGGCCGAGCGAGGCGTTCCCGCGGCTGACCGCGGCCTCGAGCAGGCTCATCTCGGGGCTGTGGGTCTTGAAGGCGATGCCGCGGCCCCGGAGCCGGGAGGCCAGGTAGGCCTGTTTCCGCCGGACCTCCTCCAGCGGGGCCTGTCCCATCCACTGGAAGGGCGTGTGCGGCTTCGGCACGAAGGTCGAGACGCTGATGTTCAGCTGCACATGGCGCTTCGTCGAGCGCCTGCCCGCGGCCAGCAGCTCACGGGCCAGCCGGACGATGCCGTCCAGGTCCTCGTCGGTCTCGGTGGGGAGGCCGATCATGAAGTAGAGCTTCAGGCTGCTCCAGCCGTTGGCGAAGACCGTCTCCGCGGCGTCGATGAGGTCCAGGTCGCTCACGGGCTTGTTGATCACCTGGCGGAGCCGTTCGGTCCCCGCCTCGGGCGCCAGGGTGAAGCCGGTCTTGCGCGTCGCGGCGATGGCCCTGATCATGGCCGGCGTAAGGGTGCCGACGCGGAGCGAGGGCAGCGAGACCGAGACGCGGCTCTCGCGGTAGGCCGCCACGAGCTCCGGCACCAGCGTCCGGATGGAGGAGTGGTCGCCCGCGCTGAGCGAGGCGAGCGAGAGCTCCTCGTAGCCCGTGCAGGCCAGGGACTCGGCCAGGATGCTCTTGACCGTCTCCGGGCTCCGCTCGCGGTAGGGCCGGTAGATGACGCCGGCCTGGCAGAACCGGCAGCCCCGGATGCAGCCCCGGGCCACCTCCACGGCCACGCGGTCATGCACCGGCCGGAGCAGCGGCACCAGCATGCGGCGCGGCCAGGGCGCCTGCTCGATGCTCCCGAGCCTCCTGCGGCGCACCACGGACGGGCCGAGCGCGGGCACGAAGAACCCCTCGCGCTCCGCCGCGGCCTTGAGGAAGGCCCTGCGGCCGGGATGCTGCTGCCGGAGCTCGATGAGCTCATGCACCGCCTCCTCGGCCTCGCCGATGAAGAAGAGGTCGATATGCTCCGCAAGGGGGGCGGGGTTCACGGCGCAGGGGCCGCCGGCAACGACGACGGGATGGGTCTCCGCGCGGTCACGGGAGCGGAGCGGCAGGCCGCCGAGCTCCAACGCGGCCAGGACATTGGTGTACGAGAGCTCGTACTGGAGCGTGACGCCGAGAAGGTCGAAGCGGTCCAGGGCGAGGCCGGACTCCAGGCTCGTGAGCGGCCGGCCGGAGGAGCGGAGCAGGCGCTCGTAGTCGCCCCAGGGCGAGAAGACGCGCTCGCAGGCCGTGTCCGGGCGTTGGTTCAGGACGTCGTAGAGGATGCGGAGGCCGAGGTGGGACATGCCGACCTCGTAGGCGTCCGGGAAGAGCAGGCAGACCTTCGTCTGGACGGACGCCAGGTCCTTGCGCACCGCGTTCACTTCGCTGTCGATGTACCTCGCCGGTTTCTCGACGAGGGGCAGAAGGTCTTCGTACATAGAACCACCAAGAGACGAGAGACGAGCGACAAGGAAGAACCCAACTCGTCACTGCTTTTAATAGAACAGCATAAACCGGCGGGAACGGATGTTCAAGAGCAATCCCAGCGAGAGGAAGGCGGTGATGACCGAGGTGCCGCCGTAGCTCACGAGCGGCAGGGGAACGCCGACCACGGGCAGGAGGCCGACGGACATGCCGATGTTGATGCAGACGTAGAGCGAGAGCATGGCCACGATCCCGCCGGCCATCAGCACGCCCATCTTGTCCTTGGCGCTCTTTGCGGACTCGACCCCCACGAGCAGCAGGACGACATAGAGGATGATCAGCAGCCCCGCGCCCAGGAAGCCGCGCTCCTCGGCGATGACCGCGAAGATGAAGTCCGTGTGGCGCTCGGGCAGGAAGGCCATCTGGCTCTGGGTGCCCTTGCGGAAGCCCTTGCCCGTGGTCTGGCCCGAGCCCACGGCGATCTTGGCCTGCGTGGCGTGGTAGCCGCTGCCGAGGGGGTCCGAGGAGGGGTCCAGGAAGGCCTTGATGCGCTTCTGCTGGTAGGGCTTGAGCGAGGTCCAGATGGACTGGCGCACCGGCGGAACGAGGAGGACCGCCACGCCCAGCACGATGCCGGCGAGCGCCAGCACCGCGATGGTCCGGAACCGGATGCCGGCCAGGACGATGACGAAGCTGGAGGTGAAGAGCAGCATGAGGGCCGTGCCGAGGTCCGGCTGCTTCAGCACCAGCAGCAGCGGCACGGCGATCATGGCCGCCGGGACCCCCAGGTCCCGGAGCCGGTAGCCGCCGCGCCGCGGGTCCTCGGCGAAGTACCGGGCCAGGGCCAGCACGAGCGCGATCTTGGCCAGCTCCGAGGGCTGGAAGGCGAAGGGCCCGATGGGCAGCCAGCGCTGGGCGCCCATGCCGGTCCGGCCCATGACCGCCACCAGGATGAGGGCTACGATCGAGAGGGCATACAGGACATAGGCGTAGCGGCCCACGGTGTGGTAGTCCGGCGCGAGGGCGGCGAGCATGACGATGACGCCCAGGGCGATCCAGACCGCCTGCTTCTTGAAGAGGGAGGACGGTCCGGCGGCCGTATAGGTCGCGCTGTACACCGCCGAGAGCCCGAAGAGCGCGATGACGAGGATGAGCGCCACCATGCCCCAGGGCACGTTACTGAGCAGTCTTCGTTCCAGCATTCCGCAGATGCTCCTCGATGATCCGTTTCGCGACCGGCGCAGCTGCCCTGCTGCCGGCGCCGCCGTGCTCCACCAGCACCGCGACCGCAATGCTCGGCTTCCCGGCCGGCGCGTAGGCCACGAACCAGGCGTGGTCCTCCATCTTGCCGGTGAGCTTCATGCCCGCCTGGCGCTGGGCGATCACCTGGGCCGTGCCGGTCTTGCCGGCCACGGTCCCGAGCGGCGTGGCCGCGACGCGCGCCGTGCCGCCCGGCTCCGTCGTGACGCCCACGAGCGCGCGGCGCAGCTCGTCGAGCGCCCGCGGGTCGAAGACCGAGCGCCGGAGCTCCACGGCCGGATAGGTCTTCTCCTCGCCGGTCTCGCGGTTCCGCGACCGCTTCAGCAGGTGCGGCTCGTAGAAGACCCCGCCGTTCGCGATGACGCTGATCATCTGAGCGGCCTGGACGGGGCTGACGAGCAGGAAGCCCTGGCCGATGGCATTGATATAGGAGTCTCCCGGATACCAGGGCTCGCGCAGCCGTTCCTTCTTCCAGGCGGGCGTGGGCACCAGGCCGGCCTTCTCGTCCGCCAGGGGGATGCCGGTCAGCCGGCCGAGGCCGAGCGACCGGGCGTATTGCGCGATGATGTCGAAGCCGATGCGGTCGCCCATGGTGTAGTAGTAGACGTCGCAGGACTCGACCAGGGAGCGGTGGAAATCCACGAGGCCGTGGCCGCCCTTCTTCCAGCAGCGGAAGACGCGGTTGCCCCCGCGGAGCGCGCCGGTGCAGTTCACCTTCTCCTTCAGGTCGATCATGCCGGTGTCGAGCCCGGCAAGGGCGACCACGATCTTGAAGATCGAGCCGGGAGGGTAGACGCTCTGGACCGCCCGGTTGTAGAGGGGGTGGCCGGGGTCGTTCGAGAGCCGCTCCCAGTCCCTGGGCGAGATGCCGCGGGGGAAGAGGTTCGGGTCATAGGCCGGGTGGCTGGCCAGGGCGAGGATCTCGCCGGAGAAGGGGTCCAGGGCGACCACCGCGCCGTCCCGGTTGCCGAGCGCCTCCTCGGCCGCGCGCTGCAGGTCCAGGTCCAGGGTCAGGTAGAGGTCCGTGCCCGGCCGGGGCTCCTCGATGCCCAGGTCCTTCACCTTCCTGCCCGCGGCGTTCACCTGGAGCAGCCGCCGGCCGGCCTTGCCGAGCAGCAGCTTGTCGTAGGTCTTCTCGAGCCCGCTCTGGCCCACGAGCAGGCCGGGGTCCACCTGCTGCCGTTTCCGCTTCTGCGTCTGGGTGATCTTGCCGATATAACCGAACTGGTGCGATGCCATGCCGCCGTAGGGATAGTGGCGCCGGTGCTCGGGCTCCACGATCACGCCGGGCAGCTCGTCCTGGCGGGCCTCCACCACGGCCACCTCCTCCCAGGCGGCCTCCTCGCGCACCTTCACCGGCTCCAGGGGGCCGCGCACGGGCTCGGCTTCGCCGAGGATGCGGCGGATGGCCTCGGGCCGCAGCTTCACGATCGGCGCGAGGGCCGCGAGGGTCTCGCCGAGGTCGGGAGCGTCCTCGGGCACGATCGAGATGTCGTAGGTCAGGACGTTCTCGACCAGCGGTCTGCCGGCCCGGTCATAGATCACGCCGCGGGGCGGCCGGATACTGATCGGCCGGATGCGGTTGCTCTCGGCCAGCTCGGTGTAGCGGTCCCCCTTCACCACCTGGAGGTACCAGAGGCGGAAGAAGAGCACCGCGGCAAAAACGGCAATGAATGCCACGAGGAGGGGAAGCCGTCGCTGAATGGCTTCAGGGCCGTTCTGC
This sequence comes from uncultured Nitrospiraceae bacterium, assembly GCA_964617655.1. GTDB lineage: Bacteria > Nitrospirota > UBA9217 > UBA9217 > UBA9217 > JAKAHZ01. The sequence goes on along the minus strand of CAZTXN010000072.1, from coordinate 3,329 downwards.
GGCATCCTAGAGCTCCTTCTGCAGGCCGCGGCGGAGAATGATCCGCCGGACGCTCCGGCGCTGGACATACCGGAGCAGCAGGTAGCCCGCGACCGCCGTCGCGACCGCGGCGGGCAGCAGGCGGCGGAATGTCATAGACCAGAGGGGGATGTTCTCGTAGGCCAGCTCGAGGAAGACGCCGGTCAGGAGGGCTTCGACCAGGCTGAAGACCGCCAGGAAGATGATGTTCGAGGGGCTGCCGATGTCCAGGACGCGCCTGCCGAGCAGGCCGGCGCAGAGGCCGAAGAGCCCCCGCACGAGGCCGGAGAGGCCGATCATGCCGGCAGCGGCCAGATCCTGCGCCAGGCCGAGCGCCACGCCGGCCAGTGATCCTTCGCGCGGTCCGGTCAAGAGCCCGATGGCATAGAGCGCCGCGAGGCCAAGGTCCGGCCGGAGCGCGGGATGGAGGAGCGGAGCGACCAGGCTTGCCTGGAGGGGCACGACCAGCAGGAGCAGGGCGAGGTAGACGATCGGCTTCATTTCCTGACCACCAGCACCTCTTCGAGTCGCGTGAACCGGACCACCGGCCGGGCATGGACCGTCTGGAAGGACCGGGCCTCGTGCTTCCGCACCGCGGTCACGACCGCGACCGGGAGGTCGCGCGGAAAGATGCCGTCCAGGCCCGAGGTTACCAGGACATCGCCCTCCTGAATGTCCATATAGTAGGAGACGTACTTAAGGGCAAGGCGGTCGATCTTTCCTTCGAGCAGGCCCTCCTCGCGGTTCCGGTAGACCCGGACGGCCACGGTGCTGCCGGGGTCGGTGATCAGCACGACCTTCGCGGCGCCCGGCAGGGCGGTCTGGACCCTGCCGACGATGCCGTCGGGCGTGATCACGGCGAGATCCTTCTCGACGCCGCCCGAGGTGCCGCGGCTGAGGGTGAAGGTGGCCGAGGTCGGGGAGGATTCCTTGCCGATGACCCGGGCGACCACCGTCTGGAGCGGACTGTGCTTCAGGAGCCCGAGCGCCGAACGCAGCCGGTCGTTCTCCGCCAGAAGCTCGTTCGCGATCTGGTTCTCGAGCCGGAGCCGCTGCAGCTCCTCGCGCAGCCGCCGGTTCTCCCGCTCGGTGCGGACGAGCATCACGTAGCGCGACAGGACCGACCGGACGGCGCGGAACGGCCAGGAGACCGTCCGTTCGATCATCCCGTAGACGGCCAGAACAGGCCGTTCGATCAGGGGAAGGCGTCCGGCCCGCACCTGGATCGTGATCAGCCAGAAGAGAAAGAGGTAGAGGGCGAGAACGGCTATGCGTTTTCTGTTCTTTTCAGGGAATCGGGGCATTCCGGCATCTTTCCGGCTACATCATCACCTTCTTGAGGACATCGATGTCGTCCAGCACCCTTCCGGCCCCGAGGGCCACGCACATGAGCGGGTCCTCGGCGATGATGATCGGAAGCGAGGTCTCCTCGCGCAGGAACACGTCCAGGCTCTTCAGGAGCGCGCCGCCGCCGGCAAGCACGATCCCCTTGTCCACGATATCGGCCGAGAGCTCCGGCGGGGTGTTCTCCAGCGCCAGCTTGATGGCGTTCAGGATCTGGCCCACGGGCTCGGCGAGCGCCTCGCGCACCTCGTCGTCGTCAAGGATGAGGGTCTTGGGGATGCCGGACACGAGGTCGCGGCCCTTGATCTCCATGGTCAGCCGGTTGCTGTCGGTCTTGTAGGCCGACCCGAGCTCCATCTTGATCATCTCGGCCATCATCTCTCCGATCAGCAGGTTGTACTTCCGCTTGATGTAGTTGATGATCGCCTCGTCCATCTTGTCGCCGCCGACCCGGATGGCCTTGGAATAGACCACGCCGTCCATGGAGATCACGGCGATGTCCGTGGTGCCGCCGCCGATGTCCACGATCATGTTCCCCGAGGGCTCGGAGATGGGCAGGCCGGTGCCGATGGCCGCTGCCACGGGCTCCTCGATGAGATAGACCTCGCGGCCGCCCGAGGAGAGCGCCGCGTCCTTCACCGCGCGCTGCTCCACCTGGGTGATGCCGGTCGGCACGCCGATCACGATGCGCGGCCGCAGGAAGGACTTGCGGTTGTGGACCCGCTGGATGAAGTAGCGCAGCATCTCGCCGGTGGCGTCGAAGTCCGAGATGACGCCGTCCTTGATCGGCCGTATGGTCTGCACGTCGCCGGGCGTGCGGCCCAGCATTTTCTTCGCGTCGGCGCCGACCGCCAGGACCTTGCCGGTCTTGACGGACTTGGCGACCACGGAAGGCTCGTTGCAGACGATGCCGCGGCCCCGGACATAGACCAGCGTGTTGGCCGTGCCGAGGTCGATCGCCATGTCGTTGGAGAACCACCCCATGATGGCATTGATGAACATGTTCTTTCTGTGGCTCCTTTCGGGTATGCAGCCGCCGTCCCTCCGGGGCAGGAGGGGAACGGGTCGGGCTATGGATCAGGGCGCCGCCGGTTCGCGCGGCGGTCAGTCGTTGTTCCGTACGCTCCCCCCGGACCGCGGCGGCCCGAAGTCGGGCTGCTGGTCCAGGTCCGCCTCTGCCGCACCGGCCGGCGGGCGGCGGACGACCATGGTCCGCGCGATCAGGTCTCCCACGCGCAAGCCGCGCTCGTCGCCGAGCGCGGTCAACCCTTCGATCGCCAGCGCAAGGGGGCCGAGGACCCAGCCCGCGTAGGGGATGAAGAAGAGCAGGAATGCCGCGGCCAGGGTCGCGTTGCGCAGGACGGACTCGCGGAAGGAGACCGCCGCGGCGGGGTCGTCGCTCGAGACCACGGTGATGCCGATGAGCTTCTTGCCTACGCTCCGGCGCTCGAAGAGGCCGTCCCGCACCAGCAGGTACCCCAGGGCGGCGAGGAAGCCGAGGATGTCGGGCAGGCGCACGAGCGCGATGATGATGAGGAGGTCGATGAAGCCCGCGACCGCCCGCGTGGTGAGGTCCGCTCTCTGCATTGATGGTCTCCGAAACGCGCTCATGATAGCAGAACAACCTGCTGTTTTCAAGGCAAAAAAGGCCGTCAGCGGCCGTTGTCACCCGCGGAGCCGCTCCTCCACGTACCCGGCAACCGCGTCCAGGGCGCGGCGGACGCCGTCGTCCCCGGGCAGCGTGGCCGCCAGGCCCGGGATGATGCCCCGCTCCTGCACGAGCCGGAGCGAGGGGGCGAAGTTCAGGTCATAGATCCAGGCGAGCTGGAGCAGCTTGAAGTCGTTCAGGGTCCTGAGCTCGTCCAGCCGCACCATTTTGCGGCCCTGCAGCCGGTCCAGGACCGCCGTTCTCTGTCATGGCGCCTCTGTTGTACCATGCCGCACGGTCCGGCGCAAGGCCGGAAAGG
>CAZTXN010000071.1:11361-12733 GCA_964617655.1 uncultured Nitrospiraceae bacterium | reverse complement strand
GCTAGGACGCTGACATGATATGCTGCTCGATCCAGGGCATAAGCTCTCTCTTGTCGCGGGGAGCCCCGTCGAGCCGCGCGATCCGGGCGCGGTTCCTGAAGACCAGGAGGACGGGCGCGGTCCGGACGGAGTAGAGGAGGGCAAGGGACGGCTCAGTGGCCAGGTCGATCTTGAGCACCTTGATCAGACCGGCACGGAGAAAGGCGATGTCGTCGAGGACCGATTCGACGAGGCCGCAGTCCGGACAATCCGGGGCGCGGAAGAAGGCAAGCACGGTCTCGGGCCAGGTCGTGAGCTCCCGATCAAAGGTCTCGGCCGTGGCCTTGACGCCGCTCACGGGGAAGTCAAGAAGGTTCCTGCACTTGCCGCAGAGGGGGTTCTCCTTCAGCCGCTTCACGGGCACGCGGTTCACGGCGCCGCAGCCGGCGCAGCGGACCAGTGCGGCCTCGGTCCTGGGGGTGGTCATGTCATGCGCTCCCTGATCGCCTGCATCAGCATCTCCCTCGACGGCACGCTGCGGAGCCGGCCGGCCCCGTCGGGAAAGGTCCGTCAGGTGACGGCCGGGGGGCCGCTGATATCGAAGAGGTCCCTGCCGTCGAGCCGTATTTCGGGAGACCCCTTGATGTCCATGGCCACGGCCTCGTCGTACGTGACCGTATGGAACGCCACTGCGGCCCGGAGCGACAGGCCAGCCAGTGCGGCGTGGATGGTCTCGCGGAGCTGATGATAGGATCCGCAGTGTTCGGACAGATAGCAGTCGATCTGCATGATGCAGGTCCTTCGCGGGTCGTTATCTCTTCCTGCGCCGCGCGGTGAGCACGTCCTCCGCCCAGGAGAGCGCCGCCGAGACCGCGGGGAACCCGATGGTGCTCGTGAGCAGGATCAGGGCATGGCGCACCTCGTCGGGCTTCGCGCCGGCCCCGACCGCCCGGCGGGCGTGGGAGTGGACCGAGCCCTCCGACCGGACCGCGGCGGCCGCGGCGAGCTGGATCAGCTCGGCGGTCCTGCGGTCCAGCGGGCCGGCGGCCTTCGCGGCCTGTCCGAGATCGTCGACGGCCTTCAGGACCGGTCCGAACCGCTTCTGAAGCTTCTGGTACTGCGCCGGCATCCTGGGCATGGCGCCCTCCTTGGAAAGAACGTCTCGCACTGTCACGGTCATCCCCAGTGTAGGGAAAACGGCGGGTCCTGTCAAGGCGGCGAAAAAGGCCTTGACAGTCATCATGCCGCCGTGCTATTAGTAAAGCCTGTAATCAATACCGTATTAGTCCTGTTTAAAACTGCGTTATTCTGCGCATCCCGCCGCCGGCGGGGGAGAGGATATCTGCAATGTGCATGGCCCATGAGCGCACCTGTGCGTGCGGCGAGCGTTCCG
>CAZTXN010000071.1:0-11261 GCA_964617655.1 uncultured Nitrospiraceae bacterium | reverse complement strand
CCGTCGCTCCTCTTCGACGAGGGCTACTGCACCTGGAACGGGATCTACCCGGGCGACCATCTCGACAGCGTGCGCGAGCGGCAGCAGATCACCGCGCCGGCCAAGACCGACCCGGTCGGGTACATCAAGAAGCTCAAGACCTGGGCGGTGGACCGGATGGAGAGGCTGAAACATGAAGGCTGGAGAAAAGCACAGACAGCCGCGTAAGCGGAGGACGGACCGGCTGGTTCCGCTTCCGGTGCTCGTGACCGAGGCGACCTGCCCGGCATGCGGGGACGAGGTCGACCTGCTGACCGGAGATGAAGAGACCCGCTGCCGGGGGTGCGACCTCGAGATCTACCGGAAGCAGCGCGCGGACCATTGACCGGCTGCGGATGCAGCCGATGACCGCCATGATGTCTTCCTGTTGAGAGAACAACACCGAAGGAGGTATCCATGTCCAGGACCGAGCAGAACCTGAAGGACGCTTTCGCCGGCGAGTCGCAGGCGAACCGGAAGTACCTTGCCTTCTCGAAGAAGGCGGAGCAGGAGGGCCACAAGCGGGCGGCCAGGATGTTCCGGGCCGCGGCGGCCGCGGAGACCGTGCATGCCCACAGCCATCTGCGCGAGCTCGGGGCCATCCGCTCCACGGGCGAGAACCTGCTCGAGGCGATCAGCGGAGAGTCCCATGAGTTCCAGAGCATGTATCCCGGGATGATCGCGGACGCCAGGGCGGAGGGCCGCGCAGGCGCGCTCAAGAGCTTCGAGTACGCCAACGCGGTCGAGAAGGTCCATGCAGACCTCTACCGGAAGGTCCTGGACAGCCTGGAGAAGGACCAGGGCAGGGAGGCCGGGGACTTCCATGTCTGCCAGGTCTGCGGCTACACGGTCGAGGGCGAGCCGCCGGACGAATGCCCGGTCTGCAGGTCCGGGAAGCAGGCCTTCCGCAAGATTGAGTGATACATCCTGGCATGGTATAATCAGCGGGCCGGTATGCAGATGCCGGCCTTTTTTTCTTCTCTGTTCAGCGAGGTCCTGTGCATGAAGGTCATAGCGTTCTTCGGCAGCCCCCGGATCGAGGGCAATACGGACATCCTTCTCCGGGAGGCCCTCCGGCCCATCCGGGAGGCGGGCCACGAGATCGTCGAGTTCAGGCTGAACTTCCTGAACATCAAGCCCTGCCAGGACTGCGGCGGCTGCACCAGGACCGGCGTCTGCGTCATCGACGACGCCATGACGGAGATCTACGAGGCCATCCGGACCGGCGACCGGTTCATCGTGGCATCGCCCATCTTCTTCTACACGGTGAGCGCCCAGACCAAGGCCATGATCGACCGGTGCCAGGCATTCTGGTGCGAGAAGCACCTCCTGAAGAAGGATATCCCCGCCGGCCCGCAGGGCCGCAGGGGCCTGCTCCTGGTCGCCGCGGGCATGAAGAAGGACGATGCCGTCCGGTGCGCCGAGACCGTGGCCCGGATATTCTTCCGGACCATCAGCGTCCCGTCCCATGAGATGGCGAGCGCCCTGGGCGCGGACGCGAAAGGCGATGTCCTGCGCATGCAGGACGCACTGGCTGCGGCGGCCGAGGCGGGCAGACGGCTGGTGAGCTGAGCCGGCCCGGCGGCGCTCCCTGCAACACCCTGCCTGCTGCCGGAGACAGTTGTTGCGCACTCGCGCAATCCCTTGATGTTCCATCTCTTTGCTTGATTTACCCCCCTTGATTCTGCTATCCTGTTCCCCATGCCGGTGACGGAACGCCTTCGTCCGGCCGGCGCCTGCCTTTGGCCATGTTCGGGGGGGCCGCGTGGCGCATTTCTTCACCAAGAGCCTGAGCAGGAAGGTCCTGATCGTACTGATCGCGAGCGTCGCCGCGGTCATGGCGGGCGTCATCTTTCTGACCTATTCCCACCAGAAGAAGGCCATGCTGCGCGAGGCGAACGTCATCAACGAAGAGTTCGCCTCGGTCGTCTTCACGGGCATCCAGTACCCCATGTCCCTGGGCCACAACCAGGCGGTGCGGGCCCAGCTGCTGGTCTTCCGGGGCATGATCCCCGATGCGGAGGTCTATGTCATCGATCCGGCCCGCCGGATCGTCTTCTCCACCCACGAGGACCGCATCGACCAACGTCTCGAACAGTACATCGCCGGTCCGGCGGTGACCGAGAGGATCGCCCAGGCGCTCCGGACCGGGTCGCAGCCGGAACAGACCTTTGAGGTCGAGGCACAGGGGAAACATTCCTTCGTGCATCTGCATGTCGTTCCGAACCGGCCGGGATGCGTGAAATGCCATGGAGCGACCCAGACGGTCCTGGGCGGCGTGGTGCTCCGGAAGTCGGCGGGGAAACAGTATGCCGCCCTCCTCGATATCCGGAACAACAACATCCTCATGAGCGTGCTCGGCATCTGCGCCATCGTCGGCCTGGCGCATCTCCTGATGGTCCGGCTCGTGACGCGGCCCGTGGCCGCCCTGGCCGCGGAGATCCGCACGCTGCCCGACGCGATCGCGACCGGCACGGGTGTTCCCGCGACGCACGAGGAGCGTGCCGACGAGATCGGAGCGCTCCAGGGCGCCTTCGTCGCCATGGCGCGGGAGCTGCACGACAAGACGCACGCCATCGCAGAGGCGGGCGCAGAGCTTGCCAAGGCCAACAAGGAGCTCGAGGCCTTCGCCTATTCGGTGTCCCACGACCTCCGGGCGCCGCTCCGGAACATCGACGGGTTCTCGAAGATCCTGCTCGAGGACCATGCCGGGGGCCTGGATGACAAGGCGAAGCACTACCTGCGGCGCGTGCGCCACGGCAGCATGCGCATGTCCGCGCTCATCGACGATATGCTGACCTTCTCCCGCATCGGCCGGGCGGACCTGCAGCTCCGGGCTCTGGACTGCCGGGCGGTGATCGACCGGGTCGCTGAGCTCTATGCCGCGGAGATCGAGAGCCGGCAGGTCACGCTCACGGTGGGGGACCTGCCGCGGATCCAGTGCGATCCCACCCTGGTCCAGAGCCTCTTCTCGAACCTCTTCTCGAACGCCCTGAAGTACACGCGGGACGTCGCCCGGCCGGAGATCACGGTCGGCTTCGACCGCGCCGCGGGCGCCCTCTTCGTGAAGGACAACGGCATCGGGTTCGAGATGCAGTACCATGACAAGATATTCCAGGTCTTCCAGCGGCTGCACCTTCCCGAGAAGTACGAGGGAACGGGCATCGGGCTGGCCATCGTGAAGCGCATCGCCGAGCGCCACAAGGGCCAGGCCTGGGCGGAATCGCAGAACGGCCAGGGATCGACATTCTTCGTGAGGCTTCCGCTCGTCAAGGAGGGACCGCATGTATAACCAGCTGATCAGGATCCTGCTCGTGGAGGACAACCCGGACGATGTGGAGCTGACCGTGATCGCCCTGAAGAAGAACAACATCGCGAACCCGATCACCGTGGTGCGCGACGGCCAGGAGGCCCTCGATTACCTCTTCTACCAGGGCAGGTACGCCGGCGCCGCGCACGAGCATCCGAACGTGATCCTGCTCGACCTGAAGCTGCCCAAGGTGGACGGCATCGAGGTGCTGAAGAAGATCAAGGCGGACCGGAAGCTGAAGCTCATCCCCGTCGTCGTGCTCACCTCATCCAAGGAGGAGAGCGACGTGATCAGGAGCTACGACCTCGGCGTGAACAGCTACATCCGCAAGCCCGTGGACTTCGACCAGTTCGTCGAGACGGTGCGGCAGATCGGGTTCTACTGGCTGCTGATCAACGAGCAGCCGCAGGTCGTCTAGCCCATGGAGGATGCGGGCCGCCGTCTCCGGATATTCTTCCTGGAGGACAACCAGGACGACGTGGTCCTGGAGCTCCGCGAGCTGGAGAAGGCCGGCTTCACCATAGACTCCGCGGTGGCGCGGAGCCGGTCCGAGCTCATCGCGAAGCTTCCCGCCTTTCCCGCGGACATCGTTCTCGCCGACTACGCTCTCCCCGACATCACCGGCATCGAGGCCATCGAGCTTTGCAGGACCCTGGGGGTCGACGTTCCCGTCATCCTGATCACCGGCGAGGGGAACGAGCAGATCGCCGTGGACAGCCTCCGGCTCGGAGCGATCGACTACATCATCAAGCGGAACATCGCCGGCCTGCCGGCGCGCGTCCGGCGCTCCATCGAGATCTGGCGGGACCGCAAGGCCAGGGAGCGGGCCGAGTCCGAGGAGCGGCGGCTGCTGCACCTGCTCTTCGAGACCCAGAAGATGGACGCCATCGGCCGGCTGGCGGGCGGCATCGCCCATGACTTCAACAACATCCTGACCGGCGTCATCGGCAGCGCGGAGCTCTGCGCCAAGGAGGTCCCCGCGGACGCGCCGGTCCGGGAGAAGCTGCGGTCCATCGTCATTTTCGCCAGGAAGGGCGCCGACCTCGTGAAGCAGCTGCTGATCTACGGCAAGAAGGTGCCGCTCGAGTTCGAGATGGTCGACCTCCACGAGTTCCTGCCCGACGCCGTGCGGTTCCTGCGGCGGATGATCGAGCAGACCGTGGAGATCCGGCTGGAGGTGGGCGGGGACCTGCCGCAGGTGCGGTGCGATACGCGGCAGTTCACCCAGGTCCTGATGAACCTGGTCCTGAACGCGCGCGATGCCATGGACGGCAGGGGAACGGTGACGATCCGGGCCGAGCGGGGTCCGCAGGCGGAGGAGGACCGGGGCGGCGCGGCGCCGGCGGGGGAGTCCGTCCTGCTCTCCGTGTCCGATACCGGCGTGGGGATCGCTCCGGAGGACATCGCGAAGATCTTCGACCCCTTCTATACCACCAAGCTGCTGGGCAAGGGGACCGGGCTCGGCCTCGCCATCGTGCAGTCCGTGGTGAACGCCCACGGAGGGATCATCACGGTTTCGAGCGAGAAGGGGCGGGGCACGACCTTCACCGTGCTGGTCCCCTGCAGCGGCAGGGAGGGACAGCATCCGGCCGCCGCGGGCGCGGCCGCGGCCGCGGGCGCCCTGCGGCCGCCGGGGTCGCGGCAGGGGAGCGAGACGGTCCTGATCGTGGAGGACGAGGAGATGCTGCGGAAGCTGGCGGCCGCCACCGTGGGCTCGCTGGGCTACCACGTGCTGGTGGCGAAGGACGGCGCGGAAGCGCTGCAGGTCTGCAGGATCATGCCGGACAGGATCGACCTCGTCCTGTCCGACATGCTCATGCCGGTCAAGGGCGGCATCGAGCTCTTCCACGACCTGCGGGAGCTCGGCATGAAGGCGAAGTTCATCCTCGTGACGGGCTACAGCCTCGCGGACCAGGACCAGCAGACCCTGCAGCAGATGGACGCCGTCATGACGAAGCCCTATACGGAGGATGCGCTGGCGAACACCCTCCGCGACGTCCTCGACCGTGCCTGAGCCGGTCCGCGGCTCAGCGCGGACGGGACCGCAGGAAGCGCTCCACCTCCACGGCCCATGCCTCGTACCCGCGGCCGCTCAGGTGCACGCCGTCGTCGGAGAGCAGGCCCGGCCGGACCGCTCCCGCAGGGTCCACGAAGGCCCGGTAGACATCGAGATACTCCGCTCCCTCCTTCCGGGCGATCTCCTGCAGACCGCGGTTCAGGTCCCGGATCGTGTCATTGCTGATCCAGGGATACTCCACGGGCAGCAGGCTCTGGACCACGACCACGGCGCTTTTCCACCAGGTTGCGAAGTTCCGCACGAGCTCCCGGCAGGGTTCCGTGATGCCGTACCGCTCCTGCAGCACGTTGTTGATGCCGGTCATGAGGAAGACGGCGTCCGGCGTTCCGGCAGCGGCCTGGATGCGGTCCTTCCGGCCGAGCATCTCCTCCGCGGTCTCGCCCGAGACCCCGAGGTTCACGACCGCATAGGCCGGGAACCGGCGGCCCCAGTCGTTCCATTCCGTCAGGGAATCGCCGATGAAGAGCAGCTGCTTTTTCATGGAGAACAACGAAAGAACTCTTTTGCCTCTCTCCGCGGAGACTGACGGCCGCAGGGAGAGTCTAGGCCAAAGCTCTCCGGGAGTCAAGCCCGGATGACCGGGCTACGGAACGGCCGTTGACAGAGCCGCGGGCTTCATGCTACCGTTGTTCATGTTGCGGGACCGGACGCTTCAGGCGTCGCTGGCGGCGCTGTTCTGCTGTGCCATCCCTGCTGGTCCGGCCGCAGGAGAGAACATGGACCTTCCTTCCTACCTCCGGGTCGCGGTGACCAAACTCAGCGGCGAGATCGGCGTCCGGTCCTACCGGGACGCGGAACGGCTTGCCCGCGCCGAGAAGTACATCAGCGAGGAGTTCGCATCCCTGGGCTACCGCGTCACGACCCAGCCCTTCACCTACGAGGGCCGCACCCTCAAGAACGTCATCGCCGAGCGGCCGGGGAACGGCTCCGGCCGGCTCCTGGTCATCGGCGCGCATTACGACACGGTCCGGACCACGCCGGGCGCGGACGACAACGCCAGCGGCGTTGCCGGCCTGCTGGGGCTGGCGAAGCTGCTGGCCGCGCAGCGGCTCGAGGGCGCGGTCCGGTTCGTCGCCTTTGCCTTCGAGGAGCCGCCGGCCTACCGGACCCGCCATATGGGGAGCTACCACTATGCCCGGAGCCTTCACGAGCGCGGCGAGCGGGCCGAGGGCATGATCTGCCTCGAGATGATCGGCTTTTTCAGCGACCGGCCGGGCTCGCAGCACTACCCGCTCCCGTTCATGAAGCTCAAGTTCCCCCGGACCGGGAACTATATCGCCTTCGTGGGGAACCGGCGGTCGCGGGCCTTCACGGACCGCATTGCCGCGGACTTCCGGAAGGAGACGGACCTGCCGCTCGTGACCCTGAACGCGCCGGCCTTCGTCGTGGGCATCGATTTCTCGGACCACTGGTCGTTCCACCAGTTCGGCATCCCGGCCTTCATGGTCACGGACACGGCATTCTACCGCAATCCCCACTACCACGCGCCCACGGACCTGCCGGACACCCTGGACTATCTCCGCATGGCCAAGGTGGTGGAAGGCCTGGCAGCCGCGGTGCGGGAGTGGGGATCCCCCTGACCGCAGGGGCGCGGGCGCGAAATGCCGGACCGGAGGTCAGGAGGTCCCGGAAGGCCGCATACGGCATCAGCGCTTCGCTCTGCATTCCGCGATTGACAGCTGTTTCCCCCCATTGTATGCTTTCAGTATACCTGGAGATCCTGCTGTTCATCCGTTCCCTTCGCGAGGTGCGCCATGCTTATTGCCAGGATACAGGAGACCGCGTCCCGGTCTCCCGGAAAGACCGCTGTCCAGATCAAGGAAGGTGAGAACTACCGGAAGCTCAGCTACGCAGAGCTGATCGGGACCATTGCCGCCGCTGCCGCGGGTCTGGCCAAACAGGGCATCGCGGCCGGGGACCGCGTGGCGGTCCTGTCCGAGAACCGGCCGGAGTGGATCTGCGCCTATCTTGCCGTGACCTCGCTGGGCGCGGCGGTCGTGCCGCTGGACGCCCAGCTCACGGAGAAGGAGGTGGCCGTGCTGCTGGCCGCCGCGGAGATCAAGGCGGTCTGCGTCTCCACCGGAACCAGGGGCAAGCTTCCGCAGGGCCTGTCTGCCGCGGTGATCTCCTTCGATCCCGGCGACGGCATCCTCTTCGCGGACCTGGTCCGGGATCATCGCGGGGCCGTTCTCCCGCCGCCGCGGGAGAGCGAGGACCTCGCGGCCATCCTCTTCACCTCCGGCACCACCGGGGACCCCAAGGGCGTCATGCTCTCGCACGGGAACCTGGCCTCGAACTGCGCCAGCTGCATCGAACTCGGTTTGGTCAACAGGGAAGACAACCTTCTTCTCATTCTGCCTCTTCACCATACGTATCCGGCAATGGCCTGCATGCTGCTGCCGCTTTCGATCGGCGCAACGGTCACCATGCTGAACAGCCTGAAGGGACCGGATATTCTTGCGTGCATGCAGGAGGCCGGTGTGAGCATCATGCTCGGCGTGCCGCAGCTGTATGCCGCCCTGCGCCGCGCGATCTTCGAGAAGATCGAGAAGAGCCCGCCGGCCAAGCGGATCATCGCGAAGCTGCTGCTCGGCCTGAGCGGCCTCCTCCGGCGGCGCTTCGGCGTCCTGATCGGGAAGAGGCTCTTCGGCGCGGTGCACGAGCGGTTCGGCCCGCTCTTCCGGCTCATGGCGAGCGGCGGGGCGCGGCTCGATCCTGACGTGTATACGGACCTCTCGAACCTGGGGTTCATGGTCATCGAGGGATACGGTCTGACCGAGACCTCGCCGGTCGCGACGTTCAACCCCCTGGGCAGACAGAAGGCCGGTTCCATCGGCATTCCGGTCCCGGACGTGGAGGTCCGCATCGCCGATCCGGACCCGACCGGCATGGGCGAGATCGCGATCCGCGGCCTCAACGTCATGCTGGGCTACTACCGGAAGCCCGAGGCCACGGCAGAGGTCATCCGCGACGGCTGGTTCTATACCGGCGACCTGGGGTACCGCGACCGGGACGGCTATTTCTTCATCACCGGCCGGTCCAAGGAGATGATCGTGCTCTCCACGGGCAAGAAGATCTTTCCCGACGAGCTCGAGAAGTTCTACAAGCAGCTGCCGTCCATCAAGGAGATCTGCATGGTCGAGACGGACCGCGGCATCGAGGCGGCCGTGGTGCCGGACTTCGACCATCTGCGAAGGCTGAACATCGCCAACGCCCGGGAGACCATCGCCTTCGAGATCGAGGACCTCCAGAGGGAGCAGCCGGCCTACAAGCGCGTCATGGGCATCAAGACCTTCACCGACCCCCTGCCGGTGACGCGGCTCGGCAAGCTCAAGCGGACGAAGGTGCGGGAGCTCTACCTCAGGGGCGGGGAGCGGGCCGGCAAGGCCGCGACGGCGGCGGACGAGGACCTGCTGGCGGAGGGGACGGCCAGGAAGGTGCTGGACTGCCTCCGGTCCTTCACGGACAAGAAGCGCATCGTGCCGGACGACAACATCGAGATCGACCTGGGGCTGGACTCCCTCAGCCGGGTCGAGTTCGTGGTGAGCCTGGAGCAGACCTTCGACCTCCGGCTGCCCGAGTCCTTCGGCTCCGAGGTCTTCACGGTCCGCGATGTGGCGACCCGCATCGGCGAGCTCCTCGCCGCGGGCGGCGCGGGCAGCGGGCAGCAGGTGCGCCTCTCCTGGGCCGAGATCCTGGGGCAGGAGCCATCCGATGAAGCGAAGCGCGCGGCGCCGCTTCAGATGAGCGCTCTCTGCCTCGTCGGTTGGCGGCTGCTGCGCGGCCTGCTGCGGCTGATCTTCCGGACCTGCGGCAGCATGACCGTGCGGGGCACGGAGCACCTGCCGCCGACGGGGCCGTACATCATCGCGCCGAACCATCTCAGCAACGCCGACGCGCCGCTCCTGGCGGCGGCCATGCCGCCGTCCATCGGCAGCCAGGTCTTCTACCTCGGTGAGACGAAGTTCTTCGGCGGTCCGGTAATGTCGAGGATCGCCCGGGCCATCCAGGTCATCCCCGTGAACATGGAGGCGAGGCTGCACGGGGCGCTCCAGCTCTCGGCGTACGTGCTCCGGAGCGGCAAGGTCCTCTGCATCTTTCCCGAGGGCACCCGGTCGCGCGACGGGAGGATCCGGGAGTTCAAGAAGGGCGTCGCCATCATCGCGAAGGAGCTGAACGTGCCGGTCGTTCCCGCCGCCATCACCGGCACCTTCGACATGCTGCGCGCGGGCAGGTACCTGCCCCGGCCGTCGCGGCTCCAGGTCGTCTTCGGTCCTCCGCTCGATCCTTCCGGCAGGAGCTACGACGAGATCGTGAGCGCGCTTTATGACGAGGTCGTCAAGCTGCAAGAGGGCCGCGAGGAACGGACCGCGGCGCGTTGAGAACGAGGAGATGAGCGTGATGCAGATACTGAAAGGGTCCCTGGCGCTGTTCCTGGCAGCCGTGCTGGGGTCCTGCCGGCCTCCGGGGGGGCCGCCGCTTCCGCAGATGGAGGACCTGCCGAAGCCCCGGATCGCCCTGGTGCTCGGCGGCGGCGCGGCCCGCGGGTTCGCCCATATCGGCGTGATCCGCGTGCTCGAGCGGGAGAAGGTCCCCATCGACCTGATTGTCGGGACGAGCGTCGGCAGCCTGATCGGCGCCATCTACGCGGCGGACCTGAACAGCTTCGATCTGGAGTGGACCGCCTTCCAGCTCGAGAAGGACAGCATCTTCGACTACGGCATCCTGAGCGCCTTCACGGGGCTCGGCGCGGCGAAGGGCGAGAAGCTGGAGGAGTTCGTCCGGAGCAAGGTCCCGGCGGCGAACATCGAGCAGCTGAAGCTGCCCTTCGCGGCGGTCGCCGCGGACCTGAACCGCGGGACCCGCGTGGTGCTCGACAGCGGGTCCGTGGCCCGGGCCGTCCGCGCGAGCAGCGCGATCCCCGGCGTCTTCCCGCCGGTGGACCACCAGGGGAAGCTGCTCGTGGACGGCGGGGTGGTGGACAACATCCCCGCGTCGGTGGCGCGGGAGAAGGGCGCGGACATCGTGATCGCCGTGGACATCGGGCAGCAGGTGGTGACCTTCAACATCAGCAACGTGCTGGACGTGATGCTCCAGTCCATCACGATCATGGCCGCGGAGAACGCCCGGTACAAGAGGCGCGACGCCGACGTGGTGATCGCCCCGAAGGTCGGCGACGTGGGCATGCTCGACTTCACCCAGAAGAAGCGGTGCATGCAGGCCGGGATCGACGCGACGCAGCAGGCCCTGCCGGAGATCCGGCAGCGGATCGCCGAGTGGCAGCGGAGGCAGCTCGCGCGGAAGTAAGGCCAGGAACATTCAACGCAGATGAACGCAGAAATCCCTATGAAGAAGCTTGCAGACAACTATCTTCACTCGGATCTGACGGAAAAGATCATTCGGTGCGTGTATGAAGTGTTTGCAGACCTGGGCGCGGGATTCATGGAGAAGGTGTACGAGAACGCCCTGGTAGTCCGTATGCGCGAGGTCGGATTGGCCGTTGCGCAGCAGGTCCCTCTCTCGGTCACCTATCACGGGGTATGCGTCGGAGAGTATTTTGCGGACCTTCTGGTCGAGAATACGGTGATCGTCGAGCTGAAGGCGCTTGCCGGCCTTGCAAAGATCCATGAAGTGCAGCTCGTTAATTATCTCAAGGCGACCGGCAAGTCGGTCGGGCTGCTCGTCAATTTCGGCGACAAGGTGCAGATAGTCAGGCGAGTGCATTCCATCTCGAGAGACGGAGCGCGGAAGCCGGAGCCAAGAACGGCCTCACGTTGTCCGGAGCACTGACGCTCTCCTTACACGGGAATTCCGTATTGCTCTGCAGTTACAGCGTAATTCATAGATCTCATATAT
>CAZTXN010000070.1:0-12787 GCA_964617655.1 uncultured Nitrospiraceae bacterium | reverse complement strand
ATCGGCAAGCTCTGGAACTGGTTCGGCAGCAGGAAGGGGATGATCATCCTCCTGGGCCAGCTCGTGCTGGTCCTGGCCTTCCTCCTGCTCTATGACCGCCACACCTCCAGCGACCGGTGCGTCTCCTGCCATGCGGACACCGCGCGGATGGAGCAGCTCGGCCATCCCGAGCTCGCCATGACCCGCGAACAGGTGCAGAAGGAGTCCCGCCATCCGAACACCGAATGCCGGGACTGCCACCTGGGCAGCGGCCTCTTCGACGACCCGGACCGCGCACATAAAGGCATGCTGAAGCTCATCGTCCTGGACACTGACTTCAACATCATCCCCCGCAAGGGCCGGGTGAAGCGTATCCTGCCCTCGGGCGCTGACCGGCAGTTCGCCCTGCTGCCGCGCCTGCCGGACGGGGAGTATGACCACGAGGTCGGGACGCTGCTCTGGCACGACCGGAACCGCGAGACCCTGGGCTACGATCCGGCCATCGCCGGGCGGACCTGCGGCAAGGCGGCCTGCCATCCCGAGGAAGTGAAGCAGTTCAACACGAGCATCATGGGCTCGAACTTCCGGCAGCGCTCCATGCGGACCTGGAACGACCGCCACGGGCCGAACAATTGAGGCCCGTCCTTCGCGGACACCCCGCCGGTCGGCAGGGCAGAGGGCGACAGGTTCTCCTTCGAGAACACCAGCAGGATCGTGCAGGAGATCAACACCACCCTCACGCACGAACAGGCGAAGGACAAGCAGCGCATCTGCAATGTCTGCCACACCGGCTGCCTGGACTGCCACTACACGCCCTCGCGCGAGCGGGGCTCGCACGCCTTCACCAGGATCCCGCCGGCGGTGAACTGCACCGGCGGCGGGCGGAGCACCTTTGTCTGCCATGCCGGGACCATGGAGCGCCGGCGGGGGGACAGCTATCTCGGCAGGGAGTTCTCCCAGCCGCCGGGCCTCCCGGAGGACGTGCATGTGAAGGAGCAGCTCACCTGCGTGGACTGCCACCAGACCGGCGAGGGCGGCATGGGCCACATCGAGCGCAGGGCGACCTGCCAGGACTGCCATATCGAGGCGGAGGAGGCCGTGGCAGCGAGCCTGCACAAGAACGTCTCGTGCGAGGCCTGCCACGTGCAGGTCCTGGGCGGCTACGAGATGACCTCCTGGGGCGCGGGCCACATCTCGTCCCGGCCGAACCCCTTCAAGAAGTATTCGCTCTACTACGGCCCCCAGGAGCCGCCGGTCCTGATCAAGGACCAGAAGGGAATCTGGATACCGGTCAAGATATGGCCGAACAGCACGGGCTATATCAAGGATACGATCGCTCCCACGCCCGGCCTGACCTGGCGCTGGCCTGACGGCGAGACAAAGGACGCCTTCGCCCTGCTCGGCACCTTCAGCTTTCCGGGCGGGAACAACAACTACCTCGCCTGGCTCCAGGTGGAGCAGGTGGCCCATCCGCTCGGGAGGTCGAGGTCCTGCGAGAGCTGCCACGGCGCGGAGGCGCAGGTGGCGAAGGTGACATGGGAGTTCGACGACGCCGAGGGCGCAGAGCCCTTCTTCGGCAGCCAGCGGGTGGTTGCGGACCGGAACGCGCTGCATGTCAGGGACATCAAGGCGACCTCGAAGATCACGCTCATGGAGGGCGGCAGGACCGAGGATTTCGCCGCATGGCTCCACCTGGGCGACATCTGGAGGACGCCGGGCGACTTCTCGATCCCAAGGTCGGACCCGGCCAAGTACCGCCTGCTGGAACAGGACCTGAAGGACGCGCAGCGGCGGCTCGCTGCCATGGATGCGAGGCTCAAGACCCTGGAGGCGAAGGGCGGGGATGTCAGGAAACTGCGGCGGCAGTGGAAGGAGGAGCGGGTTGCTGCGGTGCATGGGAGGCAAGAACAGCCGCTCCCCTGAGCAGGAGAGTGGCGGAGTGAGGGGGATCTGGCGTTCACCCTCCCCTGGAAACCTCCGTCAAGGGAGGGGAGAATGAAGGCCAAGGTGTGCGACGTGTACCCAGGTTTGTCCTCCCCCCTTAGCGGGGGAGGATGGAGGTGGGGGGTGGTGGGAAGGACCGAAACAGCAAGGGCACTGCGTAGACGTCCTACCGATGCCGAACGCATGCTCTGGAAGCACCTCCGGCTCAAGCAGCTTGGCGGACTGAAGTTCCGAAGACAGGAGCCGATAGACGGCTATATTGTCGATTTCGTCTGTTATGGATCCAGGGTGATCATTGAGGCTGATGGCGGGCAGCATGATAATAGCGAGTCAGATGGAGCAAGAGACAGATATCTGCAGCAGCAGGGATTCACGGTGCTGAGATTCTGGAATACGGACATTCTGCAGAACATGCAGGGGGTGCTCTCTCAGATACGAGCGGCCTGCGGAGAGACACCCTCCCCTTGATCCCCTCCCGTCGAGGGAGGGGATATAATGTATACAACATGCGTGGATCCGTCCTCCCCCCGATGCGGGGGAGGATCGAGGTGGGGGGCGAAGGCGCCTCAGCCACCTTCCCCCGTATCCTTCACGTCGAGGGAAGGGACGAAATATGGTCATGACCCTATGAACACCCTCATCCGCACCATCGAGGTCATCGGCATCTTCGCCTTCGCGCTCTCGGGCATCCTGGAGGCGCGCAAGAAGGGGATGGACCTGGTCGGCGTCTACGCCGTGGGCATGGTCACGGCCTTCGGCGGCGGCACGCTGCGCGACCTGGTGCTGGACCGCCACCCGCTCTTCTGGGTGGAGTACTACGGATACCCCGTGATCCTGCTCTTCCTTTCCTTCGTGGCGGGCTTCATCGTCCGGCAGCTGACGGAGCACGTGAAGGTCATGACCGCCGTGCTGGTGCTGGACGCCTTCGGGCTCGGGCTTTTCGCGGCCTCGGGCGCCTCGGTGGCCCACCAGGCGGGCGCCAATCCCTTCATCGCGTCGCTCATCGGCGTCATGACCGGCGTCTTCGGCGGGGTGATGCGGGACATCATCTGCAACGAGATCCCCTATGTCTTCCAGCGCACGGAGCTTTATGCCACCTGCGCCTTCGCCGGGGCCTGGACCTACCTGCTGGTGATCGGGACCGTGGGCGGCGAGTTCGCGGCGGTCATGGGCTGCATATCTGTCACGGTCATCCTGCGGCTCTTCGCGATACGGTATAAGATCCGGCTGCCGGTGTAGGACCCGTCAGGCGTCAGGCGCAGGGCGTACGAGGAAGGATGAGGCGACAGGTGAGAGAAAACACAAAATAAAAAGTGTCTTTGACAGGATGAGCAGGATGAAAGACGAAAAATCTGGAACTGAAATCCCGGTTTCGATCCTGTGATCCTGTCCAAAGCATCTGGAGGTCTGTATGCCATATGTGAACATCAAGATCACGAACGAGGGCGCGACGACGGAGCAGAAGAAGCAGCTGATCGAGGGCGTGACGAGGCTGCTGCAGGAGGTCCTGGGCAAGAACCCCCAGACCACCTGCGTGGTCATCGAGGAGGTTCCCACGGACAACTGGGGCCTCGGCGGCGAGAGCATCACGGAGCGAAGGAAGCGGGAAAAGAGATAGGATAGACGGAGCAAGACCATGTAACCACGGGTCCCGCATCGCGGGACACACGGATAAACGCGCATTCTTTGAACCGCCAGGGCGCAAAGGTCGCGAGGACATCAATAGCTGAGCCAATGCGATGACGCTCTGAACGGTTCGTTCGAACCAGGCTCAGATGCTCAGATTTTCTTCGCGCTCTTCGCGCCGCGGTGAGATTTTGTTCCTTGCTGGGAACAGGTATCTTTTTCTGATAAGACCGTGATCATCCGTGGTTGCTTGCGATGTTGATCCTATCCGTGTTTATCTTCTGTGGTTGCGTCGGCCTTGCCTCTGATTGTTCAAAGGTAAAAAGGAGCTTCCATGCTGATCGTACTGCATCATTCGGCCACGCCGAAGGCCGTTGAGAACATCAAGAAGACCATTGAGAAGATGGGGCTGACGCCCGTGGCCATCCCCGGCGCGGAGCGGACCGCCATCGGCGTGATCGGGAACAAGGGCTGGGTGGACGACACCCCCTTCAAGGGCGACCCGGCCATCCAGGAGATCATCCATGTCACGAAGCCCTACAAGCTCGTGAGCCGGGACTTCCATCCCGGCGACACGGTCGTAACGCTCGGCGGGAAGGTCAAGGTCGGCGGACGGTCGCCCTTCCTGGTGATCGCCGGCCCCTGCGCGGTCGAGAGCCGGGACCAGATGCTGCGGACCGCGAAGCTCCTGAAGAGGATCGGCGTGCCGGTGCTGCGCGGCGGGGCGTTCAAGCCGCGCACGAGCCCGCACAGCTTCCAGGGCATGCGCGAGGCGGGGCTGGACCTGCTGGACGAGGTGCGGCGGGAGACCGGCCTGCTTGCGGCGACCGAGGTGATGAGCCCGGAACAGGTGGAGGCGGCGGCGGGCAAGGTCGACATCCTCCAGATCGGCGCGCGGAACATGCAGAACTTCGATCTCCTGAACGCGGTGGGCAGGACGCGAAAGCCCGTGATCCTGAAGCGCGGCCTCTCCGCCACGGTGGAGGAGTGGCTCGCCTCGGCGGAGTACATCCTCCTGGCCGGCAACCCGAACGTGGTCCTCTGCGAGCGGGGCATCCGGACCTTCGAGACCGCCACGCGGAACACCGCGGACCTGGCGATCCTCCCGCTGGTCCGGGAGATGTCCCACCTGCCGGTCATCTTCGACCCGAGCCATGCCACGGGCAAGCGGTCGCTCGTGGCGCCCATGGCCCTGGCAGCGGTCGTCGCGGGAGCGCACGGCGTGATGGTCGAAGCCCATCCGGACCCCGAACACGCGCTCTCGGACGGGCCGCAGTCACTCCATTTCAAGGAGCTCGAGAAGCTGACGGACCGGCTCGCGGCGCTGCTGGAGTTCTTGAAGCGGAAGCGGTGAGGCCGTCGCAGGACGGCTTTTTCCCCGGGAGGTCTGCATGGCGATCGTATTGAAGGAGATCAAGGGCGAGGACTTCCGCAGGCCGGATCACGAGATCTCGCCGCTCTTCGTGAACCGCTGGTCGCCCCGGGCCATGACCGGCGAGCCGGTCAGCCGGGACGAGCTGCTGCGCATGCTCGAGGCCGCGCGATGGGCCATGTCCTCCATGAACAACCAGCCCTGGCGGTTCCTCTACGCCCTCCGCGGCACGCCGCACTTCGAGGCCTTCTTCGACCTGCTCGTGCCGGGCAACCAGGCATGGTGCCGGAACGCCGGCGCGCTGCTCGTGGTCTGCTCCAAGGCCACCTTTGATTTCAACAACAGGCCGGCGCGGACGCATTCCTACGACGCGGGCGCGGCCTGGTACAGCTTTGCGCTCCAGGGCGTGATGATGGGGCTGGTGGTGCACGGCATGCAGGGGTTCAATTACGACCGCGCGAAAGAGGAGCTCGGCGTGCCGGACGGGTATGACGTGGAGGCCATGATCGCCGTGGGCAGGCCGGGAGATGCCGAGGACCTGCCGCAGCAGCTGCAGGAGCGGGAGCAGCCTTCGCAGCGGAAGAAGGTGGGGGAGTTCGCCTTCGAGGGCGGTTGGGCGAAGGGCTAGCACGGTCCGGGCCTTGACAGGCTTCTTTCCGCCCCGCATCCTTCTGGCATGTCCATTCCCGATGCATCGACCCAGGGAGGCGTGGCCATGTTCCTGCATCGCACTTCCCTTTCCCGCTTCCTTGCTGCGTTCCTCGTGGTCCTGCGGAGGGAGAGCAGCCTGACAGGACGGGGAAAACAGGCCCAGAGCGGTCACCGTAGGCCGGCGGGTCAGCGGATGGCCGTTGGTGCAGAGGACCGGGGGGGACCTGTCGCTCACCGGCCTTACTCCGTCTCGCAGGGCGGCGCCTGCTCTTTCAGTTTTGCGAGCCGCGCGGGCGTCAGCTCGGTCCTGACCACGTAGCCCTTCTGCGCGTGCTCGTCCTTCTTCTTCATCAGCAGCCATTCCTTGCCTGTCGACCGGGGCATGCCCTTCATCTGCGCAAGAGCGAATCCGCCCTTCAGCTTCTTTCCCTTCAGCTCGAAGCTGAGCTTGCCGTTCCGGAGCGAGACCCCGGGGTCGTCGGTGTCGAGAGGCGTGAAGGTGCCCTGGTCCCAGACGACCACCGGGCCTGCGCCGTAACGGCCCTCGGGGATGATGGCCTCGAAGTCCGCGTACTCCAGCGGGTGGTCCGGCACCATCACCGCGAGCCGCTTGTCCGCCGGGTCCAGGGACGGACCCTTCGGCACGGCCCAGGACCTGAGCACGCCGTTCACCTCGAGCCGGAGATCATAATGCGGCCGCTTCGACCGGTGCTCATGCACCACGAACTTCGCAGGTCTTCCCATGCAGCGTCTCCTCCGGACAAATCCGCATCGCTCCGCAGCCGCTATGGTACAATAGTACCACATTGCCGCTGAACGGGGGCCTGTGGAACGAGAGGCATATATCAAGAGGAAGCAGGACGATATCTTCCAGCTCTGGCTCGAGCGCGCCACGCTCTGGGGATTCGTCCTGATGCTGCTGCTGGCGGCGCTCGACCGTGTCGTCGCGCCGCAGCTCTTCAGCCGATTCCTTGTTTACCGCCTGGTCATCGCCAGCCTGCTGCTCACCGCCTTCTTCCTGCTGCGCCGCATTTCGCGCCGCTTCCATGCCGGCCTGGCGCTCATGGCGATCGTCGCGACCGCCGGGGCGATCGAGCTCATGATCCTGGACCTGGGCGGCCGTGAGTCGCACTATTACGTCGGCATGATCCTGCTCGGCATCTCGGTGACCGGCTTCGTGCCGGCCCGCTTCTCCTTCCATGTCGCCGCTGCGTCCGCCATCTATCTCATCTACCTGGCGCCGCGGCTGCTGACGGACGCCGGCGCCGGCCGCGAGGATTTCATCATCGCGAACGTCGTCATGCTGCTGATCTTCGCCACCATGCTGCTGGTGCGCTACCTCAGCGGCAGGGCGCTCGCCGTGGATCTGGGACTGCGGTTCGACCTGGAGCAGTACCGCGAGCGGCTGGAGGAGGTCGTGGCGGACCGGACGGCGGAGCTCGCCGGCGCGATCGAGCGGCTGCGCGCGGAGAACGAGCAGCGGAAGCGGACGGAGGAGGAACGCCGGACGCTGCAGGAGCAGCTGCTCCAGATGCAGAAGATGGAGTCCATCGGCAGGCTGGCGGGGGGCATCGCCCATGACTTCAACAACATGCTGACGGCCATCATGAGCTACACGGAGCTCTGTCTCATGAAGCTTCCCGAGGACCATCCGGTCTACCATCACCTGACCGGCATCCGGGACGCAAGCGAGAAGGCGGCCGCGCTCACCTACCAGCTGCTGGCCTTCAGCCGCAAGCAGGCCCTGGCAAAGAGGGCGGTGAGCATCCCGGCGGTGGTCGAGAGCATGGCAGGCATGCTGAAGCGGGTGATCGGCGAGGATATCGAGCTCGACCTGGACATCGCCGATCCTGCGCGGATGGTGAACGCCGATGTGGGCATGCTGGAGCAGGTCATCATGAACCTCGCGGTGAACGCCCGGGACGCCATGCCCGCGGGCGGGCGGCTGGTCATCGGGACCCAGGACGTGCGCATCGGGAGCGATGCTCCCGCCGGTCCGGACGCGCCTCCGCCGGGCGACTACCTGCTGCTGCGGGTCTCGGACACGGGCGTGGGCATGCCGCGGGAGGTGAAGGACCGCATCTTCGAGCCCTTCTTCACCACCAAGGACGCGGGCAAGGGCACCGGGCTCGGTCTTGCCACGGTCTACGGCATCGTGAAGCAGCACACTGGCCATATCTTCGCGGACAGCGAGCCGGGAAACGGCACGACCTTCCGCGTCTACCTTCCGGCCGGGCTCGCTCCCGAGCCGATGATGCGCGCTGAGGCGCCCGCAGTTCTTCCCCGGGGCAGCGAGACCGTGCTCCTGGTGGAGGACGACCCGGTCATCCGGGACCTGCTGCGGGACGTCCTGGATTCTCTGGGCTACCGGGTCCTGGAGGCCGGCTCGGGAGAGGATGCCCTGCGGGTGAGCGCTGCCTGGCAGGAGCGGATCGACCTGCTGCTCACCGACGTGGTGATGCCGGGCATGAACGGCCGGGAGCTTGCCGACGCCCTGCGCGGCTCCCGGGAGGACCTGCGGGTGCTCTACCTCTCCGGCCATTCCCGGGACGTCCTGACCCGGCAGGGCATCCTGGAGCAGGGCGCAGCAATGGTCCACAAGCCGCTCACCACCGGCGGCCTGGCCCAGTCCATTCGGGGAGTGCTGGACGGGGTTCCCTGACCGTTCCGCTCTGCAGCGTCCTGTTATTCCTTGAAATTCCTTGACAAACCGCACTGCGGACGTATAAAATCACAATCTTGTTCCCGCCGAGCAGGCATCCCAGGACCCGGAGACCGAGGGAGAGATGATCAGGCTGTTCAATACGCTGTCAGGGAAGAAAGAGGATTTCGTGCCCGTCACGCCGGGCAGGGTGAACATCTATGCCTGCGGCGTCACGGTCTATGACTATTCCCATATCGGCCATGCCCGCGGGGCGGTCGCCTTCGACGTGGTCCAGCGCTACTTCCGCAGGAAGGGGTTCGAGGTCAAGTACGTCCGGAACTTCACCGATGTGGACGACAAGATCATCAACCGCGCCCATGAGGAGGGGACCTCGGCTGCCGAGGTGGCACGGACCTATATCCGCGCGTTCCAGGAGGACATGCAGCGCCTGGGCGTGGGGCGGGCCGATGTGGAGCCTCTCGCCACGGAGCATATCCGCGAGATGATCGAGGTCATCCGGGGGCTGGTGGCCAGGGGCCATGCCTACGCGGTGGACGGCGATGTCTATTTCCGGGTCAAGAGCTTCCCCGGGTACGGCAGGCTGTCCAGGCGGAACCTGGACGACATGCTGGCGGGAGCGCGGGTGGACGTGGACGAGCGCAAGGAGTACGCCCTCGACTTCGCGCTCTGGAAGGCGTCCAAGCCCGGCGAGCCGGCATGGGACAGCCCCTGGGGGCCGGGCAGGCCGGGATGGCACATCGAGTGCACGGCCATGGGCTTCAAGCACCTGGGCGAGACCTTCGACATCCACGCAGGCGGCAAGGACCTCATCTTCCCGCACCACGAGAACGAGATCGCCCAGAGCGAAGGGTTCTCCGGCCGGCCCTTCGTCAAGTACTGGCTGCACAACGGCTTCGTGAACATCAACCAGGAGAAGATGTCCAAGTCCCTCGGCAACTTCTTCACGATCCGCGACATCCTGGACAAGTACGATGCCGAGATCGTGCGGCTCTTCCTGCTCTCCACGCACTACCGCAGCCCCATCGACTTCTCCGACGCAAACCTCAAGGACGCCCGCTCGGGGCTCGACCGCTTCTACACCATGAAGGAGGGCATCAAGGGCTTCCTGGCGGGGAAGAAGGCGCCGTCGGCCCGGCCCGAATCGGTCATCGAGGCGGGCGACCGTCCGCTCTACGAGAAGATCCGGGGCCTGCCGCAGGCCTTCGAGGAGGCCATGGACGATGATTTCAACACCGCCCAGGCCATCGGCCTCGTCTACGACCTGGTGCGGGACGTGAACAAGTTCCTGGCCGAGGCGGGCCAGAAGAACGAACAGGCCGCGGCGGTCGTACTGGCGGCCGCGCGGGACGCCTTCGACGACGTGGCGCGGACGCTCGGGATCTTCCTGCGGGAGCCGGAGGAGTGGTTCCAGGAAGCGCGGCTCGGCGAGCAGAAGGTCGCGCTCTCGGTCGAGGAGATCGAGACCCAGATCCATCTCCGGAACGTGGCGCGTGCGAACAGGGACTGGGCCGAGGCGGACCGCATCCGGCAGCTCCTGGACGAGGCGGGTGTGGCGCTCTTCGACCGGCCCGGCGGCACGGTCTGGAAGCCGAAGTAGGGTGCGAGGAGCGAACGGCGATCAGCTATCAGCGGTCAGCAGATAGAAGGACCGTCCTTCCAGCCATATACGCAGGAACACGAAGAGAACGAATATGCGAATGTTGCGAATGAATGCCGGATCAGGCCTTGTATTCGTGTAATTCGTCCATTCGTGCCATTCGTGTTCATTGTTTTTAAGAGCCATGTCTTCTCACAAGATCATCGGCGTCAATCCCGTGCTCGAGGCGCTCCGGTCCGGCAGGCCGCTCCGGCGCATCCTGATCGCCGAGCAGCGCAGGCGGGACCGCGACCTGCAGGAGCTCCTGCGGCTGGCGCGGGAGCGGGGCGCCGAGGTGCGCTTCGCCGGGAGGGAGGCGCTGAACCGCGAGGCGCCGGGAGCGCAGCACCAGGGGATCGTGGCCTTCGGCGCGGCCCGGCAGTATGCGGACCTGGACGACGTCCTCGGGCTGCCGGCGGAGAAGGGCGAGACCCCGCTCTTCCTCGTCCTGGACGGGGTGGAGGACCCGCGGAACCTCGGTGCGATCCTGCGAACCGCCGATGCCGCCGGGGTGCACGGCGTGATCATCCCGGAACGGCGCGCCGCGGGTCTGACCGAGACCGTGGCAAAGGCCGCTGCCGGGGCGCTGGAGCATGTGCCGGTCGTGAAGGTGACGAACATCGCCACTACGCTCGATGCGCTCAAACAGGCCGGCGTATGGGTCGCGGGCGCCGAGGCCGGGGGGGAGACGGTCTATTGGGACGCGGACCTTGTCCGGCCCACGGCCCTGGTCCTGGGAGGGGAGGACCGGGGGGTCCGGCGGCTGGTCCGGGAGCGGTGCGACTATCTGCTCTCCCTGCCGTTGCACGGACAGATCAGCTCCCTGAACGTCTCCGTGGCGGCCGGCCTCCTGCTCTATGAGGCCCTGCGCCAGCGGTCACGGAAACCTGCTTGACATCCCGCCTTTTGTCCCGTATTATGCGAGGCTTTCGGTCATATTTCTGTTGACAAGGGAGGGGCGCTCGGCTAATATAGCAACTTCCGTGAAAAGCGGACACAGCCGAAGTGTGCCCTGGGGATTTCGACGGATCCGCCACCGTAACTCAGCTGGTAGAGTAGCTGATTTGTAATCAGCCTGTCGTGGGTTCGAGTCCCTCCGGTGGCTCCAATCCTTCCCCCACAACGCGAGCACCAGCGCTTCCGGCAGGCAGCAGGACGACAAGAACAGACGACCGGGGAGGTACCCGAGTGGCCAAAGGGGACGGGCTGTAAACCCGTTGGCGTCAGCCTACGGAGGTTCGAATCCTCCCCTCCCCACCAGTTCCGGCATTGCCGATTGCGGAATGCGGATTGCGGAATCAACGATCAGGAACGGAGCGGAAAGAAGCAGAAGAGCAGATCCGAAATCCGCAATCTCCAATCCGAAATCGAATGCGGGCATAGCTCAGCTGGCTAGAGCGCCAGCCTTCCAAGCTGGGGGTCGCGGGTTCGAATCCCGTTGCCCGCTCCATATTCAAGACGGCCAAGAGGCGATCAGCCGTCAGCTCTCAGCAGAACCTAACGATAACGGGGGCCAAGCTGAAAGCCGACCGCTGAGCGCTGACGGCATTCGTGACCGCCCATGTAGCTCAGTTGGTAGAGCACATCCTTGGTAAGGATGAGGTCAGCGGTTCAATCCCGCTCATGGGCTCCAGCTTCCGGCGATCATCATCGCATATTCTATATCGGAGGACGAACATGGCAAAGGCGAAATTCGAGCGTACGAAGCCGCACGTGAACGTGGGGACGATCGGTCATGTGGACCATGGGAAGACGACCCTGACGGCGGCGATCACGAAGGTGCTGGCGTTCAAGAACTTCGCGAGCTTCGTGTCCTATGACAACATCGACAAGGCGCCGGAGGAGCGGGAGCGGGGCATCACGATCGCGACGGCGCACGTGGAGTACCAGACGGAGAAGCGCCATTACGCGCACGTCGACTGCCCGGGCCACGCCGACTACATCAAGAACATGATCACGGGCGCGGCGCAGATGGACGGCGCGATCCTGGTGGTGTCGGCGGCGGACGGTCCGATGCCGCAGACGCGGGAGCACATCCTGCTGGCGCGCCAGGTGGGGGTTCCGTACATCGTGGTCTACATGAACAAGGTGGACATGGTGGACGATCCGGAGCTCCTGGAGCTGGTGGAGCTCGAGGTGCGGGAGCTGCTCTCGAAGTACCAGTTCCCCGGGGACAAGACCCCGATCATCAAGGGCAGCGGTCTGAAGGCGCTGCAGAGCGAGAGCAAGGACATCAACGCACCCGAGTACAAGAGCATCATGGAGCTGATGGATGCCCTGGACAGCTACATTCCGGAGCCGAAGCGGGACATCGACAAGGCGTTCCTGATGCCGATCGAGGACGTCTTCTCGATCGCGGGCCGGGGCACGGTGGTGACGGGCCGGATCGAGCGCGGGATCGTGAAGGTGAGCGACGAGATCGAGATCGTGGGGATCAAGCCCACGCAGAAGACGGTGGTGACGGGCGTGGAGATGTTCCGGAAGCTGCTGGACCAGGGGCAGGCCGGGGACAACGTGGGCGTGCTGCTCCGGGGCGTCAAGAAGGAAGAGGTGGAGCGCGGGATGGTCCTGGCGAAGCCGGGGAGCATCACGCCGCACACGAAGTTCAAGGCGGAGGCCTACGTGCTGACGAAGGAGGAGGGCGGCCGCCACACGCCGTTCTTCAAGGGGTACCGTCCGCAGTTCTACTTCCGGACGACGGACGTGACGGGGGTGGTGACGCTGCAGGAAGGCGTCGAGATGGTGATGCCGGGGGACAACATGAGCTGCTCGGTGGAGCTGATCACGCCGATCGCCATGGACAAGGAGCTCCGGTTCGCGATCCGCGAGGGCGGCCGCACCGTGGGCGCCGGCGTCATCACCGAGGTGATCGAGTAACGCTATTGCGGAATGCGGAAGGCGGAGTGCGGAGTGA
>CAZTXN010000069.1:0-12889 GCA_964617655.1 uncultured Nitrospiraceae bacterium | reverse complement strand
TCGATGCCCGTGGCGCCTGCGGGAAGAATGCCGGACCCGCCCTGGAACCGCTGGAGGAAATAGGACCCCATGAGGGGCGCCATGCGGCCGGCGATCTCGCTCATCGGCGCGAGCAGCGGCAGCCGGCCGTCCCTCCGGAGCGTCTCGTAGGCAAGACCGGTGATGCGTTTGCGGAGCAGCAGGTCGGTGATGTCGGGATTGGGGGCCAGATGCAGGAAGGTGAAGAGCGCCTGTCCTTCCTGGAGGAGATCGAACTCCCCGGGGACCGGCTCCTTCACCTTGACGATGAGGTCGGTGGCGCCGAAGAGATTCTTCCGGTCGGTGATCTCGGCGCCGGCGGCGGTGTATTCCCCGTCATCGAACCCGCTGCCTGCGCCGGCCAGATGCTCCACCAGGACCCTTGCGCCGAGCGCCTTCACCGCTGTCACGCCGGCCGGGGTCATGCTTACCCGGTACTCCTCGTCCTTCACCTCTTTTGGTACGCCGATGATCATGCAGAAGGTGCGGGAGGACGGACCGGTCGCCGCGCTCCCGGCCGGAGTACGGCGGCAGTTCAGTTCTTGTAGCGATAGCGGTCGCCGCGGGAGATGACGTCCGTGCTCTTCCGGATGACCGCTGTTGCCGTCCGTTCCTTCACGAGGAAGACCTCCGCTTCCCCGAGGGTCTTCGGCACATCCACATCATTGGTCTGTTCCGTATAGATCACGAAACGGTCGCCGGGGATCACGCCGTCGATCTTCCCCTTGTCCAGATAGACGATGTCCATCTGGGCATTGATGGTCCTGCGGTCTGTGACCTCCAGAACATGGCCGGCGAGGTCCTTTACCTGCTTCTCTTCCTGCGGGTAGAGCGGCGCCGGCTCCTGGTAGGGTGTCAGCAGGCTGCCTGGCGCCGAATCGCTGAAGGAAAGGGTTATGCGGGCTGTCAGAGGAGCATCCTCCCGGACCGCAGTGACCTTCAGGATGCCCATGACCCGGTAGAGCCTGCCGAAGGAGCGGCCCGAGACCGGATGCCGCACACGATGGACAGGCTGGTAGATCAGGAAACGGTCACCGACCTTGACATCCTGGCGCGATCGGACCTTGATGAAGATGACATCATCATAGGCGAAGATGGATTTCCCCGGGTCGGTCGCCGAACCGATGATGGTGTCCCTGCTGGGCTCGTCGCTCACGAATCCGCCGCTCAGGATAGCATAATTGTCCAGAAGCGCGGGTCGGGCGTCCTCGGGCGCGATGAGCGTCCGTTTCTGCTCAGGCGCTTCTGGCTCCGGACCCATGGATTCCACGCGCTGTTTGCGGAAAAAATAGGGAATGCTGTCCTGCTCGATCGGGGCAGGGACCGACGCGACCTCAGGAGCAGGAGCAGGAACAGGAGCAGGAGCAGCGGTCTCCTCCTGCACCGGCGGCGGTTCCGACGGCGCCGCCATGGCGCGCTCGACCGGCGCAAGTCCCGGGATGGTCAGGACATTGCCGGGATAGATCAGGTCCGGATCGCTGATAAAGGCGTTGGATTTCCAGATGAGCGGCCACAGGAACGGATCGCGATAGTGGGCGTTCGCTATGTCCCAGAGCGTATCTCCCTGGACGATCGTATAGGCGCCGGGTTGGTCGCCGGCTGCCATGGCTCCCATCGCAGGGGCATCCGCTGCGGGGGGGACCGCAAGGGTCCCCGCAGCCTGCTCCTGGGCATCTGCCGAAGGGGCCGTTGCGAGGAAGATCGCGAGCGCTGCAGGGAGGAGCCCTGTTCGCATGCAACCGGCCGGCCTGATGGTCATGGTTCCACCCTCCTTGGGGTTTTCTTCTTCTTAGGCGGCTGCTTTGCGGCGGGTTTCTTCGGGGAGACCGCCTGGGATGCTGCTGCCGCGGCCGGTTTCTGCAGCGTGGCGGGCGGAGATGATGTGCGCTGCGCTTCCAAGGTCGAGACCCGGGCCTCGATCTCGCCTGACCGTACGGCCTGGGTCTCGACCTGGCGGCGGGTCTCGTTCTGGACCTTCTGCAGCTCCAGGAGCTGTTTCTGCAGGATGGTGATCTGTTCCTGTGCCGGGTCGACGGGGGTATCGAGGGACCTCTTCCCAGAGGCGCAGGCGGCGAGGAACAGCGGCAGCGCTACGGAAACGAGCAGCAAAGCCCTTCCGAACCCGGCCATCCGGCCATAGTGCCTCTTCCGTGCGTGCGCAAGCGTCGTCATTGTCCGAATTGGCTTACAATAGCCGAGAAACCTCTTGTTTGTCAAGCGATAATTCGGATCTGCGCCTTGCTTTAGCGGGACCTTTTTGGTATTCTGCAGCTGCCATGGAGAAGCAGCCGCAGCCTTCCACGTCCGGGTTCAAGAGCATCCTGACGGTCTTCGCGTTCCTGCTCCTGACCGCGGCGGCCATCCTGCTCCAGATACGCTACCGCGGGTTCGAAGGGCCGCTCTCGGACAACCTGCTGATCCTCATCCTGATCAACGCCAACTTCCTGCTGCTTGCGGCGGTCATCTTCATGATCGGCCGGAGCCTCTGGAAGCTCTCGGTGGAGCGCAGGAGCAAGGTGCTGGGTGCGAAGTTCCGGACCAAGCTCGTGGCTGCCTTTGTCGGCCTCTCTTTCATTCCCACGATCCTGCTCTTCATATTCGGAAGCGGCATGTACACCCGCGGCATGGAGCGGCTCTTCAGCCTCCGGTTCGAGGTCGCGCTGCGCGACTCGGTGGCGCTGTCCCAGGCCTACTATGACCGGCTGCGCGGGCAGGCTCTGGGATTCGCCCGGCAGATCAGCGCCCAACTCTCCCGGGAGCAGGCCTTCCTGCCGCTGGACCCTCCCGGCCTTCAGGCTCTGCTCAAAGGCAAGGCGGAGGAGTACAGCATCGGGTCCGCGGCGGTCTTCGGCAGGGACCGGGCGCTCCAGGCGCAGGCGGTGACCGGGCAATACCCCGAGCGCACCTACACCCGGGCGACGGAGGACCTGATCGAGAAGGCCCTGTCCGGCCAGGAAGCGACGGCGGTCGTGAGCCTGCCGCGGACCGGCGACATCGTCCGCGCCGTGGTGCCGGTGCGGTCGCTCCTGGACGGACAGATCACCGCTGCCGCGGCGGTGAGCTACTACGTTCCGCAGAGCCATGCCCGGAAGAACGACGACATCCGGGCCGCCTATTCGGAGTACCGGTCGGCCTTCAAGAACAAGAACATCCTGAAACTGAACTATCGCCTCAGCTTCCTCGCGGTCATGCTCGCGCTGCTCCTGGCGGCGATCTGGGTCGCCCTGCGCGTGGCGGGCAGCATCACCGTTCCCATCAAGAAGCTTGCCGAGGGAACGGTGGAGGTCGCCGCGGGGAACCTCGATTACCGGATCGACGAACAGGCCGGGGACGAGGTGGGCATGCTGGTGGAATCCTTCAACCGCATGACCGCGGACCTGCAGCACTCGAGCGGCCGGCTCCGCCAGGAGGTCGCGAACCGCGAGACCATCCTGCGGAACATCGACGCGGGCGTCGTTTCCCTGGACCGCACCGGCAGGATCACCAGCATCAATCCGGCGGCTCTCCGCATCCTGGACGTGCGGCAGGAGGAGGTCCTGGACCAGCGGTATGACGAGGCCTTCGGCTTCGTCGACCTCCGGCCGGTCCGGAACCTCTTCCGGCGGCTGGAGCAGGGCCGGGGGAGCGCCGAGGAGGTGGTCACCCTGACGGTCCGGGGAAGGACCCTGACCCTGCGCACCCGCGTCTCGACGCTTCGCGACGAGACCGGGGCCCTCCAGGGCTCGGTGATCACCTTCGACGACCTGACCGAGCTGCTGCGGGCGAAGAACGCCGAGACCTGGCAGGATGTGGCGCGCAAGATCGCTCATGAGGTGAAGAACCCGCTCACGCCCATCAAGCTTTCGGCCGAGCGGCTGCGCCGGAAGTTCGGCGAACGCGCCCGGGACCTCGACGAGGTCTTCGATGAGTCCACGGGGACCATCATCCAGCAGGTGGACGGTCTGAAGAAGCTGCTGGACGAGTTCTCCGAGTTCGCCCGCATCCCGAGGCCGATCCTCGCCCCCCAGCGGCTGCAGCCGGTCGTGGAGAGCGTCACGGCGCTTTACGCGGGAACGCACCGGAACATCGCGTTCCACGTCGAGGTCCCTGATGACCTGCCCGACCTCCTGCTGGACCAGGAGCAGATGAAGCGCGTCTTCATCAACCTGATCAAGAACGCCATCGAGGTCATGCCGGACGGCGGCTCGGTCCGGATCACGGCACGCGCAGGGGAGGGCGGTCACCGGGTGCGGATCGAGGTGGCTGACGACGGACCGGGGATCCCCGCCGAGGACCTGTCGCGGCTGTTCGAGCCCTACTTCTCGCGGACGAAGAAGGGCGGCGGCCTGGGGCTCGCCATCGTGGACCGCATCGTGGCGGACCACCATGGTTCGATCCGGGCAGAGCAGAACCAGCCGCGGGGAGCGCGGTTCGTCATGGAGCTGCCGGTCGCCGTCCGCGAAGATGCCGGCAATGCCGCAGCCGAGGAAGCTCTTTCCTGACCGCTTCGCGGGGGATGCCGTTCATCTGGTGACGCACTGAAGGAGGGTTCTCGTTGGATACCGCATCGGTCGTACTGCTCAGCTTTCTGGGGCTCTATCTGCTGGTCAAGCTCTTCGGGGTCCTGAGCCGCCTCGGGATCAAGCAGATCACGGGACGGCAGCTCGAGGAGATGAAGGGTGTCGCCGTGCTCGATGTCCGGCCGGACCGGGAGTACAAGCAGGGGCATATTCCCGCGGCCGTCCATATCCCGCTGAACGACCTGGGGAACAAGGCCAAGAAGCTCCGGAAGGACAAGCCCATCGTGGTCTACTGCCAGAACGGCAACCAGAGCATCTGGGCGATCAAGCGGCTCATGGGCATGGGGTTCACGAACCTCTACAACCTCCGGGGCGGGTACCGTGTCTGGAAGCGGTTCCGTCGCTGAGCTCCGGCGCGACTACCGCGCCCGGCGGAGGCTCATCGAGCAGCGGCTCGCCGAATTCCGCGCGGTCCCGGCGCGGGGCGATGCCGCGGTCTTCGAGGAACTCTGCTTCTGCATCCTGACCGCCGGCAGCAGCGCGCGCATGGGGCTCCGGACCATCGAGGCCCTGCGGGACCTGCTGCAGGAGGGCGGCGAGGCCGAGCTGCAGCAGCGCGCCGCCGCGCACCGGGTCCGCTTCTGGCGGCTGCGGCCGTCGTACATCTATCAGACCCGCGAGTATCTCCGGCAGCACTGCGGCCTCGAGTTGCGCCGCCTCCTCGACTCCTTCTCCTGCCCCCTGGAACGGCGCGAGTTCCTGGCAGGGAACCGGGCCGTGAAGGGGCTGGGGTATAAGGAAGCGAGCCATTTCCTGCGCAACATCGGGTACCGCGGGTATGCCATCCTGGACAAGCATATCGTGAAGAGCCTGCAGGAGCTCGGCGTGATCGGCCGCGGCCTCACGCCCGGCTCGCGGAAGGGCTATCTCGCCATCGAGCGGAAGCTCGCCCGCTTCGCCGAAGAGATCGGCATCGACATGGACCATCTCGACCTCCTGCTCTGGTCGCGCAAGACAGGGGAGATATTGAAGTGAGCAGGAGCCAGGAGACAGGAGACAGAAGACAGGAGCCAGGAGCCAGGAGCCAGGAGCCAGGAGCCAGGAGCCAGGAGCCAGGAGCCAGAAGAACCATCACATGCCTGGGATCATGGGGTAGGACAGTGTGGCCCGAATGAGCGACAAAGGACTGAAAAAGGCGGTCATCATCGGCGCGCTTGCCGGCGCGGCGGTCACTCTTGCGTCCGCCTTTGCCATGGACCATTTTCTCGGGGATGCGCTCGCCGGCACCTGGCGCGACGCCGCGGCAAAGGACGTGACCAGGATGTTCGGCCCTGCCTGCGGCGGGAACCGGTTCGCCGTCACCCTCGTCCTGACCGTGGTCATGGCCTTCCTCGCCGCCTTCGGGGCCGTCCTGGGCATCATCGGCGCGGTCATTGTCGACCGGTTCTTCCGTTTCCTGCTTCGATAACGACCTCCCTGAACCCGCCCCGGCAAGGGATCGCGATCACTGTTCCCGGTCGGAAGATGCATGAACCTGAAAAAAGCATTTGGACGCGGATAAAATCTGATGAAGTCGTAAAAAGTCAAAAATCACACAAAATGTCATTCTGAGCGAAGCGAAGAATCTCGGTTTTCCAATATGTTGAGAGACCCTTCGCGTTGCTCAGGGTGACACGTTAGGACTTTTTACGAGACCGTCAAATCTGATAGCGTCAGATAACGTCAGGAGAAACCTGCGGTCAATACTTGAAAAAGAACTCACCTGCAGGGTGAAAAGCTTTTCAGAACGAAAGTATTTGCCTTTTCAGGTTTTATCCGCATTTTCCGTGTCCCAACTGCCGTTTTCAGGATGAACGGCAGCTGCAAAGCGGTGACGGAAAACAGAATATATTGGTTAATAATTATATTTGTTGACAATCATATTCCTTTCGGTCACAATGATAACGGCGGTTTAATGTCTTTGTATTGGGCTGATGGGAATTCAACACGCAGTTGAGCGTAATCACTCATTAATATGGTTGCTGATGATGTGGTAATTGCCTTATATATAGTCTAATATATTGAAATAATGAAAAATTGATATAGGGGTATGCATATTGCATGAGATATCAGAAGGAATGGCCTGAGGTACTTGTTAATATTAATAACTTATTGATTTATCAGGAGAAAAAATGGCACCGAGCAAAGACGAAGTCAAGCATGCCTTCCTTGCAACTGCAGGTATCATGACGCTGTTGTTGCTTCTGGCAAGCCCTTCATTCGCCCTGTCCATTGTAGGCAGCAAGCATGATTTCTCGACCTCGGGGACGTTCTCCACGCCCTTTGCCGGCAAGTATTATGTCGGGACCGATTCCGATGGGTTTCCGATGCCCATCGACGAGGTCTGTGTCTTCTGCCATACGCCGCATGGCGCTTCCAAGAGCGTTCCTGGTCTTGCCAATGCACCGCTCTGGAACCGCACGAACTCGCCCTACAATCCTCCTGCTTCATATACCTATGCCATGTATTCCAGCGCTACTTTTTCCGGAGCGGCCTCGATCAGCACGACGCCTACGGGGATCAGCATGATGTGCATGAGCTGTCATGACGGCGTGACCTCGCTTGCGGTGAACACGCTGCTGAATCCGCCCGGGGACATCGATCCCGGCGCTATTACCGTCGATCCCGCTATTGGAGACCCCGGGGCCATCGGGAACGTCTTCAAGGGGCAGGTGTTCATCGGCTGGGGTCCGAACCTCGGCAACATCTATCCGGGCGGTCCGTCGACGGTCGTTAACCTGAGCAATGACCATCCGGTATCGTTCGAGTGGCCGACCGGCATGAGCTTGAAGCTGAACGATCCAGCTTCGATCGATTCCCGGCTCCGGCTCTTTGGTTCCACGGGCCGCCGGATGGAGTGCGCGACCTGCCATCAGGTCCATGATCCGCTCTATGCGCCGTTCCTGGCGATGCCGAACGACGGCAGCAACATGTGCCGGTCCTGTCATATAAAATAGGCAAGGAGTCTGCGGCAGCTGGGGTTCCTGAGGTCATCCAGGTTTTCGAAAGCGGTCCCGGAGGTGGGTATGAACAGGGTAAAGATCACGATCATTCTTATGGCGGCTGTCCTGCTTGTCGCCGGCGCTGCTCCTGCCGCGCCGATACAGATAGGTGCTCTTGCGGACGGCCTCAAGGAGCCGTCGCGCGTAGCTCTGGACGGCCAGGGGAATGTGTACGTGTCCGTGCCTGCCTCCAACAAGGTCCATAAGTACAACAGCAAGGGCGAAATGGTCGCGTCCCTGTCCGTGCCCCGGCCGTACGGCATAGCGGTGGGTCCCTCCGGCAGGCTCTACGTCTCCTCGGTCCGGGTCCCGCAGAGGGCGAACAACTATGTGAACCACAGCGCGGTCCTGATCTTCTCGCCGAGCATGGAGAAGCTCGGCACCCTGGGCGCCGAAAAGGGAGAGTTCGAGGCGCCGGTGGACCTCGAGATCGACGGCAGCGGAGACATCTACGTGGCTGACGCGCTCAAAGGGGCGGTGCGGGTCTACAACGCCGCCGGCATCCTGGTGCGCACCATCGGCAGCGGTTACCTGCGCGGAGAACAATGGACCAAGGCCGTAGCAGTGAGCGATACGGCGAACAACGGGGCCGGCGAGGTCTATGTGATCGACAGCGTAAAGACGACCGTGCAGGGCTACCTGGTGGACGCGCCGCGCGTGACGGTCTTCTCCAAGAGCGGGGCACAGCTCCGCTCTTTCGGTCAGTATGGCGCCGAACTGGGAAAAATGATGCTGCCTGCGGGCATCGCGGCCGGCAGCGGCGGAAAGCTGTACGTCGCCGACCTGGGCAACAACGTGGTCCATGTCCTGAACGCCGCTGACGGCACCCCGGCGGGCGAGGGCGGTCTGTACGCTCCGTACGCATATCGGCCGGCCGATGTCTGTATCAGCAGGAACAATCTGGCGTACGTGGTCTGGCAGACCACGGGAAGCAACCGGAGCCGCGTCGACCTGTTCGCGCTGGAGGGGTACGTGACCATGGCTGCCACGCCGGCGTCCCTTTTGTTCGAGGCCCGTCAGTTGAGCGCCAATCCCGCGGCACAGACCGTGATCGTGGCCAACAGCGGCAGCGGCACGCTCACCTGGAGCGCGACCGCTGACCAGTCGTGGATATCGCTCGGTCAGCAGACCGCCGTGGGACCCCAGGGCCAGACCGGGCTTGCGGTCTCCGTGGACGCTTCGAAACTGACCGCCGGCATGTACCAGGGGAAGGTTACGCTGGCGGCCGACTACGGCCAGACGGTCGAGGTCGGTGTGGGGCTCACGGTCCTGCAGCCGCTCATGCTGAACATCAGCAACTGGTCTCCCACCTTTACCTCCAAGAAGGGCATGCATACGGTGTCCGAGTCCGTCACCGTCGGCATCGACGGCGGTGCGGGAGGCTGGAGCATCGCAGCCGCGACCCTTCCGACCTGGCTCTCCATTTCCCCGTTGTCCGGCGGCGCAGCGGCCACGACGGTGACCTTCACCGCCAAGACCGACGGCCTTGCCGCTCAGGAAGCTCCCTATACGGCATCGGTGCCGGTATCGGCAGCGGGCGTGATCGGGGACGGCGGCAAGTTCACGGTCAGCTTGAAGATCAATGCGACCACGAAGATCAATGTCAGTACGAACCGGTCGGAAGCTACCTTCCAGCTGAGCGGACCGACCGCCTACAGCGGCTCGGGAACGACCTGGAGCGTTGAGGATGCTCCTGCCGGCGAGTATACGGCGACCTTCGGCGCGGTACCGGGATTCCGCAAGCCGCGAGCGCAGACCAAGGCCCTGGCTAAGGACGGAGAAGTTTCGTTCAGCGGAGACTACGCCTCCTACCAGGACCTGGCGGCAAAGAAGAACATCATAACGGCCAAAGGACCGGGCGCGGCCAATGACAGCCGGGTGAAGCTCTATAAGAACAACGGTGCGCCGTCCGATTTCGACCTGGTCGCCCTTGAGACCCTCTCCGGAGCCACCGTGGCGGCCGGGGACGTGGACGGCGACGGCGTTGCGGACCTCATCGTCGGCGCGGGCAGCGGGATGAACAACCCCGCAGGAGTGCGCGTCTACCGCGCAGCGGACAAGGCGGTCATTGCCGAGTTCGTGCCCTTCGGTTCGCTCAACGGCGCACGCGTCTCGTCGGGCGACCTGAACGGGGACGGCCGTGCCGAGGTGCTCGTTGGCGCAGATGACAACAACGGGACCGTCGCCGTCTACACCCTGTCCGAGGGCCGCATGACCTTCTCCGGCATCGAGATCGAAGGCAGGTCGGCAGCGGTGGCAGACCTTGCCGGCGACGGCAGGCCGGCGATCATCGCGGCGGGTGACGGAGGCATCACGGTCTGGCAGCCTGGGGTGGACGCTGCGGTCGGCGGCTGGACCGCGGTCCGGACGGCCGAGCATGCCGTGACCGCCTCGTCCGTGGCGGCCGCTGACCTGGATGCCGACGGAAGGGAAGAGATCATCGTGGGCAGCAGCGGGTCCGGCAGCACGCCGTCCATGGTGACGGTGCTCCGCGCCGACGGTTCGCGGATGGGCTTCGCCGCCTTCGACAAGTACGGAATTGCCGTGGCCGCCGCGGACCTGGACGGCGACGGCAAGGCGGAGATCGTCGCCGCTGCCGGCGCCAAGCATGGCGAGATCCCGGCGGGCGGTGCGGCACTGGGCAAGATGAACAAGCGTGATGACGGCAAGAACAAAGAGGTCGGTCCCGGCAACAGCGACCACGAGGAGGGCACGGTGCGGGTCTATAGTGCGGCCGGCGCTCTCAAGTTCGTGGTGCGGCCCTTTGATCGCATGAACAACGGCGTCACGGTCGCCGTTGGCGACCTGGGACAGTAGGAGCGGGAGCGATGCGGACGATTTTTCGGCGCACTAAGCAAGAAGGAGCGGCGACCATGAAGAGAGCCCTGATGATCGTGACGGCCATTCTGACAGCGTTCTTCGGTATGCATCATGCCGGACGAAACGCACTGGCGCTCGATGCCCCGCACAACTCGCAGAAGCAGGCCTTTACCATCACCTGCTCCAGCTGCCATTACGACCCGGCCTCCACCCCGGCCTGGGCAACGCTGCCGACGACCACGGACAATACCATCCGGAACAATCTCTGCAAGAGCTGCCACAGCCAGTCGGGCATGCCGGCTGCGGACCCGCGGTTCACCAAGATTGCAACGCACTCGGCCTTTGAGACGCAGAGCAGCTACCGGAGCGGCAACTGGACGGTGGAGTGCACCGCCTGCCACAGCCCGCACAATCAGTACCAGACCACCCTCCCGGCCTACAATGCCATGTCCAGCAGTAACGTGGTCACCGGGACGCTTTCCGCGGTCTCCTCCAACGCCGCCTGGACCATCTCGAGCGTCACCGTGAGCGGCCCCGTCCTCACCCCGAATGCCTATGTGGGATATCTCCTGGTGCCGAACACGCTCCATCCTACGCGCATCTACCGCATCCGGTCGAACACGACGAACGTCATCTCCGTGGACGGCGCGATCCATACCGGCTTTGCCAAGATCGGCAACACCTATGCCGTCCGGTACGGCAAGCTGGCCAATAACACGCTCAGGACGACCGGGAGCGGGAACCGCGAGGTCAGGTTCTTCAATGCGACCGGTCCGAACTCCTTTGCCACCGGCACGACCCCGTCGACGACCTCGATCTGCCAGGTCTGCCACACCCGGACGGGTTCGTTCAAGAACGACGGCACGCTGGAAGGGCCCGGCCACCCGCCCTCCGTGGCCGGGACGAACTGCACCAGCTGCCATACCCACGAATTCGGCTTCCGTGCAGGCTGCGATTCCTGCCACGGCAATCCTCCCGTGGTGACCACGCTGGGCGGCCCGAGCGGCCTGGCGCAGTATGATGATCTCTCCGGCACGGGCTCGACGAACGCGGGCAAGCATCAGAAGCATGCCGTGACGCTGGGCTACAACTGTTCAGCCTGCCATACGGGGTATGTCATGCCGGAGAATGCCGCCAAGCGTGTGGACATCGGCTTCAGCTTCGGCGCGAGCCAGGGCACCTATTCCGGCCAGACCACGGTGAGCTACCAGGGCCGGAACGGCACCGTGGTCAGCAGCAGCGGGGCCAAGACCTGTTCGAACATCTACTGCCACAGCAACGCGAAGACGGGCACCCCGGTCGCCACCTACGCCTCGGTCTCCTGGGACCCGGCAGCGCCGGCGATGAACTGCTCCAGCTGCCACGCCGGCACGGCAACCGGACCGGCTTACACGAGCGGCGGCGCGGGTGCAGCCACGGCGAACAGCCATCCCAGGCATGTCGTCTCGAACAGCCTGGGATGCCAGAAGTGCCACAACCAGACCACCACGGACGGTACCACGATCCGCGGCGATGTCTCGCCGGGAAAGCATGTGAACGCTGATACCCAGGACGTCTTCTTCGATGCCCAGAGCCCGAGCGGCACGTACAACAAGGGTTCGAAGTCCTGCTCGACCACCTAC
The DNA here is from genome assembly GCA_964617655.1 of uncultured Nitrospiraceae bacterium. Lineage (GTDB taxonomy): Bacteria > Nitrospirota > UBA9217 > UBA9217 > UBA9217 > JAKAHZ01. Next base: position 889 of record CAZTXN010000069.1, on the reverse strand, counting down.
TGCCATGGGAGCGGCACGCCGCAGTGGGGCAGCAGCATCGCCTGCGGCGACTGCCATGCGGCGAACAACACCCTGGCCGGCAGGCACGGCACGCACTACGCCACGGGAACGACGGCAACGAGCCGGAATGCGGCCAACTATTCCACGCCGGCGAACTATGTCTATACTTGCGGCGTCTGTCATGACGGCACGCCGCACGGCGACGGCGCGGCCAACCCGCCGGACCGGGTTGCGCAGGTGGCCTTCGATGCCGCGATCAGCGGCGGCGGCGCCTATTCGGAGGGCGCGGCGCAGGGAGCAGATCCGGCGACGAGCTTCAACTGGACCGCGGGCAGCTGCTCCAGCACCTACTGCCACAGCCAGGGAACGACCGCCATCGCTCCCTACCCCGCGCCGAACACGACGTCCTTCACCTGGGCAACGACGGCCGGGTCCTTCACCTGCGCGAGCTGCCATAACTACACGGCCGCGTCCGGCAGCGCCATGGCCGGCGGCAGCCATACCGCCCATGTCAACAAGGGCGTGCTGATGACGAACAAGGGCTGCGAGGCCTGCCACGTGGAGACCACGAGCAACGGTACCGCCATCGCCGACAGGACGAAGCATGTGAACAAGGCCAAGAACGTCGGGATCGCCGGGACCTATGACAGCGATGCGAACCCGGTGAACAACTTCGCGGCGAACGCCTGTTCGAACGTCTACTGCCACAGCTCGGGCCAGTCGGCCACCGGCGGCGCGACGCCCATCTACGCCAGCCCCTCGCCGACCTGGGGCGGCTCGGCGATGACCTGCAGCTCCTGCCACAAGAACATGAACACCGACGCCACGGCGCCCGGCAGCCATCCGAAGCATGTGCTCAGCTCCGGCATCCTCTGCTCGAACTGCCACA
>CAZTXN010000068.1:0-13105 GCA_964617655.1 uncultured Nitrospiraceae bacterium | reverse complement strand
ACGTTTCAGGGTTGCTCGTAAGCAAATTGCCCTCCGCGGTCTTCTGGCCGGTAAGTTTCAAGTAGGTGTCGAGCGGATCGGCGAAGTTGTCGGGATAGACGAAATCGTTGCCCGTGTTGTACGGCGGGTCAATGTAGATCATCTTCACCCTGCCGAAGTAGGACTTATACAGGAGCTTCAGGACTTCGAGGTTGTCTCCTTCGATAAAGATATTGTTCGTCTCGTCGAAGTTGATGGATTCCTTTTTCGCCGGCACGAGCGTCGCCCTGCTCGGCGTCTGCAAAAGCCGGATCGCGTCCCGCTTCCCCGCCCAGGTGAAGGAGTACCGCTCAGGCCGGGAGTCCACCTCTTCGCCGAGAGATTCCTTGAGCCTGTCGAAATCGATCTTCCCTTCGGTAAACGCCTGGGGAAACAGGTCCCGCAGCTGGTCCAGCTGATCTGGAACTATGGCTGCGGTTTCTTTCTTCACTGGTTCTTTGTTGATCATACCGTGTCCTTTTACATCGACCTTATGCGTTTATCTCCCGCCACGGCAAATAAATCGCCGCTAGCGGCTTGCCCTCCATCCGAAGAAAGCCGCCCTTGCCTGACCACTGCTTGAAGAGTCTTGATATCTGGACCTTTGCGGTCGCGGAATCGCCCAGGTAAAGCACCTCTCTGCACTCCTGCGGCGTTATCGCCCCGTGATGAATGACATACTGCCGGACAATCTCGGCGAATCGTGCCGAATCCACTCCTTTTATCCTTGTATACGCGGCCTTGCCGAGAAGATCCTTGGCAATCCCTTTTGCGAGATGATATGTTGCCGCTTTCGTCTGGCCTTTTCTCTCGAGGATGCCGGTCCGAAGAGCCATTTGATCGAGGATGCTGCAAGCCGTATCTCGGGTCAGCTGAAGCAAGTGCGCTGCTTCTTTCGCATCAATGAACGCATTCTCTGTAAGGCAGGTCAGAATCAGCTGCGAATCCAGCTCGATATCGTGGCCGTCGTTCTTCCACTTGGCAACCAACTTGGCCATCTGCTTATCGTAACTGCCGTCATACAGATGCAGTGTCACGTTCGCGCCATCGCTCTCGTAGCGAGGAATCCGTTTTCCAAAACCGAGCATGGGGATGAAGATTCGTCGTCGCCCGGTTCCTGCGGACTCCACCAGGCGCAACTTTACAAAGGCATTGGCCAGCGTCCTGTTTCTTGCAGCTACCCGATGCCAGGCGTGATTTATGGATCGGGAAGCGCCTATACATTTGTCACAAGATTACGAAGCAGTGACAAAACTCCTTGACAGTCCGCTTAAAGTAATGTACAAATTAAATAGGTTCAGACCCTGCTTAACCGAAGTCCGACGTTATGCGTCGGATATCGATGTAGGTTAAGTGGGGTCTTTCTTTTTTCTGCCCTGTTTGCGCTTGGTCAATCCCGGTTCATACCCGGCGTCCGCTGCCCGGAACTCCCAGTGCATGTAGGGCTTTTCCCAGCGAAGAAGCCCGTTCTTTCCTCCACTCGTCGTGATCCCGATGTTGAAGTTTGGATGCAGGGCTCTGATCTCCCCGAGGATCGTCTGGTAAAGCTGTTCCTTCGCCCGCGTTCTTTTTCCCCGCACCCGCTGTCCCGGTATCTTTTCCTTGTGCTTGTCGTTCAACCGAAAAACCATTGCGCCCAGAATGATATCCAAGCATTGGAGCAGTGCATGATCGTGCGAGTGGACTTCCGCGATATCTTCCCGTCCGATCGCGATTCCTGCTGCCCGAAAGAGTCGATTCTCCTGAAGGCCGTGCAGGTATCCCTTGAACCGCTCTACCTTCTCGCCGGTGTCCGGGAACCGGTCGAAATACAGACGCAAGCAAGTACCTCCGGGAGGTATGAACTGGAGACCGAACGCGTGCTTGATGAACTGATAATAGAGAAGATAATACCTATGTTCGCGCTGTTCTTCAGTAACTTTCTTCGGCCTGCGGGCGTTATGGGAAAACATGATGCGAACTCTAACATGTCCGCCTGATACTTCCTGAAAGAACGCCCGAACAATCTCCTGATACTTCGCAAGGTATCGCTCCGTCACCTTTGCCCATTTGATCTCGCCAAACAGGTGCTGCTCTTTCTTGACTGCCTGCAGCCGCCGAGTAACCTTCTGATACTGCGAAGCGCCAACGATCAATCCACCATAGAACGAGGAGTAGAATTTCCCCTCCTGCTCCGACTCGTCGCAAAAGATGATATATTCCTTTTCGCCCACAAAGAAGCCTCTTATTCCATAAGAGCAACCGATTAGGACTGTGCGATACTGTACTACAGGTTTCCGAGGATGTCCATAGGGGGCGCTACCTGCAGAACATGATCGAGTAGGTATAGATATGCAGGCTTGAATTAACGCAAATTAGCACATCTATCTAATAGAAAAGGGCTACGGCCAAAGCCGTAACCCTTTGATTTGCATGGTGGGCGCTGCAGGGTTTGAACCTGCGACCCCTGCCGTGTGAAGGCAGTGCTCTCCCGCTGAGCTAAGCGCCCGTGCAGGTCAGTATCTTACCGTTGGACCCCTATTGAGTCAAGACAAAAACAACATCCAGGAAATGACGACGGGGAAATACCGTCTATCCACAGATTACGCAGATCTCACGGATTGAAGATCAGGCTGTGGATGCTTCTCTGTCATCGGCGCAATCTGCGAAATCTGCGGATCGCTCCTGCGTCATTCGATCTGCAGCACCGCGCACTTGAGATACTGCGTCTCCCGCGCGGCGAGCAGCACGGGATGGTCGCGCGCCTGGGAGCGCATCTCGAGGAGCCGCGCGGTCCGGCCCGCGCCATGGGCCGCGTCGATCAGCATCTCGCGGAAAAGGTGCTCGTCGATATGGTGCGAGCAGGAGCAGGTGACCAGCAGGCCGCCCGGCTCCAGGAGCCGCATCGCCCGCAGGTTGATCTCCTTGTAGCCCTTGAGCGCCTCGCGCACCTTGGCCCGGCTCTTGACGAAGGCCGGCGGGTCGAGGATGATGCAGCCGAACCGCTCCTTCTGCTTTTCGTACTCCCGGAGCGTCTCGAACACGTCGGCCTGGATGAACGTCGCGGACAATCCGTTCAGCGCTGCGTTCTCTTTAGCCTGGGCAATAGCTTTCTCGGACGCATCGATGCCGATGACCTCGCTGGCGCCGAACCGCGCGGCCGTGAGCGCCCAGGCGCCGATGTAGCAGAAGCAGTCCAGGGTCCGCCTGTTCTCCACCAGCCCGCGCAGCGCCAGCCGGTTCTCGCGCTGGTCGAGGAAGAAGCCGGTCTTCTGGCCCTCCAGAACATCCGCGGCATACCGGATCCCGGACTCCTCGAAGGAGACCGGCCCGTCCACCGCGCCGAAGGCCACGCGCACCTCCCGCTCCAGGCCCTCGATCTCCCGCGCTGCGGCGTCGTTCCGGAGCACGATGGCCTCCGGCGCATGGACCTCCCGGAGCGCGGCCAGCACCCTGTCCAGCAGCCGGTCCATGCCCGCGGTGAGCGACTGGACCACGAGCGTGCCGTTGAAGCGGTCAGCGATCAGGCCGGGAAGCCCGTCTGCCTCGCTGAAGACCGCGCGATAGGTAGCGCCGAACCCGAGCCGGGACCGGAGCTCCTGTGCCCGGGCCACGCGCTCCCGCAGGAAGGCCTCGTCGATCGGCTCCTGCCTCCGGGTCAGGAGGCGCACGGCGATCAGGGTGCGGGGATTGAGGTACCCCCGGCCCACGAAGGCGCCGCGGTCGTCGAGCACGTCCACGAGCTCGCCCGGAGCGGCCGAGGCGGGAACTTCCTGCAGCTCATTGCTGAAGATCCAGGGATGGCCGCGCAGCACGCGCCGGGCCTCTTTCTTCTTTAATTTGAGCGTGCGCATAGGCAGGGCAGAGCCGGAAGATCGGGCAGCGAGAGAACAGAAAGTACCGGGAACGTCCTTGACAGGATCACAGGATTAGAACGGATACTGTCATCGAACCAGAGGAACACTTACAGATACCAGGCCAACAGGAACACCGCTGTCATGCTGATGTATTGACGGCACAACAGATCAATGCATCCTTTGCATGCATCCTTGATCCCATCGATCCTGTTATCCTGTCAACGTCCAGGTGCGTATTCCCCGTCTCACAGCCGGTTCTCGATATGCGAATCGCCCCGCAGGGACTGGAGCCAGGCGCGGTAGTTGCTCTCCACCTTCTGTTCGTAGAGCATGCGGGTGATGTCGTCCTTGACCGCGGAGTAGGGCTGCTTCGGCGTCCGGACCTCCTCGAGCCGGATGATCTGGAGCCCCGCGTCCGTCCTGAGCGGCCCGGCGTACTCGCCCGGCCTGAGGTCCTTCGCAGCCTCGTCGATCTCAGGGATGGCCTGGCCCCTCCGGAGGAACCCCAGGTCCCCGTCCCGGGACGCGGTGGGGCTCTCGGAATGCTCGCGGATCAACCCGATGAAGTCCTCGCCCTTCTTGATGCGGGCCATCAGGGCCTCGGCCTTCTCCCGGGCCGCCGCGACGCGGGAGGCGTCGGCCTGCGCCGGCAGCCCGATGACCAGGTGGCGCACCCGGATCTCCTCGGGCAGGGAGAACTGCGCCCCGTTCCGGTCGTAATAGGCGCGCGCCTCGGCCTCGTCCACGGCCACGGAGGCGCGGATGTACTTGTTGAAGAGGCGCGAGAGGGTCATCTGCTCGCGGAGCTCGACCCGATACTGCTCCAGGGTCAGGCCCTCGCGGGCCAGGGCCTCCTCGAACCGGTCCTTGTCCAGGTTGTTCCGCTTCATGATGTCCGCGATCGCCTCGTTCAGCTCCCGCTCCGTGACGTCCAGGCCGTGCCGCTTCGCCGCGGCCATCTGGAGCTTCCGGTCGATCATGTTCTCGAGCAGCTGCCGCTCGTCGCGGATCTCCGAGCCCTTCGCGAGCTCCCGCTGCAGGTCGCTCATGGTGATGATATCGTCGTTCACCACCGCCACGACCCGGTCCACCACCACCGAGCCGCCTGCCGCGGCTGGCGCCGCCACGGCCAGGGCCGCGGCGATCCAGAGCATCAAGGTCCTCTTCATCATCGTTCCCGCTTCCTTTTCTAAATAATCTTCGGCATACACAGGCGATGGATCCGAGGAGCGTAGGGGCGGCCCGCTGTGGCCGCCCGTTTCAGGGGCAGCCACGCAGGGTTGCCCCTACAAATTGCCCAGAGCACCCTCCATCCCATGACCAGGGCCACACGTCAAAGGAAGAAACCCTTTTCTGTTGCCTTTCTACAAACCCTTCATTAATATAACGCCATGATGCGTTCGTTCCTGCTTTTCCTGCTTGCCGCCGCGATCGCGGCCGCGCCTGCTTCCGCCGCACCGGCCGCTCCTGCTCCCGAAGATCAGGAGCTCACCATCGCCGCGGTGGGCGATATCATGCTGGGCCACCGCGCCTATCCCTGGCTCGAGAAGGAAGGGCCGGACTACCCCTTCCTCCATGTGCTGCCCGTGCTCCGGCAGGCCCAGGTCGTGATCGGGAACCTCGAGGCGCCCGTCTCGACCCGCGGCGCCGCGGTGCCGGACAAGAAGTTCACGCTCCGCGCAGGCCCCCTGGCGGTCGAGGCGCTCAAGGCCGCGGGCATCACCGTCGTGAGCCTGGCGAACAACCACATCCTGGACTTCGGGCCCGCGGCCCTGCAGGACACGCTCGAGGTCCTGGCCGCCAACGGCATCGTCTACAGCGGCGCGGGCATGGACCTCGCCGACGCCCGCGCGCCTGCCATCCTGAAGGCTCATGGCCGGACCATCGCCTTCCTCTCCTACTCGCTCACCTTCCCCGTGGAGTTCTACGCCTCCCGCGGACGGCCGGGAACGGCGCCGGGCTACCGGGACCATGTGCGGAAGGACATCGAGGCCGCGCGCAAACGCGCCGACCTGGTCGTGGTCTCCTTCCACTGGGGCGCCGAGCTGATGACCACGGCAAAGGACTACCAGGTGGAGCTCGGCCGGCAGGCCATCGACTGGGGCGCGGACCTCGTCCTGGGCCACCATCCCCACGTGCTGCAGGAGCTGGAGGTGCGGCGCGGACGGCTCATCGCCTACAGCCTGGGCAACTTCGTCTTCGGCTCCGAGAGCGACCGGACGAACACCAGCATCATACTCCTTTGCACCTTCCGGGGAAAGACCCTTGTGCGGGTCGAGGCCGTGCCCCTGGACGTGAACAACTACCGGGTGGTCTACCGGCCGCGGGTGCTGACCGGCGGCCGGGCGGAGGAGGTGATCGCGGGCATCAACGCCGTCTCGGAGCGGTTCGGCACGAAGCTCGTCCTGGAGGACGGCCGCGGCGTGCTCCGGCTCACCGCAGGGCCTCGTAATTGACCACGAACTTCGTTCGGCCGCGGAGGTCCCGGAACCAGCGCTGGTACCGCTCGTCCAGCTTCTGCTGCCGCAGCCGCTCGCTGATCTCCTTGTATGCCTCGTCGAGCGAGAGCCGGCCCGCCTTGCGCCGGTCCTCGAGCTTGAAGATATGGAACCCGTAGGGGCTCTTGACCACGCCGCTCACCCCGCCCCGGGAAAGCCCGAAGACCACGTTGAACTCCCCCGGCATCTCGCCCATGGCGAAGTAGCCCAGGTCGCCGCCCTCGGCCGCCTCGGGCGCGGTCGAGCGCCTGCGCGCCAGGGCGGCGAAATCGGCGCCTGCCTGGAGCTCCTCGATCGCCGCGAGGGCCTCGGCCTCGGTGGTCGTGACGATCTGGCGCACGCGCACCTGCTCCGGCCGGTCGAAGTCCGCGGCATGGTCGTTGTAGTACCGCCGCACCTCCTGGGACGAGACATGCACCGGCCGGTCGACCTCGGCCTTGATGAGCTTCTCGATCAGCAGGTCCTCCCAGACATCGGACTTGAACTTCTCGAAGTCGATGCCCATCCCGCCCAGGGTCTCCTTGACGTCCTTGCCCGGCTGGCCGCCGCGCATGGTCTCGATGCGCGCCAGGATCTCGGGCACGCCGACCTTGAACCGTCTCCGCTGCGCCTCCTTGATCAGCATTTTGCGCTCGATCAGCCGGTTCAGGAACTCCTCCTTCAGCCGGGCCTCGGCGTCCGGCTCGGGCTTCAGCCCGGCGCGGCTGTATCGCTCGCGGAACTCGCCGAGCGTGATGGGGTCGCCGTTCACCGCGGCCAGGACCCGCAGCTCCGGCGGCTCGGGCGGAACCGCCTCCTGCTGCGTCGCTTCCTCCTGCCTGCTGCAGCCGGAAAACAGCAACAGCCCCAACAGCATCGCCGGGGCTGTCGATCGTATCCATCCGAAGGACCGCTGCATCGCTCTTCCTTCCTCTTTGCCGTCGCGGGACGCGCTACTTGGCGGCCTTGTCCCCGGACTCCTTCTTCTGCACAGGCTTCTCCGGAGCGGCCTCCGGGACCTCGATCGTCGCGGTCCCGCCAAGGGAGGACGCCAGCGCATCAAGCACCGTCTCGTCCACCGTCACCTTGGCCTTCTCGCGCAGCCCCTGGACATAGGAGAGATAGAGGTCCCGCTGCTTCTCCTGCATCAGCCGGTTCCGGATCTGGGCCTGCACATCCCGCAACGCCAGCCGCTTGCCGTCCATGGACACCATCCGGTCCCGGTTTTTGTCGTAGAACTCCCGGACCTCCTTGTCCGTGGGCTGCTCCAGCTTATCCGCCTTCGCCGCGAGCTCCTTCTTGAGCAGCGCCTTGAAGAGCTCGTTCCGGAGGGCGTCCTGGTACCGCTTCTCCAGCCGCCGCTTGGTCTCCTCGTACTCCTTCCGGATGGCCTCGAGATTCTTCTTGTGCTCGGCCTCCTTGTCGACATCCAGCCGCCGCGCCTCCTGGAGCACCAGCTCGATGCCGATCAGGTCCTCGAGGAAGTCCTTCCGTGCCTTGGGGTCCGCGGCCACGGCCTGCTCCATCTGGAAGTTCTCGATCCCCTCGAGCTGGCGCTTGTAGTCCGCCACCGTGATCTTGGCCTGGTTCACCCGCGCCACGACCGCTGTGTCGCTTCCCTTGCTGCAGCCCGCGGCCGCCAGGGCGGCGATGACCGCCGCGGCGACGAGCATCCGCTTCTTCATTGCTTCATCCTCCGGTCGCTTCTGACGTGAAATCGCTACGTTATAGCATACTGCCCCAGCGCCTGCAAGCACTTTTTCACCGCGTCCGCGGTTGCTCCGAGGCCGTCGCCGCCCACCGCGAGCCGGAGCGTGCGCTCGGGCACGAGCCGCGCCCTGCCGCCGCTCCGCCGGATGAAGTCCAGCACCCGGTCGGGCTGCACCGCGGCCTGCTCGGTGAAGGTGAGGGAGGCGCTGCCCGGTGCGCCGTCGATCCTGCTCACCCCGGCCGATGCCGCGATGACCTTGAGTTCCATGATCGCCAGCAGGTTCTCCGCGACCTCCGGCAGCCGGCCGTACCGGTCCTCCAGGTCCCGCCGGATGGCCGTAAGCTCCTCCGCGCCCTGGGCGGCGGCGATCTCCTTGTAGGCGGCGAGCCGGAGGCTCACGTCGCTGATGTAGTCCTCGGGAAGGAAGGCGGAGGCAGGCAGGTTGATCTGCGTGTCCGGCTCCTCGACCTGCTCCTCGCCGCGGAACTCGGCCATGGCCTCCTCCAGCAGCTGGGTGTAGAGGTCGATGCCCACGGCCGCGATATGGCCGGACTGCTGCCTGCCCAGCAGGTTCCCGGCGCCGCGGCTCTCGAGGTCCCGGGCCGCGATGCGGAACCCGGCGCCGAGCTCCGAGAGCTCCTGGATGGCGCGAAGCCGTGTGCGGGCCGTGTCGGAGAGGGCCTCCTCCTCGGGCGTCAGGAGATAGGCATAGGCCTTCTGCGGGCTCCTGCCGACCCGGCCCTTGATCTGGTAGAGCTCCGCCAGGCCGAACCGGTCGGCGCGGTTGATGATGATGGTGTTCGCGTTCGGGATGTCGATGCCCGACTCGATGATCGTGGTGGTGACCAGCACGTTCAGCTCGTTGGCCACGAACTTGGCCATCACGGTCTCGACCTCGTCCTCCTGCATCCGGCCGTGGGCCACGCCGATGCGCGCCCGGGGCACGAGGGTCTGGAGGTACGCGGCCATGCGCTCGATGCCGGCCACGCGGTTCTGGACGAAGAAGACCTGGCCCCCGCGCTCGAGCTCCTTCTCGACCGCCTCGCGGATCACGCGCTTCCCGAACCGCGCCAGCACCACCTGGACCGACTGCCGGTCGAGGGGCGGCGTCTGGATGATCGAGAGGTCGCGGATGCCGGAGAGGGAGAGATGGAGCGTGCGCGGGATCGGCGTGGCCGTGAGCGTCAGCACGTCCACCAGCCTCCGCATCTCCTTGATCCGCTCCTTGTGGCGCACGCCGAAGCGGTGCTCCTCGTCCACCACCAGCAGGCCGAGGTCCTTGAAGGCCACGTCCTTCTGGAGCAGGCGGTGGGTGCCGACCACGATGTCCACGGTCCCGGCCTTGAGCGCCCGGAGCGTGGCCTGCTGTTCCGCCCGGGTCCGGAACCGCGAGAGCAGGTCCACGGTGACCGAGAAGGGCGCGAGCCGCTCGCTGAAGGTCCGGAAATGCTGGTCCGCCAGGAGCGTGGTCGGCACGATCACCGCGGCCTGGCGGCCGTCCTCCACGGCCTTGAAGGCCGCGCGGAGGGCCACCTCGGTCTTGCCGAAGCCCACGTCCCCGCAGACCAGCCGGTCCATGGGCCGCGGCCGCTGCATGTCCGCCAGCACGTCCTCGATGGCCTGCTGCTGGTCCGGGGTCTCCTCGTAGGGGAAGGCCGCCTCGAGCTCGCGGTAGAGCGCGTCGGGCGGGCCGGGCGGCCTGCGCTCCGCGGCCTCGCGGGCCGCGTAGATGCGGGCCAGGTCGCGCGCCATCACGAGCAGGTCCTTCTTCACCTTCTCCTTGGTGCGCTGCCACTGCGGCGCGCCGAGCCGGTTCACCTTCGGCGGCGCTCCCTCGGCGCCGGTGTACTTCTGGACCTTGTCCAGGCTGTAGAGCGGCACATAGAGCTTTGCCGCGGGCTCGTACCGGATGGTCAGGAGGTCGGTCGAGTGGCCGTCCACGGTGAGATGGTTCAGGCCGAGGTACTCGCCCACGCCGTAGTCCGCATGGACCACGAAGTCGCCCGGCCGGAGCTCGCGGAAGGAGGTGAGGAAGGGCGCGGCCGCGGTCCGGCGGCCCCGCGGCCGGTGGACCTTGCTCCCGAAGATCTCCTCCTCGGTGATCAGGAACAGCCCGAGGCCGGGCCAGGAAAACCCGGCCGAGAGCCTGCCGGTCAGGATTGCCACCGGCTGCGGCGCCTCCTCGTTAAGCGGGAGCGCTCTGGCCGCGGAGACGGAGAGGCCGTGCTCGCGCAGAATGCCGGCCAGCCGCGCCGCGGCCTCGTCCGTGCCGCAGACGATGGCCACCCGGTCCCTGCGCTGCCACTCCCGGATGCGCTCTGCCAGGCCGGCCATGCTGCCCTCGCCCGGCGCGGCCTTCCGTTCTGCGCTCATGGCGCTGCTCAGCCGCACGCCGAGCGACCCGGCCGAGCGGGTGTCCGTCCGGACGGCCTCGCCGCTCCCCAGGAGCGGGAGGCGGAGCAGGCCGCGGGACGCGAGCGCTGTCTCGACATTCTCCCCGTTCAGATAGAAGGAATCCGTCAGCGGGAGCGTCCTGCCTGACGCTGCCTCCTCCTCCCTGCCGGCCTCGATCTTGCGCCAGAGGTCCGCCGCTGTCCTGCGGCAGTCCGCAGGCTCGATCATGGCGCAGAGCGCGTTCTCGGGAAGATAGCGGAAGAGCGGGTCCAGCTCATAGAGGAAGGGAGCCAGGAACTCCACGCCGGGTACGGGCGTTCCGTCGCGGACCTGGTCCAGTAGCTCCTGAATTTTTTGCGAACCATCTCTGTCCGGGATACTCTGCTTCCCGCTCCGCACGGGACCGAGGATGAGCTCGCGCACCGGCAGGGCCACTGCCTGCGAGGTCTCGGCAATGGAACGCTGGGTCTCGAGGTCAAAGGAACGGAGGGACTCGACCGTGTCGCCGAAGAGCTCGAGCCGCACGGGATGCTCGTGCTCAGGCGAGAAGAGGTCCAGGATACCGCCGCGCCGGCTGAACTCGCCCACCCGCGTCACCTGGGAGGTGTGCTCGTAGCCCATGGAGGCCAGCGCGTCTGCCAGCCGGTCCGGGTCCAGGGCCCTGCCGCGGTCGATGGTCGTGACCGCGTCGGCGAAGACCTGCCAGGGCGGCAGCTTCTGCATCAGCGCTGCCATGGGCGCGACCACGATCGAGGGGCCGGCGGTGATGAGGCGGTAGAGCACGCGCATCCGCTCGCCCACCGTGGCGCTGTCCGGCGAGTCGGCCTCGAAGGGCAGCAGCCGCCAGGCGGGAAGGAGCAGGACCGGCGCTTCAGCAAAAGGAGGGAGCTGTCGGCTGAAGAACCGCAGGTCCCCGGCCAGGGCCTCGGCCTCGTCCTCGTCCGGCGTCGCGACCAGCAGGGTACGGCCGGAGGCGCGGAAGAGCTGGAGGAGCAGGAGCGCCCGGCTCCCGCCCCAGAGCTCCGCGGCCTCGGCGGTCCGCGAGCCTGTGCCGAGCCGCTCCAGGAGGTTCTGCGCGATGGTCTGGAGATAGTGCATCAGGAGGGAATCATAACACCGCGAGGAGGGGGGATGCAAGGAAGGGAGAAGGGATCTAGGTGAAGAGCGGACAGCGGAGCATGACACGAAGAGAGTCGCTGTCATCTTGCTGCTGAAAATAATACCTTCTGTGGAATTACACTATGCAGGAAGTGGCTTTTTAAAGACACATTTGAACGGCTACCTGGCGGCAGGGACCGGAATAACATTAAGATTCTTTACCCACATGCGGCTATGGTTGCTAATCAACAGTTTGCTAGCCGCACTCTTCTCAAATAATATTGTAATCAGATGATAAGCAGTAAGAACCGCCTCTTGAAGATCTTGGCTAGCTTCTAGATCTTCAACCACTACATTTTTTGATCGAGCTTCGTCGCGGTCAATGCGTCGACCATGGCTCTTGTGGAGTGATGCTTTGTTAAAATATTCCGCGGCCTTTCTTGAGATGGCCTTTGCGTTTCTTTTTCCTGCAAACATTCGTTTTTGTAGCCAAGTACACACCATGCGTTCGCTGTAATCGAGTGAATACTGTGCTTCCTGCAATGATGCCGGCCCTAGCGTCTGAAGAATCGGCGCCCATAAGTGAGCATGCTTTATGTCTTTCCCGAGCTCTTTACGTGCTCGCTCAAATTGGTCAACTATTGCTCGAGCTGGAACGAGTCGATTCCCCATTGGAATTTGTGGATCAATGGGTCCCAATTGACTCTGACGACCCATGATGATGCGATTCGACGCGAGGGCTATCATAGTGCCGGCTGACATGGCAAAGGTCGGGATGATAACCTCAATGTCGGTAAACTTACTATGAAGATAGGAAACAATGGTCTCCACTGCATTCGTAACGCCGCCGGGCGTGTGAAGTAACAGAGTTAAACCTTTCTCCCATCTCATGCCATACATAACAGACATGAACCCGTTTATCTCTTCATGAGTTAATTGGATATTGAAAGGTGGGACTTGCGGTTTATTCAGAAAGGCTGTTGCGTAGAAAATGACATTGCGTTCGCTGCGAAGGCGCGAAATATCGTTCAACGCGCCTTGTAGCTTCTGTTGAAGCCACACATTCTTGGCATTATCATCAGGCTGTCTTTCAAGCTCCTCAAGCAAATCGTTCCAAGCTGGCATTGGGTTCCTCATGAATAACGAGCGAAAGAGGATGCTTCATATCTCGAACATAGTTATCCATTAGTTCCACCTGGTCCTTCATGGTGCAAAGCTCTGCCAATTCTTGATAATCGGCATAAAGCTTTTGCGCATTTGATAATGCTTCAAACATTTTATTATCAGAAATTCTTTTCATAGGTCGCCTCCCTGAACATGTGACCTATTGCTCAACGCCCGTTTCGGTATCACTGTAGAATAATAGCAAATATTCCGTGAGGAACGCAAGTTCTTTCTGTTAGGCCCAATATTGATGAAGTCGTAAAAAGTCAAAAATCACACAAAATGTCATTCTGAGCGAAGCGAAGAATCTCGGTTTTCCAATATGTTGAGAGACCCTTCGCGTTGCTCAGGGTGCCTGGCAGAGGCACGTGTCGTCGCATGTTTCGTGATATCGTCCTTGCCGCGTA
>CAZTXN010000067.1:0-13116 GCA_964617655.1 uncultured Nitrospiraceae bacterium | reverse complement strand
CTGATCGCGAACCCCGCCTCGATAATGTCCACGCCGAGCCGGGCGAGCTGCTTCGCCAGGGTGATCTTTTCTTCAACGTTCATGCTCGCGCCGGGAGACTGCTCCCCGTCGCGGAGCGTGGTATCGAATATGCGAATGAAGCCGCTCATGGGACCCTCCAGGTCGAAATGGCGCACCGGACCCGCCGGCGGACCGCATCCTCCCGCCCCTGCCGTCCGCGTCCGCGTTGCTGTGTGCTACGCTGTCGCTTTCTGCTGCCGGGCGGTCCGCAGGAGCGCCTCCCCCAGTCCCGCCAGGACATAGGAGAGGGAGATGAGGAAGAGCACGAGCGCGGGATGATAGGCCACCACGGCCAGGAGCGCCGCGAGCCCCACCAGCAGGCCGAAGGGCCTCCGCTCGCGCAGGTTCGCCTCCTTCAGGCTGTGGTAGGTGATATTGCTCACCATCAGTCCCGCGATGATGAAGGTGAGCGCCAGGACCCAGTAGTCCAGGCTCATCATATCCGCCAGCCATTCGAGCCCGGCGCGCCGGATGATGTCGATGACCTCCTGGTAGGCCAGGACCGTGGTGGCCAGCATCAGCGCCGCCGCCGGAGACGGCAGGCCGGTGAAATGCTTCTTCTCCTCGCTGCCCATCTGGACATTGAACCGCGCCAGCCGAAGGGCCGCGCAGGCCACCATGAAGAACGAGGCGAGCCAGCCCACCTTGCCGAAGGATTGCAGGGTCCAGCTGTAGACCAGGACGCCGGGCGCAACGCCGAAGGAGATGACGTCGGAGAGCGAATCGATCTCGATGCCGAAGCGGGTGGCCGTATGGGTCAGCCGGGCGACCCAGCCGTCGAGCACATCGAAGATCGAGGCGATCAGGATGGCCCAGGCCGCCCGCTCATAGTCCGAGTTGAAGGAGGCGATGATGGAGTAGAAACCCGAGAACATGCTGCACAGCGTGATCAGGCTCGGCAGTATGTAGATGCCTTTTCTCATTTCAACCGGGCTATGACGTCGCGCGCTCCTTTTATCCGGTCTCCGACCTTGACCTGCAGCTCCGCGTCCCGGGGCAGGAAGAGGTCGACCCGGGAGCCGAACCGGATGAGGCCGTACCGCTGCCCCGCGTCGACCCGGCCCCCCTCCCCGGCATGGCAGACGATGCGCCGGGCGATCAGGCCGGCGATCTGCTTGACCACCAGCTTCTGCCTGCCCGCGGAGATCACCACTGCCGTCTGCTCGTTGTCCAGCGATGCCTTGTCATCCCAGGCGGCGAGGAACTTGCCCGGATGGTACCTGACGGTCTCGACCGTCCCGCTAACGGGTATGCGGTTCACATGCACATTGAAGACCGAGAGGAAGATGCTGACCTGCTTCACGTCCTGCTTCAGGTACTCGGGCTCGAAGACATCCTTTACCACGATGACCTTTCCGTCGGCAGGCGATACGACCAGCCCTTCTCCTGCCGGGACCGGCCGCTCCGGGTCTCGGAAGAAGAAGAGCACGAAGGCCGTCAGCGCGAGCGCCGAATACCCGGCGGCCATCCAGCCGAGCACGAAGAGCAGCACAGCGGCCGCGGCGAGCGGCAGGATGAACGGCCAGCCTTCCGCGGCCACCGGCATGCCGTAGTTCTTCATCATATGGTCAAGATCCTTTGCACCACGGAGGCACGGAGACACGGAGAAAAGAGAGAATCAAGGCGCCAAATCTTCCTGTCTCTTATTGCCGTCCTCCGTGTCCTCAGTGTCTCCTTGGTTAAATACCGCAGTTGCTCTTCCTAATTCTTGCTCTTGTCCACCAGCTTGTTCGCCGTAATCCAGGGCATCATGCAGCGAAGCTTCTCGCCCACCACCTCGATCTGGTGCGCCGCGTTCAGGCGGCGCCGTCCGGTCATCTCCGGGTAGTTGGTCATGCCCTCCAGGATGAAGCGCTTGGCGTACTCGCCGCTCTGGATGTTCCTGAGCGCCTCCTGCATGGCCGCGCGGCTCGACTCGTTGATCACCTTCGGGCCGGTGACATACTCGCCGTACTCGGCGTTGTTCGAGATCGAGTAGTTCATGTTGGCGATGCCGCCCTCGTACATGAGGTCCACGATGAGCTTCAGCTCGTGCAGGCATTCGAAATAGGCCATCTCCGGGGAATAGCCGCCCTCGACCAGCGTCTCGAACCCGGCCTTCACGAGCTCCACGCAGCCGCCGCAGAGCACCGCCTGCTCGCCGAAGAGGTCGGTCTCGGTCTCGTCCTTGAAGGTGGTCTCGATGATGCCGGTGCGGCCGCCGCCGATGGCGGAGGCATAGGAGAGCGCCGTCGCCCGGGCCTTGCCGGACGCGTCCTGGAAGACCGCGATCAGGTCGGGAACCCCCCCTCCCTTCACGAACTCGCTCCGCACCGTGTGGCCCGGCGCCTTGGGGGCGATCATGATCACATCGAGATCGGCGCGCGGCACGATCTGGTTGTAGTGGATGTTGAAGCCATGGGCGAAGGCGAGCGTGGCGCCCTTCTTCATGTGCGGCTCGATGTTCTCCGCGTAGATCCTGCGCTGGTGCTCGTCCGGCGCCAGCATCATCACGAGGTCCGCCTCTTTCACCGCTTCGGCGATGTTCTTCACGGCGAGACCGGCGTTCTGCGCCTTCTTGGCCGAGGGCGACCCCTCGCGCAGCGCCACGGTGACGCTGACGCCGCTGTCCTTCAGGTTCAGCGCATGCGCATGGCCCTGGGACCCGTAGCCCACGACGGCGACCTTCTTGCCGCGGATGATGGAGAGGTCCGCGTCCTTGTCATAATAGATCTTCATCCCTGTCCGTTCCCCTTTCGCTGGCACGTCCTACTGGAATAGTTTCTTTTTGACCTCATCATCGTTCAGCAGCTGGTCCATCGCCGCGGACAGCGCCCCGGCAAGGGTCTCCTCCACGATGCTGAAGGTGAAGACGACGTCCTCGCGCTCGAGGGAACTGCCCAGGTTCAGCGTCCGGAACACCGTCTTCGACGGAGCGTCCGCGGCCGCCACGCGGACCTGCACCACGGCCTTGGTCCGGACGTTCAGGGGCCGGGAGACCGTCTCGACCCAGAGGACCTTGACCTGCCCGCCGACCAGCACCGCGGCATCGGCCGCGGGCGCCGCGCCCGCGTCGAGGTCCCACGCCGGCGCATCCTTCACCGTGAAGCCGCGGCTCCTGAGCGCGTCCTTCAGGAAGGCGGCGGCCAGGTCCGCCACCGTGCCCTGCACCACCAGGTCGTTCTCCCGGTACTTGCTGATCTCCCGCTTCCCGAGGACCGACGGCGCGGCGTCGCGCAGGTCGCGCAACGGGCTCACTGCGACCACGGCTGCCGTCGGGGCCTTCGTCGCCCCCTCCTTCGCCTGGTACTGCAGGTCCAGCAGGACCGGGCCGGTCGCCGCGCAGCCCGCAAGGGAAAGCAGGCCGAGGACCGCCGCCAGCGCCGCGGTCCGCAGGAGAACAGTCGGTATCCGCATGAGCGTCCCTCCGTCAGTCCCGGGTGATGGCGACCTTGCCCGTGCGCACGATCTCCTTGATGCCCATGGGCCTCAGGAGCTCGATGAACGCCTCGATCTTCTTCTCGTCGCCGGTCACCTGGAACGTATAGCTCTTCACCGTCGAATCGACCACGCGGGCGCGGAAGATGTCGCCGATGCGCAGCGCCTCGGCGCGGTGCTCCTGCGCGGCGTTGACCTTGACCAGGCACATCTCCCGTTCCACGTACTCCTTGTCCGCCAGGTCCGTCACCTTGATCACGTCGATGAGCTTGTTCAGCTGCTTGATGATCTGCTCCAGGATGCGCTCGTCCCCCGTGGTCACGATGGTCATCTGGGAGACGGTCGGATCGAGCGTGGGCCCGATCGAGATCGTCTCGATGTTGAACCCCCGTCCGCTGAAGAGCCCCGAGACCCGGGACAGCACGCCGAACTTGTTTTCCACGAGAACCGATATGATGTGTTTCATGGTCTGTCCTTGATGGATATTTGGCGCCGCGGATGAACACGGACGCACACGGACGGACCGAGGCCGCTCGTTCCGCCCCTCATTCCGTACCGCAATCCGCATTCCGCAATCCGCAATCGTAGCTACTTGACCGCCCGGAGCTTCTTCTCCTCTTTCTTCTTCTCCTCCCCGAAGATCATCTCGTGGATGGACGCGCCCGCAGGCACCATGGGGAAGACCTTCTCATACCGCGCGATCACGAAGTCCATGAAGACCGTCCGCTTGCTCTTCAGGGCCTCCTTCAGCACCGGCAGGACCTCCGCGGGCTTCGTCGCCCGCAGTCCCACGGCGCCGTAGGCCTCCGCCAGCTTCACGAAGTCCGGCGTACTGCCCAGGTCCGTCGAGGAATACCGCTCCTGGTAGAAGAGCTCCTGCCACTGCCGGACCATGCCGAGGTAGCGGTTGTTCAGGATCACGACCTTGACGGGGATGTTGTTCTCCACCGTGGTGGCGAGCTCCTGGATGTTCATCTGGATGCTGCCGTCGCCGGAGATGCTGAAGACCTCCTTCTCCGGATGGGCGACCTTGGCGCCCATGGCGGCCGGGAACCCGTAGCCCATGGTCCCGAGACCGCCCGAGGAGAGCCACATCCGGGGCCGGTCCAGCTTGTAGAACTGGGCCGCCCACATCTGGTGCTGGCCCACGTCGGTGACGATGATGGCGTCGCCGCCGGTCGCCTCGTAGAGCTTCTCGATCACGAACTGCGGCTTGATCACCTCGTCGTCGTACTCGTAGGAGAGCGGCCGTTCCTCGCGCCAGGCCTCGATCTGCTTGAGCCAGCTCTTGCGGATCGCCTCCCAGGGCTCCTTCACGCCGCGAAGCTCCTTGTTCAGCTCCGTCATCACGTGTTTCACGTCGCCCACCACCGGGATGTCCACGCGCACGTTCTTCCGGATCGAGGTGGGGTCCACGTCGATATGGATGATCTTGGCCTCGGGCGCGAAGCCCTCCACCTTGCCGGTCACCCGGTCGTCGAACCGCGCGCCGACGGCGATGATGAGGTCCGAGTTGTGGATCGCCATGTTGGCATAGTACGTGCCGTGCATGCCGAGCATGCCGAGCGAGAGCGGATGCGTGCCCGGGAAGCCGCCGATGCCCATGAGCGTATGGGTCACCGGGATGCGCGTGATCTCGGCGAACTCGCGGACCTGCTCCGCAGCGCCGGAGAGGATCACGCCGCCGCCGATGTAGCAGACCGGCTTCTTGGCCGCGGCGATGGCCTCGGCGGCCTGTTTGATCTGCCACTTGTTCCCCTGCACCGTGGGATTGTAGCTCCGGATCTTGACCTTGTCGGGATACTGGAACTCCGTCTTGCTCGTGATGACGTCGCGGGGCAGGTCGACCAGCACCGGCCCCGGCCTGCCCGAGGCGGCGATGTAGAAGGCCTCCTTGATGATCCGGGCGAGGTCCTTCACGTCCTTCACGAGGTAGTTGTACTTCGTGCAGGGCCGCGTGATGCCGACGATGTCGGCCTCCTGGAAGGCGTCGTTGCCGATCAATGCCGTGGGGACCTGGCCCGTGAAGACGACGATCGGGATGGAGTCCATGTAGGCCGTGGCAAGGCCGGTCACCGTGTTGGTCGCGCCGGGCCCCGAGGTCACGAGCGCCACGCCGACCCTGCCGGTGGAGCGGGCATACCCGTCCGCCGCATGGACCGCTCCCTGCTCGTGCCGCGGAAGGATGTAGCGGATGTCCCTCTGCTCGAAGAGGACATCGAAGATCTTGAGCACCACGCCGCCCGGATAGGCGAAGATGGTCTCGACCTTCTCCTTCTTGAGGCATTCGATGAATATCTCTGCGCCGGTCAACTGTTCTTTGCTGGACATGGCCTCACCCTGTTACTGAGAAATTCCAAATCACAGGCTCCAAACAGCAAATAAGCGCCAATTCCCAGACCTTGATGACGAACTGCGAACCTGCCCGTTCGTACTTGGCGCCTATTTGAAATGTGGTGCTTGGTAATTTGGTGCTTCCCTATTTCAAAACCGCTCCCGTGTTCGCCGAGGTGACGACCTTGGCGTACCGGGCGAGCCACCCGCTCCTGATCTTCGGCGGACGGGGCTTCCACTGCTTCAACCGCCTCCTGATCTCGCCGGCCGGCACCTGCAGTTCGAGCTTCCGGTTGCGGATGTCGAGCACGATCCGGTCGCCGTTCCGCACGACGGCGATCGGCCCCCCTTCGGCCGCCTCGGGAGAGATATGGCCGATGCAGGGCCCCCGCGTGCCTCCCGAGAAGCGTCCGTCGGTCAGGAGGGCGACCGACTCGCCGAGCCCCATGCCCGAGATGGCGGAGGTGGGAGAGAGCATCTCCCGCATGCCCGGCCCGCCCTTCGGCCCCTCGTACCGGATGACGATGACATTGCCCGGCTTGATCCTGCCGGCCAGGATGGCCTGCATCGCCTCTTCCTCGGAATCGAAGACCACCGCCCGCCCCTCGAAGAAGAGCATGGCATCCGATACCGCGGTCTGCTTCACCACCGAGCTCTGGGGCGCCAGGTTCCCCGAGAGCACGGCAATGCCGCCCTCGCGGTGATAGGCCTTGTCGAGCGGCCGGATGACCTCGGCATCCCGCACCCGGCCTTCCTTCGCCAGCGCGGTGATGGACCGCCCGCTCACCGTGGGCGAGGGCTTCAGCGCCTTCGCGAACCGCGACAGCACGCCCGGGATGCCGCCTGCCGCATCCAGGTCCTCCATGTAGTGCGGACCGCCGGGCAGCATGTTGCAGATATGGGGCGTCCGGCGGCTGATCCGGTCGAAGACCTCGAGCGGCAGCTCGATGCCCGCTTCATGGGCGATGGCCGGAATATGGAGCGAGGTGTTCGTCGAGCCGCCGAGGGCCATGTCGATCCGGATGGCGTTCTCGAAGGCGTTCCGCGTCATGATCTTCCGGGGCGTGAGCCCCTCCTGCACGAGGCCCACCACGCGGCGGCCGCTCTCGAAGGCGATCCTCCGCTTCTCGCTCGATACGGCGAGCGCGGTGGCGCATCCCGGCAGGCTCATGCCGATCGCCTCGGCCACGCAGGCCATGGTGTTGGCCGTGAACATGCCCTGGCAGGAGCCCGGTCCGGGGCAGGCGCAGGTCTCGAGCTCCTCGAGCTCGCGCTGCGACATCGTGCCCTGCCGCACCCTGCCCACGGCCTCGAAGGCGCTGATGAGGTTCACGCGGCCGCCCTGGAACTTCCCCGAGAGCATGGCGCCGGCGGTCACGACGATGGCCGGGATGTCCAACCGGGCCGCGGCCATCAGCATGCCGGGCGTGATCTTGTCGCAGTTGGTCAGGAGGACCAGGCCGTCGAAGGCATGGGCCATGGCGACGGACTCGATGATGTCGGCGATGAGCTCCCGGGAGGCGAGCGAATAGTGCATGCCCCGGTGGCCCATGGCGATGCCGTCGCAGATGCCCGGCAGGCCGAAGAAGAGCGGCCATCCGCCGCCGTCGTGCACGCCCTTCTCGATGAACCGCTCGAGGTCCCGCATGCCCACGTGGCCGGGGATCAGGTCGTTCCAGCTCGTGGCCACGCCGATCATCGGCCTCTCGAGACCGCGCTTCGTGATGCCGGTCGCATAGAGGAGCGCCCGGTGCGGCGCGCGCTCGATCCCCTTCTTGATGCGGTCGCTTCTCATGCTCTGCACTCCTAAAGAGAAAGTAGCCGCAGGCCCTGGTCCGCGCTCCTTCAGCCGGCGGGCCAGCGGTTGCGGCTATTACGTCGTCTGTCGATCTGTCGGCCGGATGCTGCAGGAAAAATAGTCATTATTTTTAACATAGATAGAAAGGACGAGTCAATAAAAAAAATCCCCCCTTGCTCCCCGCAAGGAGGGATCTCCGCGTGCGCTCCGGTCTCGGAAAACACAAAAGGCAAGGAGGTCATCCTTGCCTTTTCCGTCCTCAGGCGTTCCCGGTCCGGTACCGCCTGATCATATCCATCAACCTGTCCTTGGCAGCCAGCTTCAGCTTCTGCAGCCGCCTCCGTTCGAACTCCTCCTCAGGACTGAGGTAGACATGGGTCTCGAAGGTCATGAGCTGCTCATCGAGCCGCCGGTGTTCCTGTTCGAGCTTTTCGAACTCCGGATCCTCGGTCCTGAGCTTCGCCCGCACTGTCTCTTCCGCTACCTCCGCTACATTCATTGGCGTGCCCTCCTTTTCATACCAGGGTTCGTTGAATGTATGATCGAGCAGTCCGGTCACTGCTATTCAGTTGTTGGGAAAACGTTAACACACTCGGTCGTAAAAGGCAAGCCAAAATAAATCTGTCTCGACACGCTCCTGTTGTCTTATTTTTCCTGCGGTTGCTGCATTCCCAAAACGGTCATTTCGCGGATGGCCCGGCAAGGAGCTGCCGGAACCGGTCGGTCTCGAGCCTCATGACCACGGCATCCTCGACCGGCAGGTCGTAGTAGTCCACCCGGACCTGCGTCCGCTCGAACCCAAGCCCTTCGTAGAGCCGCAAGGCAGCCTGGTTGGAGTCGCGCACCTCCAGGAATGCCCTGCGGCCGCCCCATCCGTATGCCGTCCGGAGCGCCGCCAGGACGAGCTGCCGGGCGATGCCATGCCGCCGCAGGGACGGCTTTGTCGCCAGGTCCAGGATATGGACCTCGTCCACGACCACATGGCAGACGATGTACCCTGCCAGTTCCCGGCTGTTAGCCTCATGGTACGCGGCGAGCATGAGCGCCACCGGCCGGTTCCGGAACTCGGAGAGGAAGAGGTTCCGGGACCAGGGCATGGTGAAGGACGCCTGCTCGACGGCCAAGACCTGGTCCAGGTCCTCCCGGACCAGCGGGCCTATGGTGATCGATGCCGTCTTTCCCATGCAACCTCGGCCTCCGGCCGGCGGATGTAAAGCGGCGTCAGCCCGTCCGGGTCCATGGTATCGCCGGAGCTGAACATCATAGACCCGATCTCGGCCACGCTGGCCGCGGAAGGCGCCATTGCGGAGAGGGGGGCAAAGCGCGCGCGGTCGCCGAAGAGCGACCTGACCTCATCGCGGAAGATGAGCGCGCCCTCGCCGGTGAAGAGCAGGGGGCCGGAGGTCTCGAGAGCGAGCTCCCGCAGGGTCAGCACCCGCTCCGGCAGGACCGCGGTCAGGCCGTCCCCTTCCTGCCGGTAGACCGCGGCATAGACCTCCTTCTTTCTTGCGTCCAGGAGGGGGCAGACTGGACAGTACGGCGCGGGGATGTTCCAGGCCAGGGCCTTGAGCGTGGGGACCGCTGCCACGGGCCGGCCGGTCGTGAAGGCAAGGCCCTTCGCCGTCGAGAGGCCGATGCGCAGCCCGGTGAAGGACCCGGGGCCGATCGAGACCGCAAGGCCGTCGAGGGATGAGAGCGGCACGCCGGCGTCGGTCAGGACGCGGTCCACCGTGGCCATCAGGCGCTCGGAGTGGGTCGCCTCGATGTTCAGGGTGTACTGGGCCACGAGGCCCTGGTCCGAGAGAAGCGCCACCCCGCCGGTCCGGGTGGCGGTTTCGATGCCGAGAACGAGCATGGAGAACCTTACCGGAAACGGACCGCGATGTCAAACTGACCGCGTGCCGGGCGGCCGTCGACAACCGGTCCTGACGGACCCATCGCGAACCGCTTCATTTCAGATGGCGGTCGAAAAACTCGCCGATCCGCTTCTCGTACTCCGGACCTGCGGCGGCAACCGTATAGCCGTGGCCGCTGACCGGGATGACCCAGAGCCCCTTCGGCTCCTTCGCCGCGCGGAAGAGCCGCCTGCCGTTCTCCGCGGGGATCAGGTCGTCGCCCTCGCCGGCGATCAGCAGGACCGGCCGGGGCGCTATGCGCCCGATGACCGACTCGGGCGAGACCGCGTCGACGTCCGTCTGGAAATAGAGCTCATATCCCAGCACCGAGAGATGCAGGAAGGGAAAGGCGGGAAGCCGGTAGAACCCGGTGATCGCCTCCCGGGCCTGGTTCCGGAGGCTCGTGAAGGCGCTGTCCGCCGCCACCGCCCGGAGGCCGTCCGTCCCGGCCGCGGCCATGATCGCCGCGGCGCCGCCCAGGGAGAACCCGAAGATCCCGATGCGGTCCGGGTCCACGTCCTGGCGGCGCAGCAGGAACCCGAGGGCCGCCCGGACGTCCTTCTGCTCATGATGGCCGAGCGAGGTGCGGCGGCCGCCGCTCTCGCCGTGGCCGCGGAAGTCGAAGGTCAGGACCGCGTATCCCCGCCGCGAGAGCGAGACCGCCAGCTCCGTGAAGTCGGACCGGTTGGCGCCCTGGCCATGGCAGAGGATGAGGGCCGGGGCCCTGCCGCGGACCGACCGCGGCGGAATGAGCCAGCCCTTGAGCTCGAGGCCGTCCTCGGTCATGAACGAGACGGTCTCGAAGGAGGCCCCGAGGTCCGAGGGCGGGATATGCAGCCGGTAGCGGGGAGGATGGGTATTGGCGTAGACCAGGATGAACGAGAGCGCGGCAATGAGAACGACGGCGGCGATGAGAATGTTCACGGCGGTCTTCATGGTCAACGCGGTACGTCAGACGTGAGGCGCGAGAAGCTCGGCATCGGTCACCAGGCAAAGCAGTTCAGAGACCGGATGTTCATTCCGCAATCCGAAATCCGAATTCCGCATTCAGGATCTTCCTCACTCCCAGGCCAGCCGGAAGCCGTTCGTCTCGGCCATCCGCTGGGCCAGGCCGTCCACCGTGACCGGGCCGTCGCGGAGCACGTCAGGCGCGAATGCGGCGACCTGGCGGGCGAAGGCCTTCATGTCCCCGGGGGGCCTCACGAACCGCGCCTCGACCCAGTCTGCGCCCGCCCCGGTCAGCACGAATGAGCCGAGGTTCTGCTGCTTCCGGAGCCAGGCGATGATCGCCTGCGTGTCGAGATGATAGTGGGCCGACTCGGTCCGCTGGACCTTCAGGATGTCGTAGGAGCTGCTCCCCCGGATCACCGAGACGATGTCCGGCACGGAGCCGAAGTTCTTTGCGCTGCGGAAGATCACGTACCCCCGCTGCCGGAGCCGCCGCGAGAGGCCGGCGATGAGCTCGTCGGCCTTCTGCGTCCGGACGCTGAACCCGGCCAGCCTGGCGGTAATGAGCATGACGTCGCCCTTCAGGTTCGCCGACTGCATGGTCACATGCTCGAAGAAGGGCTCCGCCGCCGCGCCGGAGGCCGCCTCGACCCCGGCGATGAGGTCATCGGGGAATCCCAGCTCCGTCCGCTGTTCCGCGGTCAGCACCTTCGGCTTGGGTTTCACGATGACCAGCGGCTCCGGCCTGCGCGCCTCGGCAGGAGCGCTCTCGTCGCGGCTGCAGGAGGCAAGGCCGAGCGCCGTTGCGAGGAACCCGATGAGGATGAACCTACCTGCCATAGCGGATATCAAAGCGGTGGAACTCGTCGCGGTATTGCTCCCAGGCAATCTCCACCGAGGAGACCTGCGCGCCCGACGGCCCGCGGTGGCACCAGGCCACGATCTCCTCGACCTTCTTCTTCTCTCCTTCGAAGACCGCCTCGACGCTGCCGTCCGGCAGGTTCCGCACCCACCCCCGCACGCCGAGCCGCTCCGCCGTATCCTTGGTGCTCTGACGGAACCAGACGCCCTGCACGAACCCGTGGACGATCACCTCTGCCCGCAGATGCTCCATGCCGGTCCCCTTGTCCGGTGCAGCACAGGACCTGCCGAAGGGCCCTTATGCCTTCCGGCCGCGCCCTTTTCCGCCTCGGCTGGTCCCAGGTCTCCGCGGTCCCTGTCCGGTCCGCGGCTGCCCGGCAGGACCTTGCCGCTTGCCCCATGCGGGCCGCTGCCCGGTCCTCGCGCTGGTCCGGTCCTGTCCGGCCTGATGTCGTGTGCGCGTCTGACCACCCGGTCCTGGCCGCTTGCCCCATGCGGGCCGCTGTCCTTCCCGATCACGGCCCTGGCCCGGTCCGCGTGCATAGGAGCCACGGTCACGGTCGCCGGGAATGGGCTTCCTGCCGAACGAAGGACCTCCTGCACCGCGGTCACGGTCCTGCTTGGGACCCCGGGAATATGGCCCACGGTCCCTGCCGCCGGGCACCGGCTTCCTGCCGAACGAAGGACCTCCTGCGCTGCGGTCACGGTCCTTGCCAGGGCCGCGGACATAGGCGCCCTTTCTCCGGCCGCCGGAGCCATGCTTCCGCTCTCCTGCTGATGCAGAGGGATCCCGCCGATCATACCGCGCCGGAGCGGCTGCGCGCTTCTTCCCTTCCCGCTCCTGCTTCCTCCTGCGGGCCGTCTCCGCAGCCCAGGTATCGAAATCCTTCTGACCCTGCTCCGGAGCCCGCTCCTTGAGCGGCGGCTGTTGCTGCTCCTGCCTGGCGGCCGGCCGCCGAGGCCGGGGCTCGTTCTGCGCAGCGCTCCAGCCGCCCTGCTGCTCCTGCTGCGCGGCCTGCTTCAGACCCGCCACCTCCTCCGGCGTCAGATGCCGGAACGCGCCGGTCGGAAGGTCTCCCAGACCGAGGCTGCCGATGCGAACGCGCTTCAGCTTGATGACCGAGTGGCCCGTATGGTCGATCATGCGCCGGACCTGCCGCTTCCGCCCTTCATGGATCGTGATCTCGACCCAGGAGTTCGCCTCCTCCTTGCGCAGCCTTCTCACCGTCGCCGGCGCGGTCTTTCCGTCCCGCAGGAACATGCCCCGCTCCAGCTGCTCCACGTTCCGGTCGTCCAGCACGCCCTTGACCTTCACGAGGTAGGTCTTCGGCAGCTCATGACTGGGATGGGTGATGAGGTGGGCGAACTCGCCGTCGTTGGTCAGGAGCAGCAGGCCCTCGGTATGGTAGTCCAGCCGGCCCACGGGGTAGACCCGCGTCCGCAGGCCCTGCAGGAGGTCGCTCACCACCGGCCGGCCCTCGGGGTCGGCCATGGTCGTGACATAGCCCAGGGGCTTGTTCAGCATGATGTAGGCGCGGGGCTGCACGGGATTGATGAGCTTGCCGTCCACCTTGATGTGGTCCCTCTCCGGGTCGGCCTTCGTGCCCAGCTCGGTCACGACCGCGCCGTTCACCCGCACCCGCCCCTCGAGGATGAGCTGCTCGGCCTGCCGCCGCGACGTGATGCCCGCCGCGGCGATGATCTTCTGCACCCGGTCTTCCATGATTTCCTTTTCCTGCTTCAATTGATTGAACGTGATTATACCGTTCCCTTGCGCGGAAAGCAATTCACCTCTTCCGGTCG
>CAZTXN010000066.1:0-13232 GCA_964617655.1 uncultured Nitrospiraceae bacterium | reverse complement strand
CAGAGTGCAGGGATTCATGACCGTGCAGCAGGAGCGGCTCAGCAAAGAGCTGGCGCGGCGGCGGTAGTCGGGGGGTCGGATACCGGCCCCGGTGACACAGAAAGGAACCTACGATGAAAGCACGAGTGCAAGTCGGCGAGGCCGGGGCGGCGGCCGAAGGGGAGACGGAGCTCCGGAGCGAGCTGGACCGGCTGGGGCCCGACTGGGACGCCTACCTCAACGAGATGAACGACGGCCGGGATTTCGGGAGCCTCGAGCCGAGCGAGGATGACCGGCCCTCCTACGACCAGACGCTCTCGCGCATGCCCACGCTGAGCGACCACCTTCTCTGGCAGCTCCGCCTCTCGACCTCGTCGCCCTCGGTGCTCGCCGCGGGCGAGATCATCATCGGGAACATCGACGACGACGGCTACCTGCGCGCCGGGCTTGCGGAGCTCGCCCCTGAAGGCGGGGCGGCGGCCGGGGTGCTGGAGCATGCGTTGGCCCTGGTCCAGGGCTTCGAGCCCCTCGGCGTCGGGGCGCGCGATCTGCGCGAGTGCCTCCTGATCCAGGTGCGCGCCCTGGACCTGTCCGGGACGCTGGTCGAGCGCATCGTGCAGGACCACCTCACGGACCTCGAGAAGCGCCGGTATCCGAACATAGCCAAGGCGCTGGGCATCACCCAGCAGGACGTGCTCGAGGCGGCCCAGGTCATCATCCATGACCTGGAGCCCAAGCCCGGCCGGCCCTACGCCTCCGCGGATACGCAGTACGTGGTGCCGGACGTCTATGTCATCAAGATCGAGGACCGGTACGTCATCCAGCTGAACGACGAGGGGTTCCCGCGGGTCCGCGTCAATCCCTACTACCGCAGGATCCTCTCCCAGAAGGACGCGCTGGACAAGACCACGCGGGACTATATCGAGGACCGGCTCCGGTCGGCCCAGTGGCTCATCAAGGGCATGGAGCAGCGGAACAAGACGATCTACAAGGTGGCCGAGAGCATCGTGCAGTTCCAGCGGGACTTCCTGGAGGAGGGCATCGCCCGCCTCAAGCCCATGGTGCTCCGCGACGTGGCCGAGGATATCTCGATGCACGAGTCGACCATCAGCCGCGTGACGACGAACAAGTACATGCACACGCCGCAGGGTATCTTCCCCATGAAGTTCTTCTTCACCACGGGGTTCACCGCGGCGGGCTCCGGCGCCGAGGTCTCATCGCTCACGGTGAAGGACGTGATCCAGCGGATGATCCGCGACGAGGACCCCGGTAAACCGCTCAAGGACCAGCAGATCGTCGAGGCGCTGAAGGAGCGGGGCATCGAGATCGCCCGGAGAACGGTGGCCAAGTACCGCGAGGAGCTCCGGATCCCGCCCACGAGCGTACGCCGGAGGATGGCGTAGGCGCCGGCGCGTGCGGCAGGCAATGCGTTAACGAACGCATCCCCGGGGGATGCGGCAGTACGGCAAGGAGGTTTCGCCATGCAGATCACGGTCATCGGACGCCATCTGGAGGCCACGGAGGCGCTGAAGCAGTACGCAACGGACCGATTCCAGCGGCTCGAGAAGTACCTTCCCCCGAACAGCCAGGCGATCATCACGCTCTCGGTCATCAAGAAGGTGCATCATATCGCCGACGCGTCGATCAAGGCCGACGGCATGCTGATCCAGGCATCGGAGGAGACGGAGGAGATGTACTCGTCCATCGACCTGCTCTATGAGAAGATCGACCGCCGGGTGCGGAAGTACAAGGAGAAGCTGACGGACCACAAGCACCAGCCCGTTCGGACCGGCCTCGAGGATGCGGCTCCGGCGGCGCCCCATCCCGAGGACCGGATCCCCCGTATCATCCGTACCAAACGGTTCGACCTGAAGCCCATGCAGCCCGAGGAGGCGGTCATGCAGATGGAGCTGCTGGACAAGCCCTTCTTCCTCTTCGCCAATGCCATGAGCGGACAGGTCAATGTCATTTATCGCCGGAAGGACGGCAATGTGGGCCTGATCGAGCCCGCTCCGTAGGAGCCTGCGGCCATGGCGCGGATCCAGGACATGCTGCAGGACGACCTCATCATCGAGGACCTGCGGGCCACGGACAAGGCCGGCGTGGTTTACGAGTTCGCGGCCCTGCTGGCGCGGGCCGGCAAGGTCGAGAGCGCCGCGGAGGTCGCCCGGGTGCTGCTGGAGCGGGAGGCGCAGTGCAGCACCGGCATCGGCGACGGCGTCGCGATCCCTCATGCCAAGTCCCCGGTCATCAGCGAGATGGTCGTCGCTTTC
Organism: uncultured Nitrospiraceae bacterium; assembly: GCA_964617655.1. GTDB lineage: Bacteria > Nitrospirota > UBA9217 > UBA9217 > UBA9217 > JAKAHZ01. Next base: position 10,980 of record CAZTXN010000066.1, on the reverse strand, counting down.
GGCAGGTCCGTTCACGGCATTGATTTCCATTCCCTGGACGGCCGTCCGTCCCATCTCTTCTTTCTGCTGGTGACGCCGACCGGCAGGCCGGCGGACCATCTCAAGACGCTGGCGCGCATCTCGCGGCTGCTGCGCAGCCCGGACCTCCGGACGGGGCTCCTGCGGTCCCCGCATCGCGAGGGGATCCGGCGGCTGCTTGCCGATGAGGACGCGAAGTATCCCAACAGCAGATGAACATGACGGTGAGACAGCTGGTGGGCGCGGCCCGGGTCCTTGCCGGACGGGAAGGCCTGGCGAGACGGGTCCGCTCGCCCCAGATCGCAAGCCCTGAGCTGGCCCACTGGGCGGCCATCAGGGATGTGGCAGGCGGCGTCGTGCACCTCCCGCCGCGCCAGGTCGCCCATCTCTGCGGCCTTCCGCGGCCACAGCGCTCCCGCCTGGCCCGGGCGATCATGCGAAAGCGGCCGGCGGCGGTGGTCCTGACGGGCGGGAAGGCCTGCCGGGAGCTGCTGGAGGCGGCAGACGCGGCATCAATCACGGTCTTCCTGAGCCGCAGCGTCGCCCGTCTCTCCCGGCAGCTGACCGAGGGCATGGCGCCGCGCGTGGGGCTGCACGGAGTGCTCGTCCAGATCTTCGGCGTCGGCGCCCTGATCCTGGGCGAGAGCGCCATCGGCAAGAGCGAGGCGGCCCTTGACCTGGTCCTGCGCGGCCACAAGCTCGTTGCCGACGATGTGGTGGTGCTCGAACGGGGGAACGGCTTCATCACGGGCCGTCCGACCGAGATGGGGGCGGACCTGCTGGAGATCCGCGGCCTCGGCGTGATCAACGTGCAGGCGCTCTACGGCGGGTCGGCGACGATCGATGCCTGTGATGTCGCGCTGGTGGTCGAGCTCGAGGAGTGGAAGCGCGGTACGCACTACAGCCTGCTGGGCCTGCGGGAGCGGCGCTACCGGCTGCTCGGCGTCAATCTCCCGTACCTCAAGCTGCCGGTGAAGCCCGGCAGGAACATGGCGACGCTCATCGAGGTCGCCGCGCGGAACCAGACGCTGAAGGCGAAGGGGATCTTCGCCGTCCGCGATCTGAACCGGAAGCTGAAGAAGAGGCTGGCGTCATGAAGCGGAGACGGACGGTGGTGGTGACGGGCATGTCCGGGTCCGGCCGGAGCGCGGCGCTCAAGGCATTCGAGGACCTGGGCTACTACTGCGTGGACAACCTTCCGCTCCAGCTCCTCCCCGCGTTCCTGGAGTTCGCCGGCCGCACGGACGAGGCGGGCCGCGCGGCCATCGGCATCGATATCCGCGAGCGGGGGTTCGCGCGGGAGTTCCCCGCGCGGTACGGGAAGCTGAAGGCCGAGGGCAGCGGGCTTGAGATGCTCTTCCTCGAGGCCGGCGACCCGGTGCTGGTCCGGCGGTACAGCGAGACGCGGCGTCCGCACACCCTGGCCACGGCCGATACGCCGCTCCTGGACGCCATCCGCCTCGAGCGGGACGCGCTCAGCGCGGTCCGTTCCCTGGCCGACCGGGTCCTGGACACCACCGACTACACGGTGCATGACCTGCGCCAGGCGGTGGAGCGGCACTACGCCGACCGCGAGAGCGGCAGGCCGCTCCTGATCACCGCGGTGACCTTCGGGTACAAGTTCGGGCCGCCCTACGACCTGGACCTGATGTTCGACCTCCGGTTCCTGCCCAATCCGCATTTCGTCCCCGATCTGCGGCCCCTGACGGGCGAGGACGCGCGGGTGCGGGACCATGTCCTGAGCGCGCCGCCGTCACGGGAGTTCCTGGACCGGCTGACGGACTTCCTCGCCTATCTGCTGCCGCAGTACCGGCGCGAGGGCAAGAGCTATCTGACCATCGGGTTCGGCTGCACCGGCGGCAGGCACCGGTCCGTGGCCGTGGCCCTGGAGATGGCCCGGCGGCTGCGGGACGCCGGGCATGACGTGCAGGTGAAGCACCGGGACATTGCGCGGACCTGACGGCCGCGCAGCGTGCCATCAACAGCAGTGACGATCTCGGCAGGGACCTCCGAAGCTTCGGGAGGCCGCCGGAAGGAGACGGGAACATGGTGGGACTGGTCATTGTGTGTCACGAGGACATGGGCGCCGAGCTGGTGAAGGCCGCCGAGATGATCGTGGGCAGGATCGAGGCGGTCGAGACCGTGAGCGTCAAGCAGGACAGCGCGCCCGAGACCCTTCGGGACCGCGTCGAGAGCGCCATCAGGAAGGTGAACGGGGACAAGGGAGTGATCCTCTTCACCGACATGTTCGGCGGCACGCCCTCCAACATCTCCCTGGCCTTTCTCGGCGACTCGGTCGAGGTCGTGAGCGGCGTGAACCTCTCCATGCTCATCAAGTTCGCGAACCACCGGGAGGAGAAGACGCTCCCGGAGCTGGCGACGCTCGTCCAGGAGGCGGCGCAGAAGAGCATCGTCATCGCCAGCCAGATGCTGAAAGGGAAGAAGTAGGGCATGCCCATGGTGGTCCTGGCGCGCATCGATGACCGGCTGATCCACGGCCAGGTCGTGGAAGGGTGGGTGAACCACCTGCAGGCGACCTGCATCATGGTGGCCGACGACGCGGTCGCGTCGAACCCGCGCCAGCGGGCCATCATGGAGGTCGCCGTGCCGGAAGGCCTCAAGGTGGTCATCGGCACGGTGGAGGAGATCTGCGGCAGGCTTCGCGCCCCGGCGTATGCCCGGGAGCGGGCCATCGTCCTCTTCTCCCGCCCGTCCGACGCGCTCCGTTCGCTCCGGGCGGGGATGGACTGTCCGGGCGTGAACATCGGCGGCATGCGCTACGTGCCGGGCAAACGGAAACTCCTGGACGTCCTGGCCGTGGATGATCAGGACCTCGAGGCCTTCGGCGAGATCCTGCGGCGGGGCGTGAAGGTCGAGGTCCAGACGGTGCCGAGCGGGAGGCCGCAGCCGCTGGAGCGGATGCTCCGGCCCTGATACCGGCCCGGCCGGCCCCGAGATAGATAAAGGAGCGCGAAGGAGCATGACGGTCCCGGCTATGGACGTCTCACTGCTGCAGCTGGTGCTCGCTGCAGCGCTCATCGGCGGGCTGATCGGCCTCGACCGCACGGCGGTCGGGCAGTTCATGGTCTCCCAGCCCCTGGTGGCCGGACCGCTGACCGGCTGGCTCCTGGGCGACGTCACGTCCGGACTGGTCATCGGTGCGGTCCTGGAGCTCATATGGGTGCTGGACCTGCCGGTGGGGACCTTCGTGCCCGCCGATTCGACGGTCGCGGCGGTCTCGGCCACGGCCATAGCTGCGATCGGCGGAGGCGGAGGCGCGGAGCTGCCGGTGATCGGGTTCAGCCTGCTGCTCACCGTGATCATGGTGCCGGTCACGATGCTCGCGGACCATATCATGCGCCGGCGGAACCGCCGGATACCGGAGCTGGCCCTGGGCGCCGGGGGCAGGCCGACCGAAGCAAGCGTGACCGGCTGGCATCTGGCGGGGCTGATCGCCTTCTTCCTCAAGTCCTTCACGCTCTGCCTGGGGTTCGTGGCCGCCGGGGTGCCGCTGACGGCCCTGTTCCTCCGGGCGCCGGGGGCCCTGCACCGGGCCATGGCCCTCTTCGCGATCCTGCTGCCGCTGCTCGGCGTCGCCTCCATGACGCGCAAGCTCGCGGCAGGAGTCTGGGACCGCGCCTTGCTCGCCGGGTTCGTCGCCGGAGGGTCACTGGTGCTGCTGCTCGGGATGCCGGTGCTTGCCGCGGTCCTGCTGGCAGCGGCCGCAGGCTGGATGGGAGGGCGGTCCCGTGGCCTCTGAGGTCCGGCGCATACGGACGATCGATCTGCTCGGCGTGTTCTGGAGATCCTTCTTCCTCCAGGCCTCCTGGAGCTATGACCGGCTCCAGTCGCTGGGGTTCGGGTTCGCCCTGCTACCGGTGCTGCGGCGGCTCTACCCGGACCGGGAGGAGCATTCCGGCCGGCTGCATGCGCACCTCGAGTACTTCAATACGCAGCCGTACCTTGCCTCCTTCGTATTGGGCGCGGCGGCACGGGCGGAGGAAGAGCGCGCCGCGGGCGGAGGCGGGGGCGCGGATCCCGCGGAGGTCAAGCGGACGCTGATGGCGCCGCTCGGAGCCCTGGGGGACAGCTTCTTCTGGGGAGCGCTCAAGCCCTTCACGGCCGTGGTGGCGGCCGCCGCCTTGCTCGGCGGTTCCTGGTGGGCGCCGGTGCTCTACCTGGTCCTGTACAACCTGGTGCATGTGGGCCTGCGCTGCCTGCTCGTCTTCGAGGGGTACCGCACGGCCGGGGACGCGGTGGCCCTCCTGTCGCGCTATCATTTCACGCGGCTGTCGCGGATGCTCAAGGTCCTGACGCTCGCCATGCTCGGCGGCATCGTGGGCACGATCCCGTCCTGGGGGCGGGACCTCGGGATGTTCGGGCCGCTGGACGGGCTGCTGCTTGCGCTGGCGTCCCTGGCGGCCGTCCTCGGCATGACCGCGCTGCTCCGGTCCCGGTTCTCGCCGGTGAAACTGATGCTCGGCCTCGCGGCGCTCTGTCTCGGGCTGGCTTGGGGAGGGATCATCTAGCATGATACGAAAAGACCTGCTGATCGAGAACAAGCTCGGGCTGCATGCCCGGGCGGCGGCCCAGATCGTGAAGACCACGAGCGTCTTCCGGTCGCGGATCACCATGAGCAAGGACGGAATCGATGTGGACGGGAAGAGCATCATGGGCATCATGATGCTCGCGGCCGCCCGCGGAAGCTCGGTGCAGGTGCAGGCGGACGGCGAGGACGAGGAACGGGCCATGGAGGCGCTTGCGGCCCTCTTCCAGAACCGGTTCGGAGAGAAGGAGTAGGCAGCGCCGGAACCGGCGCCCGGCAGCGGGCGCGGCGGCGATCATCATATGCAGCAGAGGCGGGGACCCATGGCGGAAAAGACCTTCAGCGGCATCGGCGCGTCACCGGGGATCGTCATCGGACGGGCTTACCTGCTCGATCGCAGGAAAGTCGTTGTCACGGAGCAGCAGCGCATCGCTGATGCCGACGTCCGGGACGAGGCGGCGCGGTTCCGGAAGGCCGTGGAGCAGGCCAAGTCCCAGCTGGAGGATATCCGCAAGCGCGTCACCAAGGACCTGGGCAAGTCCCACCGGTACATCCTGGACACCCACATCCTCCTGCTGGACGACAAGATGCTGGTGGACGGCACGGTGAAACGCATCCGCGACGAGAAGCTCCGGGCCGAGCCCGCCCTCAAGGAGACCATCGCCGCGATCGGCAGGAAGTTCGACGCCATCGAGGACGAGTACCTGCGCGAGCGGAAACATGACGTGGAACAGGTGGGCGAGCGGGTGCTGCGGAACCTCGTGGGCCGCCGGCAGGAGAGCCTTGCCGACATCCGCGAGGAGGCCATCATCATCGCCCATGACCTTGCGCCGTCGGACACGCTCATGATGCGCAAGGACAAGATCCTTGGCTTTGCGACCGATGTGGGCAGCCGCACGTCGCATACGGCGATCCTCGCCCGCTCCCTCGGGATCCCGGCGGCGGTGGGACTGGAGCGGATCACCGCCGTGGTCAAGACCGGCGACGTGGTCATCATGGACGGCATTCACGGCGTGGTCGTCGTGGATCCCGATGAGGAGACCTTCCTCGAGTATCTCAAGCGGCAGCGGCGCTTCAAGTACTTCGAGCAGGAACTCTACAAGCTCAAGGACCTTCCGGCCGAGACCCTGGACGGCCACCGCGTGGAGCTGCAGGGCAACATCGAGCTGCCCGAGGAGGTCGCCACGGTCGCGGACCACGGCGGCACGGGCATCGGGCTCTACCGGACCGAGTTCCTTTTCCTGAACAAACCGGAGCTGCCCACGGAGGAGCAGCACTACCAGGCCTACCGGCATGTCGTTGAGCGGGCGGCGCCCCATGAGGTGGTTATCCGGACCCTCGACGTGGGCGGGGACAAGATCGGCCTGCCGGGGCAGTTCGAGAAGGAGCCGAATCCCGTGCTGGGGCTGCGCGCCATCCGGTACTGCCTCTCCAAGCGGGACATCTTCCGGACCCAGCTGCGCGGCATCCTGCGGGCGTCGGCCCACGGGAAGCTCAAGATCCTCTATCCCATGATCTCGGGCATCCCGGAGATCGCGGAGATCAAACGCATCATGGAGGAGGTCAAGGCCGGGCTCCGGGCCGAGGGCGCGGCTTTCGACGAGCAGATGGAGATCGGCGCCATGATCGAGGTCCCCTCGGCGGCCATGGTCTCCGACCTGCTCGCCCGGGAGGTCTCCTTCTTCAGCGTCGGGACGAACGACCTCATCCAGTACACGCTGGCGATCGACCGGAGCAACGAGCACGTGGCCTACCTCTACGAGCCGCTCGACCCCGCGGTGCTGCGGCTCCTGCAGCGCGTGGCCCAGGCGGCGCAGGAGGCCCGGATCGGGCTGGCCATGTGCGGCGAGATGGCCGGCGACCCGCTCTATGCGGCGATCCTGCTCGGCATGGGCTTCCGCCGCCTCAGCATGAACGTGGCCGCCATTCCCTGGGTCAAGAAGGCGGTGCGGTCCGTGCGCATGCAGGATGCCGTGGAGCTGGCGGATCTGGTGATGCGCCAGCGAACGGCGGCAGAGGCGCGGAACACGGCCGAGGCCTTCATGCGCGAGCGGTTCGCGGACCTGGCCGCGGAGCTCTAGCGGCCGGGGTCCTTCCCGGTCACCCGGCCCTGCGGGCCCGGTAGACCGTGGCGATGCCCAGGGTGAGGGAGTCCACCTGGACGCCGGTGAAGCCGTTCCGGCCGATGACCTCTCGGAACTCAGGCGGCTGGTAGAAGGCCTCGATGGAGCGGGGGAGGTAGCGGTAGGGCGCCGGGGAGCGCAGCACGATATTGGCGACCAGGGGCATCAGGCGGAAGAGATACCAGTGATAGAGGCCGCGGACCCACCGGTTCTGCGGCCTTGTCAGTTCCAGGCAGAGGAACCTGCCGCCCGGCCGGAGGACCCGCCGGATCTCCTTGAGCGCGGGGATCGTGTCCGGGATGTTGCGCATCCCGAAGGCGACGGTCACGGCATCGAAGCTTGCCTCCGGGAAGGGCAGGTCCTTGGCATCGGCCAGGGCGAAGGAGAGGTTGGCCATGCTGCCGTTCCTCTTGGCCCGGGCCCGGTCCAGCATGCCTTCGCAGAAGTCGGCGCCCACCACGGCGCCTTCGGGGCCCACGGCGTCCGCCAGCAGGAAGGAGAGCTCGCCGGTGCCGGCGCAGATGTCCAGCACCCGGTCGCCGCGGCCGATGCCGGAGAGCCGGACCGCCCGCTTCCGCCAGGAGCGGTCCAGCCCGAGGCTGAAGCCGCGGCTGAGCGCATCCACGTAGGGAGCGACGACCGTGAAGATCTGTCTGATGAACTGGTCCCGGTTCTCCGTTGACTGGTCGGCGCGCATAGGGCGGACGGCGGACGGCACGGCGGTCCTGCTCTGATTGTAGCAGAGGAGGGTGGTCTGTCAAGAACAGGCGGGAGGAAGCGGCATGCCGCCGGCCATGCGGCGGCCGGGGAGCAGGAGCGCGTTCCGCCCGAGGCGCGGGAGACGGCGCGCCGCAGGATCCTTGCGGAGCTGGAGCAGGGGCCGCTCTCGGGCCGGGACCTCTCGGGCCGCGTGGGGATCCCGGAGAAGGATGTCTACGGCCACCTGGAGCATCTCCGGACATCGCTCCACCGCCAGGGGCGCCGGCTGATCATCCAGCCCGCAGAATGCGCTGCCTGCGGGTTCCTCTTCGAAAAGCGCACACGGCTCCGGAAGCCGGGCAGATGCCCGGTCTGCCGCGGCGGGCCGGTCCATGCGCCGCTCTTCTCCGCAGCGCCCCGCCGATCCGGTCCTGCCGGCTGATCCCCTCCCTGCGTCAGGTCTTCCGTCTCTTCCCGTGGAAGAGCTCGCTCCCCTCGCCGGGGTAGATCCTGCGCTCCTCCGCAGGCGTCGGTGCGGTCACGGCCGGCCACCGGTCGAACTGCGGCTCGGGGCCCTCCTGCGCCGCCGGCGTGGGCCGGCGGTCGGCCATGAGCGGGCTGGCGCGGATGTCCGTGCCCGGCACATAGTAGCTGAACTCGATCGGGATGCCGTTCGGGTCGTGGGCATAGATCGAATGGATGAAGCCGTGGTCGATCACCTCCGAGACCCAGGCGCCGGCCGCGGCGAGCCGGTCCTTCAGCTTCCAGAGCTCGTCCTCGTCCTCCACGCCGAAGGCCACATGATCGAAGCCGAAGGGCCCGGTCACCGGCCTGCCGTGCTCCTTCTCCTCCACCGGCCGCACGTTCGGCCATTCGAAGAACGCGATCATGTCATGCTCCGAGACCTGGAAGAAGTACTGGCGGTAGCCGGCCTTGCCGAGCCCGGCCAGGAGCCGCATGCCCAGGAGGTCCCTCCAGAACCGGATGGTCCCGTCCATGTCGCCCGTGGCCAGAGCCAGATGGTTCACCCCGCTGTACCTGATCATCGCCGTCCTCCCTCCCGCGCGCTGCCGTTTGTTTCGCGCTTTCGCATTTCTTTCCCTGCGACCGCTTGAGGCCGCGCTCTGAGATGCAGCGCATGCTCATTGTAGCGCAGCGTGCGTTTTTTTCCAAGATTATGCACAGATTATTGCAGGCGCTGAACTTCGCTGGAGAGGCTTCTGATACAATAGATGCATGGAGAAGGGCGTGCTGAACGAGGTCATCGCCGCGGAGAAGGAAGTGCAGCGCTGCATCGAGCAGGAGCAGCAGCGGCTGAAGGCGTGGCTCGAGCAGGTGAGGGGCGAATGCGCTGCAGCGGTGAGCAGCGGGGAGCGGGAGGACGGTCCGCGCCGCGCGCAGGAGCTGGCAAAGGCCCGGCAGGACGCCGAGGAAGCGGCCCGGCAGGTGACCGCCGAGGCGGCGGCGCGGGCGGAGCGGCTCGAACGGCTCACTGACGCCGCCCTGACCGGCATCGTCCTGCAGCGGCTGCCCGGCATCCTCATGGAATGACGCCATGATCGTCCGCATGTCCAAGGTGGAGATCGCCGGACCCAAGGACCTCCTGCAGAAGGCCCTCGTGCTGCTGCGCGAGCTCGGGATCTTCCAGGTCGAGCCCGAGGCCGTGGGATTCATCGGGAAGGACGACGCCCAGGACGTCCGCTCCTTCGCGCTCGACGAAGAGACCGCCGTGGAGCGGGCCTTTCTTGAGGAGCTCCGCCGGAAGATCGACGACCTGCTTTCCTTCCTTCCCCCGCTTCCCGTCCGGGAGAGCTACATCGATCCCGCTACGATCGTCGGGACCATCGCCCGGTCCGTGGAGCGCCATCGCGATGAGGCGCAGGAGCTCGCCGGCCGGCGGGACGCCCTGCAGAAGGAACGGACGGAGCTGGAGCGCTACGCGGTCTTCCTCGGCGCCATGGCATCGCTGCTGGAGCACGCGCAGGAGGCGCCGGACCTCGAGTTCATCGGCCTCACGGTCCGGGAGCCGGAGATGGTCGACAGGCTCCGGGACGTGCTCTCGCGCATCACCGACTGGAAGTACGAGCTCCAGACCGAGGCCGCGGACGACGGTTCGCTCGCAGGGCTGATCACCGTCGAGAAGGAGGCCGCCGACCGGGTGAAGCGCACCCTGGCGGACGAACAGGTCCCGGAGCTCACCTTTCCGGCGGCCTTCGGCGGCCTCTCGTTCCCGGAGAAGGTGGCCTATGTGCGGAGGCGCACGGCCGAAGCTGCCGGCGAGGCGGTCCGCGTGCAGGAGGAGCTCGATCGGTTCGCCCGGCGGTGGGCGCCGCTCTACCGGGCGGTGCGCGACTGGACCGACGACCGGCTCTCGCTGCTCAGGACCACGGCCGCGGCCTTCGAGACCCGCATGTGCTTCTTCATCCACGGCTGGATGCCGGGCAGGGACCTCGCAAGGCTCCGGGAGCAACTGCATGCGGCCTTCGGGCCGCCGGTCGTGGTGGAGGAGCAGGAAATCCGCGAGGAGGACCTGGAGCGGGTCCCCATCGTGCTCCGGAACCCGGCGTACTTCCGGCCCTTCGAGCTGCTGACGGGCCTGCTGCCGCTCCCGGCATACACCTCCTACGATCCCACGCCCTTCATCGGGATCTTCTTCCCCATCTTCTTCGGCATCATCCTGGGCGACGCCGGGTACGGGCTGGTGCTCGTGCTGCTCGCGCTCTGGCTCCGGAAGCGCTACCGGGGCCGGCGCAGGGTCCGGGACGCCGCGGCGGTCCTGCTCATCTCGGCCTCCTACGCGATCTTTTTCGGCGTTCTCTTCGGAGAGTTCTTCGGCGACCTGCCGGCCCGGCTCTTCCATCTCGAGCCGCTCTGCATCGAGCGGCGCGAGGCGATCATTCCCATGCTGATCTTCGCCGTCGCCGTCGGCGTCGGACACGTCCTGCTGGGGCTGCTGCTCGGCGCGATCAGCGCCTTCCGGCGGAACGTGAAGCGCGAGGGGCTCTACAAGGTCCTGAGCATCGTCATTATCTTCTGCCTCCTTGCGGTCATCGCCTCGCTCACCGGCCGCTTTCCCGCGGTGCTCACGAAGCCCGCGGTCCTGGTGATCCTCTTCCTGACGCCGCTGCTCTTCTTCGCCGGCGGCGTGCTCGCGCCGCTCGAGCTGCTCAAGAGCATCGGGAACATCATCTCCTACGTGCGCATCACCGCCATCGGCCTGACCTCCGTGCTGCTGGCCTTCGTGGCGAACAACCTCGGCGGCCTGACCGGCGACATCGCGACCGGCATCGTGGTGGCGGGGCTGATCCATGCCCTGAACATCGTCCTCGGCGTCTTCTCGCCCACCATCCATTCGCTCCGGCTCCACTACGTGGAGTTCTTCAGCAAGTTCATCGAGCACGGCGGGAGGAAGTTCGAGCCCCTGCGGAGGTGAGCCCGGGGAGCGATGTGAGGAAGGGCAAATTAACTGAAAACCAATTCAACGCAGAATCACGCTGCTTTGTTTATGAATTCTTATGATGAAGGACGATTCAGCGTTAGTCATAGTTGCATCATAGATTTTCAGCGTTGAAAGTCTTTCTTTGTCTTGATGAA
>CAZTXN010000065.1:0-13339 GCA_964617655.1 uncultured Nitrospiraceae bacterium | reverse complement strand
CTAGGACGCAAGAGAAGAATCTTACCTTACCGGTAACCTGCGGTAACAGGAACTGCCTCAATCAGCAGTTAGAGGTTACCTGGTAACCGTAATCTCGGTTTGACTCTGTTGCGTCATCCTGCTACAAGAAGAGCAAGACGGTCATCATACGCGCCGAGAGAGGACCGACGCCTTCGTTTGCAGGCGCCGAAAGCCCAGGGTCTCTCGTGAGAGACGGCCGGGCCTGCCGAAAGGAGTCGAACTCGGCATGTCCGGCCTTTTTGTTCCGCGCAGGTCCGGCCGCAGGGCGGTCCGGAGAAAGGGGGCGAAGATGTATACGTCCATTACGGTGAAGGACATTCTGAAAAAGAAGGGGCAGGGGTTCTGGGCGGTCGCGCCGGAGGCGACGGCCTATGACGCCCTCGGGATGATGGCCGAGAAGGACATCGGCGCGCTCCTGGTGATGGAGGGCCGGCGGCTGGTCGGGATCTTCTCGGAGCGGGATTATGCCCGGAAGGTCATCCTGAAGGGGAAGTCGTCCAAGACAACGACCGTGGCGGAGCTCATGACCAGTCCGGTCATCACCGCCGGTCCGGACCTGAACCTCCAGGAGTGCATGATCCTGATGGCCAGCAACCATATCCGGCATCTCCCGGTGACCGAGGGCGGCCAGGTCGTCGGCATGCTGAGCACCCGGAACGTCGTGGATGCGGTCATCTCGGACCAGGAGGCCCAGATCCAGCAGCTCGAGGGCTATATCAGCGGCGAGGACTACGCAGTGCGGGCGGCCCGGTAGCGGTCCGGGCCGCCGTTCCGCGGCGTCAGCAGAAGTTCTGGGTGATAAGGATCTTTCCCGCAGGGGTGATGGAGACCCCTATGCCCTGCCGCTTCCAGTGCGGCGTGAGGATGTTCTTGCGGTGGCCGGGGCTCTCCATCCAGCCCCGCACCGTTGTTTCCGCTATCCTTCCCTCGTTCGTCCAGTCATAGGTCGCCTTCCCGTTCCTCGTGGTCACCGACTCGTACAGGTTGTTCTGGAAGATGTTCTCCGCGCCCATATGGATGGTGTTGCCCGTGCGGAGCGCGCAGGTGTAGCCACCGCGGCGGTACCGCTCCGAAAAGTCCGTTCCCTCGGGCGAGTCATGGCTGAAGTACCTGCGGTCGCCCATGTCCCTGCTGTGCAGCCGCGCGACCCGCGCCAGCGCGTCGTCCCATGCCAGGGCGGTAAGGCCGCGGCTCCGGCGCTCCTGGTTGATGAGCTGATGGATGCGCTGCTCGAGGCCTGATGCCTTCACCCGGGGGCGCGAGGGGTCATCGAGCGGGAGCGGCCGCTCCGGCGGAGCAGGGGGGACGCAGGCCGGCAGGAGCAGGGACGCCAGCAGGATGAGCAGGGCGAGGGCTAGGTATGCCGGAGAGCGCATGGGAATTCTCCTGACAGGGTAGTAGGAAATACTACCGGGTTTCGCCAATGCCGTCAAGGAGCGGGCAAGGGCTCCGGCCAATGTTATAAGAAATGCAAACGTAGAACGGTGGCAAAGGCTTTTCACATGGGCTTAGACAGCTGTTTTTAACAGGAAAAGGGAGCTTATAAAACGAGGAGGAAGATACCAAGAACCGATCGTCATTACTATGGCGAAGCATGCAAGATCAGCGGTAGGCTTGCTTCCGGTGTTGCACCCGATAAATCGTCACTGTCCTGGCGCGATCGTCTATGGCGTAAAGGATCCGGTAGCGACCGACACGCAGGCGATATCCGTCCACGCCCGTGAGCTTTTCGGTCTTCTGTTGACGCGGCTGGCCTGCCAGGGACTTTATCTTGTCATTAAGAACAGCGAGGTCAGCGGAGGGGATGGAGCGGAGGTCCTTTTCAACGCTCGGTTTGGCGAGGAGCGTATACATCAGAGACGCTTGGACCTCTTCAGGCGGGATTCTATTGTGCCGTAGGGTACGGATTTCTCGCGTACAGCGGACCGAAAGGCTTTCTTGTCTTCCAGGTCCTCAAGGGCACGGATGAGCTTCTTGTACTCCTTGAGCTCAAGGATCACGGCTTTCTTCCTGCCCTTGTCGTCGATGATATATCGGGCGGATGTTTTCATGGATGAATATTACTTGCAATTGACCTGACTGTCAAGCATGGCGGCTGTGCGGCATGTCAGTATGCGGTCCAAAGATGTGTGCGCAGGTCGACCATATGCATCGCAGCTCTGGAGATCTACGGGGAAGAGAAACGAAAGAGAAAGGCCCGGCATCGTTAGCCGGGCCTGAGGTGTTTTGGAATGACGCTGCGGGAGATCTAGCCGACCTTCTTGACCTTGCCTGACCGGATGCAGCGGGTGCAGACATGCATGCGCACATGGGACCCCTTCGGGCCCAGCGCCTTGATGGACTGGACGTTCGGCTTCGAGAACTTCTTGTTCTTGTTGTTGGCATGGCTCACCTGGTTGCCCTTCAGCGCGCCCTTGCCGCAGATCTGACACGTTCCTGCCACGATGCGTTCCTCCTCATGCCGGGAAAGATATTGCCTTCAACGAGGCCCTATGCTACCATAGCGTCGTTGCCCATGCAAGAAAAAAAACGATAAAAATCAAAGAAATTCATGGCGCAGATGAGCATCGGGGAGATCATCGGGAAGATCAGGCGGCCCCTGGAGTTCGCCTCCCGCGACGGCTTTGCCGGCATCCGGAGCCTGGCGGGCATGGAGGGGTTCATCGCCGGCGCAGCAGACGAGCTGCGCAGCACGGGAGCGGATGCGGCGGTCTGCGACGCGCTGGAACGGCTCTTCAGGAAGTTCGACGGCCTCGCTGACGAGGAGCGGAAGGAGCGGGTGCGGAGCGCGGTGGCGCTCCTGGTGGACCTGGAGCAGGCCGGCACAGCTTCGCTCTCGACAGCCGGCGCGGAGCCCGGACCGGTGATGCCTGTTCCGCAGCAGCATGCCGGCCTCCGGCCCGAGACGCCGGTGCAGTACTGCAAGGGCGTCGGTCCGCGCCGCGCGGCGCTTCTCGCCAGGCTCGGCATCGCCACGGTAGAGGACGCGCTCTTCTACCTGCCCTGGCGGTACGAGGACCGCAGCAGCATCAAGCGGATCTCCCGGATCGCCTGGGGCGCCTACGAGACCGTGACGGGCGAGGTGATGAGCGCGGAGGTGGTCCGGACGAAGCGCCAGCATGTCAAGGTCTTCGAGCTGGTGGTCTCGGACGGCACGGGCATCGTGGTGGGCTCCTGGTTCAACCAGCCCTTCATGCAGAAGACCTTCCGCGCGGGCCAGCGGGTCATCCTCTCCGGCGTGGTCCGGTCCAATCCCTACCGCGGCGGCAGGCCGCAGATGGACAACCCCGAGTACGAGGTCCTGGACCCGGACGACGAGGAGGAGCAGGCGGTCCATACCGGCAGGATCGTGCCGGTCTACCGCGCCACAGCCGGGCTGACCGCCCGGACGCTCCGTTCCCTCATGCGCACCATCCTCGAGACCTGCGGCGCGGGCCTGCCGGAGGCGCTGCCCCGGGAGATCGCGGACCGCCACGGTCTCATGCCCTTCTCCCGCGCGCTTCGGGAGGTCCATTTTCCCGAGCAGGAGCGGGACCTGGAGCGCCTCAACCGCGGCCGGAGCCCTGCACACCGCCGCCTGATCTTCGAGGAGCTCTTCGTGCTCGAGACCGGCCTTGCACTGCGGCGGCAGGGTGTGGCCTCGGAGGCCAAGGGCGTCGTCATCCGGCCCTCGGGCCGGCTCGAGGAGGAGCTCAGGAACTCGCTGCCCTTTGCGCTCACCGGCGCCCAGGAGCGGGTCATCGCGGAGATCAAGCAGGACATGGCCTCGCCCCATCCCATGAACCGGCTGGTCCAGGGCGACGTGGGCAGCGGCAAGACCCTGGTGGCCCTGGCTGCCTGCCTGGCGGCGGTCGAGAGCGGGTACCAGGCCTGCATCATGGCGCCCACCGAGATCCTGGCGGAACAGCACGTCCGGAACCTCGACCGGCTGTCGCGGCCGCTGGGCGTGGCGGTCAGCAGCCTGACCGGCAGGCTGCGGAAGAAGGAGAAGGCCGCGGCGCTGGAGGCCATCGCCGACGGCGGCGCGCAGATCGTGGTGGGCACCCATGCCCTGATCGAGGAGGAGGTGGCGTTCCACAGGCTGGGCCTGGCGATCATCGACGAGCAGCACCGCTTCGGCGTGCTGCAGCGCTCCACGCTCAAGGCCAAAGGCTATGCGCTCGACGTCCTGGTCATGACCGCCACGCCGATCCCGCGCACCCTCGCCCTGACGGTCTACGGCGACCTCGAGGTCTCGGTGATTGACGAGATGCCGCCGGGCAGGACGCCGGTGGCCACGCGGCTCTTCTTCGAGAGCAGGAGGAACGAGGTTTACCGGCTGATCGAGGAGGAGCTGGCAAAGGGCCGCCAGGCCTACGTGGTCTACCCGCTCGTGGCGGAGACCGAGAAGAGCGACCTCAAGGCGGCCACCGAGATGGCCGCGCTGCTGCAGCAGAACGTCTTTCCCCGGCATCGCGTGGGGCTGCTGCACGGCAGGATGAAGGGCGATGAGAAGGAAGCGGTCATGCGGTCCTTCCAGGACGGCGCAGTGCAGGTCCTGGTCTCGACCACGGTGATCGAGGTTGGCGTGGACGTGCCGAACGCCACGGTGATGGTGATAGAGCATCCCGAGCGCTTCGGCCTGGCGCAGCTCCACCAGCTCCGGGGCAGGGTGGGCCGGGGCGGCCACGAGTCCCGGTGTCTCCTGATGGGGCCGCGCATGTTCACGGACGAGACCCGGGACCGGCTGAACTCCTTCGTGCGGACGAACGACGGGTTCCGGATAGCCGAGGAGGACCTGCGGCTCCGGGGGCCCGGCGAGTTCTTCGGCACCCGGCAGTCCGGCCTGCCGGACCTCCGCGCGGCGAACATCATCCGGGACGCGGACCTGCTCGAAGCGGCCCGCGCCGACGCCTTCGGCATCGTGGAGGCGGACCCCGAGCTGCGGCGCCATCCCGAGCTCCGGGACGCGGTCAGGCGGAAGTGGGAGGGCCGGCTCGGCCTGCTAAGCACAAGTTGATATTTCCCGGCCAATCTGTTAGATTTGAGCGACAGTTGCCGGTGGGCTGAGACGCATCAGGAGAACTCCATGAACCTCTGGGAGACCACGCTCGTCAATATGCAGAAGGGCTACGACCGGCTCACCCTTGCCGCGGCGGTCCTCTCGGAGCGCGTCCGGGCGGAGATCAACATCGTCCGGCTGCGGATGCAGATCGATGAGGTCCAGGCCGCGGTGCGCGAGGAGCAGCTCGCCGTGGGCCGGAAGCTCCTGGAGCTGCGCGAGGACGACCAGCTGCCCGAGAGCTTCGACGGCTTCTTCGGCAGCGACGAGATCGCCGCATCGATCGAGAAGATCGCGGTCCGGGAGAAGCAGCTCGACAACCTGCTGGAGGACCTGGAGCACGAGTCCGGCGCTCTCCGGAAGGCGGCGCAGCCGCCGGACGGGGACGGGGAGAAGGCTGCATGACCCAGGAGGTCATTTTCGGGACCGTCCTTCTCTTCGGCCTGGTGATCGGCAGCTTTCTGAACGTCTGCATCGCCCGGCTGCCGGTCTCCGGCTCCCTGCTGCGGCCGCCCTCCCACTGTCCGCACTGCAAGACTGCTATCCGGTGGTACGACAACCTCCCGGTGCTGAGCTTCCTGCTGCTGACCGGCAGGTGCCGGGCCTGTGGCCGGCCGATCTCCTGGCGCTATCCGGCGGTGGAACTGCTGAACGGGCTGCTCTGCCTCTGGGCCCTGCGCGTCTTCGGCATGACCGGCGAGGCCGTGCTGGCCATGTTCCTCTGCTCCTCCCTCATCGTCATCACCTTCATCGACCTGGACCACCAGATCATCCCTGACGTGATCACGCTGCCCGGCATGGCGCTGGGGCTGGCCGTCGCGCCCTTCTTCATGACCATCCTGGCCGCGCCGCTGCCCTTCGGCATCGCGCCGGACGCGGGGTCCTATGCAACCGGCCTGGCGAACTCCGCCATCGGGCTCCTGGCCGGCGGCGGGCCGCTCTGGCTGATCGGCTGGCTCTGGGAGAAGCTTCGCAAGGTCGAGGCCATGGGCGGCGGAGACGTGAAGCTCATGGCCATGCTCGGGAGCTTCCTGGGATGGCAGGGCGCGGTGCTGACCATCCTGCTCGGCGCCCTCACCGGGACGGTCATCGGCGTCACGCTCATCCTCCTGAAGAAGCACGAGGCCCAGCAGCATATCCCCTTCGGGCCCTTCCTTGCCGCGGGCGCGCTGGCCGCCCTCTTCCTCGGCGAGGAGATCCGCGCCTGGTACTTCGGGCTGCTCCGCCTATGACCGAGCGCATCCTTCCGTTCCTGCTGCTGGGGGCCGTGATCGCGGCCTTCGGCCTGGTGGTCGCCTGGAGGACCGCGCGGAAGTACCGCGGGGAACTCGGCATGCGGAAGGAGGAGCGCGAACGGACCCAGGACATCAGCTTCATCATCAGCTCCTTCCAGGACGTTACCCGGCGGCTGAAGGAGAAGGAGAAGGAGCTGGAGCGGCTGAAGGCCATCGCCGAGAGCCGCGCGGAGAACATCCTGCAGTGCGTCTCGAACGGCGTCATTGCCTTTGACGCGGACGGCCGGGTGAACACGGTGAACCGCGCGGCCGAGGAGCTGCTGGACATGACCCGGCAGGAGATGGCCGGGAAGTCCTGCGCGGAGCTCTTCGGGGAGAGCGATATCTGCCGCTTCATCGCCGAGGCGCTGCAGGACCGCGTAACGTCGCGCCGCATGGAGACGGTCCTCCCGCGGAAGGGCGGCCGCATCTGGCTCGGCTTCAATACCGCGCTGCTCACCGACCGGCAGGGAGCGGTCATCGGCGTCATCCTTTCCTTCTCGGACCTGACGGAGGTGAAGCGGCTCCAGGAGCAGGTGGAGCTGAAGGAGCGGCTGACGGCGCT
Source organism: uncultured Nitrospiraceae bacterium (assembly GCA_964617655.1). Lineage (GTDB taxonomy): Bacteria > Nitrospirota > UBA9217 > UBA9217 > UBA9217 > JAKAHZ01. The sequence continues at coordinate 6,438 of CAZTXN010000065.1, read as the reverse complement.
GGGAGAGATGTCGGCCGGCATCGCCCATGAGCTGCGGAATCCCATGGCCGTAATCGCGGGGTATCTCAAGCTCCTGGCGAAGCGGCAGGACGAAGATGGCCGGGGGATCATCAGCGATATCACCGCCGAGATCGAGGGGATGAACCGGATCATCGGCGACCTGCTGACCTTCGCCCGGCCCGCGGCGCTCCACCGCACGCAGACCGGTCTCCGGGAGCTGCTGACCGGCTGCGTGGAGTCCGCGCTCCAGGCGCGGGGTGGGGGCGGCGCGATCGCGAGCGACCTCAGGCTGGAGGACGGATCCGTGCTGCTGGACGAGGGCCTGATGCGCCAGGCGCTGGGGAACATCATCCAGAACGCCCTGGATGCCATGGCGGACGGGGGCAGGCTCTCGGTCGCCGCGTCCGTAGCGGCCGGCGAGGCGGTGATCACGGTGCGGGACACGGGCCGCGGCATCGCCCAGGAGCACCTCCGGAAGGTCTTCCTCCCGTTCTTCACCACCAAGGAGCAGGGGGTGGGCATGGGTCTCGCCCTGGCGCACAAGATCGTCACGGCCCACGGCGGGAGGATCGAGATCGAGAGCGGGGAGGGGCAGGGGACGACCTTCACCGTCGTCCTGCCGGCCCCCTGAGACCGCGATCCGCGGTCATGCGCGGTCAGGACAACGAGGGACCTATGGACACGATCCTCGTCATCGAGGACAAGGAAAGCATGCGCGCCATGCTGAAGGCCACGCTGGAGGGCGAGGGCTACCAGGTCATAACGGCCCGGGACGGGGCCGAGGGCGTCAAGCTGCTCGCGGACGAGAGCATCGGGCTGGTGCTCACGGACCTGAAGCTGCCGAAGAAGGACGGGTTCGAGGTGCTGCGGGCCGCGAAGGCGGACTCCCCCCTGCTGCCGGTCATCGTGATGACCGCCTATGGAACGATAGAGAACGCCGTGCGTGCGGTGAAGGAGGGGGCCTATGATTTCCTGGCCAAGCCCTTCGATACCGAACATCTGCTGGTGCTGATCCGGCGGGCGCTGGACACCTACCGCGTGGCGACCGAGAACATCCTGCTGCGGTCCGAGCTGCCGGAGCGGTTCGGCATGCCGCGCATCATCGGCAGGAGCAGGCAGCTCCAGGAGATCACCGCCTCCCTCCGGAAGGTCGCGCCCACGAACGCCTCGGTGCTGCTGCACGGCGAGAGCGGGACCGGCAAGGAGCTTTTCGCCCGGGCCGTCCATCACCTCAGCGAGCGCAGGGACGGCCCCTTCGTGGCGATCAACTCCGCCGCCATACCGCGTGAGCTGCTCGAGAGCGAGCTCTTCGGCTACGAGCGGGGCGCCTTCACCGGCGCCGACGCCCGGAAGCTCGGCAGGCTGGAGCTGGCGGACAAGGGAACGGTCTTCCTGGACGAGATCGGGGACATGGACCTGGCGCTCCAGGCCAAGATCCTGCGGGTCCTGCAGGAACAGATGATCGAGCGGGTGGGCGGCAGCCGGCCGATACGGATCAATGTGCGCGTCGTAGCCGCCACGAACAAGGATATCGAGAAGGCCGTGGCGGCCGGGACCTTCCGCGAGGACCTGTACTACCGCATCAACGTCTTCCCGGTAACCATCCCGCCGCTCCGGGAGCGGCGGGAGGACATCCCGCCCCTGGCCCAGCACTTCCTGGCGAAGTACTCCGCCGAGGTGCGGAAGGGGCCGCTCACCCTGGCCGATGAGGCCATGGAGATCCTGATGAAGGCGCCCTGGAAGGGCAACGTGCGGGAACTGGAGAACGTGATCGAACGGGCGGTCATCTATGCCGACGGCGGCGTGATCCGGAGCCAGGATCTGGGCATCAAGGAGACCGCGGTCATCGAGGCCCTGGCGGAGCACGTGCCCATGGACGGGACGCTGCACGAGGTGGCGGCCGCCGCCACGCGCGTGGCCGAGTCCCGCCGCATCCGGCAGGTGCTGAAGCAGACCGGCGGGAACAAGTCCCGGGCGGCCGAGGTCCTGCAGGTGAGCTACAAGACCCTGCTGACCAAGATCAAGGACTATCAGTTGGAAGACAAAGGATCTGATTGACCTTCCTCGTTTCATTGCCGGCCATGACCAGGATCCCCGCAGATGCAAAGAACGAGATCGAGCGGCTCGTGCAGGAGCTGAACGAGCACAACTACCGGTACTACGTCCTCGATGCGCCGGTCATCCCGGACAGCGAGTATGACCGGAAGTTCCGCAGGCTGCAGGAGCTCGAGGAAGAGCACGGCCATGTCCTTCCCGACTCACCCACCCGGCGCGTCGGCGCTGCGCCGCTCGAGAAGTTCGGGAAGGTGAAGCATACGGAGCAGATGCTCTCCCTGGACAACGCCTTCTCGCACGAGGAGGTCCGGGAGTTCGATGCGCGGGTGCGCAGGCTCCTCAAGACCGAAGGGGAGATCGGGTACACGGTCGAGCCGAAGTACGACGGCCTCGCCATGGAGCTCACCTATCTGAAGGGACTGCTCCATCATGCATCAACGCGGGGGGACGGCATCGAAGGAGAGGACGTTACGGCCAACATCAGGACCATCAAGGCCGTGCCGCTCCGCATCGAGGGCGTGCCGGTCCCCGAGGAGATCGACATCCGCGGAGAGGTCTACATCGACCTCGAGGAGTTCGAGAAGCTGAACCAGGAGCGGGAGCTGGCAGGCGAGCCGGCCTTCGCCAACCCCCGGAACGCCGCAGCAGGCTCGGTGCGCCAGCTCGATCCCGCGGTCACGGCGGGCAGGAAGCTGCACATGGCCTGCTACGGCGTCGGCGCTGTGCGGGGAGCATCCTTTGCCAGCCAGAGCGAGATCATGGAATGGCTGAGGATGGCGCGGTTCCCGGTGCCTCGCGACCTCGCGGTCGTGGAGGGTGCGGAGCAGGTGCTGGAAGCGATCGGCCGCATCGAGCGCGGCCGCGCCGGACTTCCCTTTGAGGCCGATGGCGCGGTCATCAAGGTGAACGACCGGGAATTCCAGAGGCAGCTTGGGGTCAAGACCCGCGAACCGCGCTGGGCTATTGCCTACAAGTTCGCGGCCCACCGGGGCGCCACGAAGATCGAGAACATCGAGGCATCCGTGGGCAGGACCGGCGTCATCACGCCGGTGGCCGTGATGCAGCCGGTCCGGATCGGCGGCGTCACGGTCGCCCGTTCGACCCTCCACAACTGGGACGAGATCGAGCGCAAGGACATCCGGATCAACGATACGGTGGTGATCGAGCGCGCCGGCGATGTGATCCCGCGGGTCGTGGAGGTCCGGAAGGAGCTCCGGACGGGAGGGGAGAAGCGGTTCCCGCCGCCTGCGGCATGCCCGGTCTGCGGCTCCCACGTGGTGCGGGAGGAGGGCGAGGTCGCCTACCGGTGCGTGGGGCTCAACTGCGCGGCGCAGGTCCTGGAGCGGATCCGGCACTATGCTTCGCGCGGCGCCATGGACATCGAGCACATGGGGGAGAAGAACGTGGAGCTGCTCTTCTCCCACGGTCTGGTGAAAAACGTCACGGACATCTATCGCTTGCGGAAGGAGCAGCTCCTGGAGCTGCCCCGCTTCGGCGAGCGGTCCGCCCGGAACCTGATCGAGGCCATCGAGAAAAGCAAGCGGACCACGCTGGCCCGGTTCCTCTTCGCCCTGGGCATCCTGCACGTGGGAGAGTTCGCCGCGAAGCAGCTGGCGAAGCACTTCCCGACACTGAAGGACCTGTATCACATCACGCCCGAGCGGATAGAAGCGATACATCAAATGGGCGAGAAGCTGGCCGCGTCGATCTCCGAGTTCTTTGCAGAGCAGGAGAACATCCGGGTGCTCGACGCCCTCCAAAAACTCGGCCTCGTCATCGAGAACCCTGATCTCTCGGCCGCAGACGAGGCCGCCCGGGGACCGTTCGCAGGCATGTCGATCGTGATCACCGGCACGCTCTCGAGGCCCCGGGAGCACTACGAGGAGATCATCGAGCGGAAGGGCGGCCGCGCGGCCGGGTCGGTATCGAAAAAGACCGCCTTCGTGCTGGCGGGCGAGGATGCAGGCAGCAAGCTCGAGAAGGCGAATCAGCTCGGCATCCGGGTCCTTAATGAAGCAGAGTTCCTGAAGCTCGCAGGAGAGCGCTAGGATGCGGTTCGGTTTTCATGTCTCCATATCGGGCGGCTTCGCCCTGGCCGTGCAGCGCGCCTACGAGATCGGCTGCAGCACCATGCAGATCTTCAGCCGCAATCCCCGTGGCTGGACCGTGAAACCGATCGACCCTGCCGATGCGCAGGAGTTCCGGCGGCTCCGCGACGAGTGGGACATCGGTCCGGTCTTCGTGCATACCAGCTACCTCATCAACCTCGCCTCGCCGAAGCCCGAGCTCTACCAGCGGTCCATCGAGCAGTTCGTGGTGGACCTGGAGCGCACGGAGCGGCTGGGCGCGGAGTACCTGGTCACGCACCTGGGCTCGGCCAGCGGACAGGAGCCCGGCTGGATGATCGAGCGCGTTGCCGCGGCGCTGAACATGGCCCTGCGGCTCCACCGGCCGAAGGCCATGGTCCTGCTTGAGAACACCGCGGGCGAGAAGGGGGATGTGGGCTACGAATTGCGGCAGGTGCAACAGGTGATCGACCTGCTGAAGGACAGCACGGCCGTGGGCGTCTGCTACGACACCTGCCACGGGTTCGCCGCAGGGTATGACATCCGCACGAAGAAGGGCGTGGAGGCGCTGGCCGCGGAGCTCAAGGCGACCGTGGGCCTCGGGCGGCTCAAAGGCATCCACCTGAACGACTGCCTGCGGGACTTCGGCTCCCGCGTGGACCGGCACTGGCACATCGGCGAGGGCAGCATCGGCGATGCGGGCTTCCGGGCCTTCCTGAAGCATCCCGCCTTCCGGGAGGCGCCGATGATCATGGAGACGCCGAAGGAGACCGACGAGGACGACGTGCGGAACCTCAGAAAAGCCCGGTCCCTCGCCCGGTAGCGAAACGTCGTCCCCGCCCGCGCCGCTGTCCGGCCCGCGGCATCGACCTTTTCATGGAAAAAAGCATTCGCAGACAGGTCGTCTCCCTCGCCGTCCCCGTGGTGCTCTCGAGTCTGCTCCAGCGCTCCGTGGGCATCGTGGACATCTTCCTCGTGGGCGGGCTCGGCCCCCCGGCCATCGCGGCGGTGGGCATCGCCCAGACCATGGTCTTCACGGCCATGAGCGTCTCCTGGGGCATCAACACCGGCGCGACCGTGGTCGTGGCCCAGCTCTGGGGCGCGGGCCGCCGGGAGGACGCCGCCCAGGCGGCCCTGCAGGGCATGCTGCTGGCGGTCCTCGCGGCCCTGGTCATCATGCTGCTCGGGAACCTCTACGGCTGGCGCATGGCGGGACTGCTCGGCGCGGAGGGGGAGGTCCGGGAGCTCCTGCAGGACTATACGCCGATCATCTTCACCTTCATCTTCTTCAGCATCGCCATCAACGTGCTTTCGGGCGTCATGCACGGCGCCGGGGACACGAGGACGCCCCTCGTTGCCACGGTGATCGTGAACATCCTGCATGTCGTTGTGGCCTATCCGCTCATCTACGGGAAGTTCGGGCTCCCGGCGCTGGGCGTCAAGGGCGCGGCCATCGCCATCGCGGCATCGGAAATGGTCGGCGCGGGATTCCTCCTGGCCCGTTCGCTTTCCCGGCGCTATCTCGTCATCCGCCGGAGGTTCGAGTGGCGCCTGACCTCCCTGGCCCTCAGGCTCGGATGGCCCATCTTCGTCGACCGGCTCCTCCAGAACACGGGCTCCCTGCTCTTCGCAAAGGTGATCCTGCTCTACGGAACCGCGGTCTACGCCGCGCACCAGGTGGGGCTGGCCATCGAGGCCTTCTCCTTCATGCCCGGCTACGGCATCGCCGTAGCCGCCGCGACCGTGGTGGGCCAGAACCTCGGCGCCGGACGGCCCCAGGAGGCGCGGCTCTCGGCAGGGGAGGCCTACCGCCTGGCCGTGCTGCTCATGGCGGGCATGGGGATCCTGTTCTTCTTCTTTCCCTACCTGCTGATGCGGCTCTTCACCGACGATGCCGAGGTGATCGGCTATGGTATACTCTACATGAAGATCGTGGCCTTTGCGCAGGTCCCGCTGGCCATGACGATGGTGCTCGGCGGTTCGCTCCGCGGGGCAGGCGACACGGGATTCATCATGTTCGCCACCATCGCGGGCATGTGGCTCGTGCGGCTGCCGGTCGCCGCGTTCCTCGCGGTCGGCCTGGAAGCGTCCATCCGGACGGTCTGGTCCGTCATGATCCTGGACTGGGTGGCGCGCATGGCGCTCCTGACCTGGCGCTACCGAAGGCTGAGCTGGGGACGGCTCGAGATCTGATCCCGCAGTTCATCTCCGTTCATCCTGAAAAAAACATTTGGACGCGGATAAAATCTGATAACGTCTGATGTAACTATTCAGTAAATCTGAAACCAATGGGAATTAAACATGAGGAAAACCCTTT
>CAZTXN010000064.1:0-13405 GCA_964617655.1 uncultured Nitrospiraceae bacterium | reverse complement strand
GAGATCTACACTCCCGGGGAGTGGGAACTGGCCCAGTACATGCCGAAGGAGAGCAAGGGCGCCGCCGAGAACGTCCTGCTCTCTCCCCTTCCCGGCATGGTCGTCAACATCCTGGTCAAGAAAGGGGACCGGGTCTACCGCGGCCAGGACCTCGTGGTCATCGAATCCATGAAGATGGAGAGCGGCGTCTCGTCGCCCTGCGAAGGGATCGTGGAGAGCGTCGCCGCGACGATCGGCAAGGCGGTGGAGACCGATGAGGTCCTGATGACCTTCACGATCTGACCGGCGCATCCCCGGGCGCCATCCGGCCGGAGCAGCGGTCACGGCGACCTGGTGGTCGCGCAGGCCGCGCTCGTAAGAAAAATACTTGCCTCAGCGAGGCCAAAAATGGTATAGTTGGCCCTGCTATTTACCGCCCGCGTGGCCGGAGCGCCTTCGCCGGAGAGATGAATTCCTGCGCGACATTCGCAAGATCCGCGGCAAGCGCTTCTTGAGGTCCTGTACATGAGCTTGAAGGGAAAGACAGCGCTCGTCACCGGAGCGGCCCGGGGCATCGGCAGGGACATCGCCCTGGCCCTCGCGGCGGACGGGGCCGACGTTGCGGTCTGCGACGTGAACCTCGAGGCCGCCCGGAAGACGGCCGCGGACATCGCCGCAACGGGCCGCAAGAGCCTGGCGGTCAAGGCCGACGTGGCATCCTCGGACGAGGTGACCGCCATGCTGGACCAGACGGTCCAGTCGCTCGGCAGGATCGACATCCTGGTGAACAACGCGGGCATCACCCGCGACGGCCTCATCCTCCGCATGAAGGACGAGGACTGGGACCTGGTGCTCTCGATCAACCTCAAGGGCGCCTTCCTCTGCACCAAGGCCGCGCTCAAGCATATGACCAAGCAGCGCAGCGGCACGATCATCAACATCGCGTCCATCGTGGGCGCCATGGGGAACGCCGGCCAGGCCAATTATGTCTCTTCCAAGGCGGGGCTCATCGGCCTGACCAAGACGATCGCCCGCGAGTACGCCAACCGGAACATCACGGCCAACGCCGTGGCGCCCGGCTTCATCGACACGGCCATGACCCAGGCGCTCTCCGAGAACGTGCGGCAGGAGCTTTCCAGGCAGATCCCCCTCGGCCGCCTCGGCTCCTCGGCGGACGTGGCGAACGCCGTGCGCTTCCTCGCCTCCCCCGGCGCCGCGTACATCACCGGCCAGGTGGTCCATGTGAACGGCGGCATGTACATGTAGCCGGCGGCCGGGGTACATGAACGGGAACAGGCGGCGAAGCTGCGCGAACACGGCATTTCGAGAGAACCTGATAGAATACGGTCAGATACCATTAGGAGGACAACAATGGCAGATGTGGACGGAAAGGTAAAAAAGATCATTGCCGAGCAGCTTGGCGTTCCGGAGAGCGATGTGAAGCCCGAGGCATCCTTCGTGAACGACCTGGGCGCCGATTCCCTCGACACGGTCGAGCTGGTGATGGCCCTGGAAGAGGAGTTCGGGGTCGAGATCCCGGACGAGGACGCGGAGAAGATCGCCACGGTCCAGAACGCCGTCGAGTACATCAAGGCGAAGGCGAAGTAGGGACGCGGGCATCCGCCCTCCGTCCCCGGAACGAAGCACCGAAGAGAGCACTCCAGAAGCCAGAAGACCATCCCCGGCCCGGTCCGGGCGGGTCTTTTGGCTTTTCGGATTTTTGCAGGCAGGAGGAACGCCGTGAAACGGAGAGTCGTCGTTACCGGCGTGGCCATGGTCACGCCGGTCGGATCGGACACGGAGTCGAGCTGGGACGGCCTGGTGAACGGCAGGTCCGGCATCGGCCCCATCACGCAGTTCGAGGACAAGGACATCCCCACGCAGATCGCCGGCGAGGTGAAGGGGTTCGACGCCGCGAAGTTCATCGAGCCCAAGGAGATCAAGAAGATGGACCGGTTCATCCATCTCGGGCTCGCGGCGAGCCAGATGCTCATGGACGATGCGAAGCTGGCCGTCACGGCCGAGAACGCCGAGCGCGTCGGCGTCATGGTCGGCGCCGGCATCGGCGGGCTTCCGGCGATCGAGCGCGCCTACCGCGCCTACATGGAGAAAGGATACCGCCGGATCACGCCCTTCTTCATCCCCATGTCGATCATCAACGAGCTGTCGGGCCACATCTCCATGCGCTTCGGCGTCAAGGGCCCGAACTCCTGCGCGGTCACGGCCTGCGCCACCGGCACCCATTCCATCGGCGACTCCTTCAAGATCATCCAGCGCGGCGACGCGGACGCAATGATCGCCGGCGGCGCCGAGTCCTGCATCTGTCCGCTCGGCGTGGGCGGGTTCAATGCCATGAAGGCGCTCTCCACGCGGAACAGCGAGCCGGAGCGCGCCAGCCGCCCCTTTGACGCGGAGCGCGACGGGTTCGTCATGGGCGAGGGCTCCGGCCTGCTGCTCCTGGAGGACCTGGAGTCCGCGCGGAAGCGCGGGGCCCGCATCCTCGCCGAGGTCGCGGGCTACGGCATGTCGGGCGACGCCTACCACATCACCTCCCCCGCGCCGGGCGGCGAAGGCGCCGCGCGCTGCATGGCCATGGCCATCCGGGACGCGGGCATCGCGCCGGCCGAGATGGGCTATATCAACGCCCATGGCACCTCCACCAGGTACGGCGACGAGCTCGAGACCATGGCCATCAAGACCGTCTTCGGCGACCATGCCTACCAGATGCCGGTCAGCTCCACCAAGTCCATGACCGGCCACCTGCTCGGCGCCGCGGGCGGCGTCGAGGCCGTGGTATCGGTCCTCGCCCTGGACCGCGGCGTCCTGCCGCCGACCATCAATCTCGAGAACCCGGACCCTGAATGCGACCTGGACTATGTACCGAACATCGCCCGGAAGCAGCAGGTCGGGATCGTGATGTCGAACTCCTTCGGCTTCGGCGGCACCAACGCCAGCATCATCTTCCGCGCCTTCCGGGCCTGACATGCATTCCTTCGGCGAGCTCCAGCAGCGGCTGTCCTATTCGTTCCGGGACCCCGGACTGCTGGAGCGCGCCCTCACCCACAAGTCCTTCGCCAACGAACAGCGCATCGCCGGCCACAACGAGCGCATGGAGCTTCTGGGCGACGCGGTGCTGAACCTCGTGGTGACCGAGCGGCTGATGGACGCCTGGCCGCGGTCGCCCGAGGGCGACCTCTCCCGCCGGCGCGCCGCCATCGTGAGCGAGCCGTCCCTGGCCGCGGTGGCGAGGGAGCTCGGGCTCGGCGCCTTCCTCCGGCTCGGCAGGGGCGAGGAGCTGACCGGCGGCAGGGACAAGGACTCGCTGCTCGCCGACTCCCTCGAGGCCCTCGTGGCGTCGATCTACCTCGACGGCGGCATCGCTGCTGCCGCCGCCTTCATCGACCGGTCCTTCCGGGAGGCCGTGGCCGCCGCCGGGAGCGCCGGCGCGGTCACGGACTTCAAGACCGCCTTCCAGGAGCTCTGCCAGGAGCGGCTGAAGGTCCTGCCCGAGTACCGCGTGGTCTCCCAGTCCGGACCGGACCATTGCAAGGAGTTCACCGTGGAGCTCCTGGTCCGGGGAGAGATGCTCGGCCGCGGCGCGGGACGGAGCAAGAAGGAGGCCGAGCAGCGCGCGGCGAGGGAAGCGATGGAAAGACTGGGGAGCCAGAAGCCAGAATCCGGAATCCAGAAGGAGATCTGACCGTTCGCCTTTCGCATCTGCACTTCTCCTGAATTCTGACTCCTGACTCCTGGCTCCTGACTCCTGGCTTTATCTCCATGATCCTCCCCTTCTTCATTCCCCATGCCGGCTGTCCGCACCAGTGCGTCTTCTGCGACCAGCGGCGCATCACCGGCAAGCAGGGCGGACCGGAGCCCTCGGCCGTCGGCCCGGCCGTCGAGGACCGCCTGAAGGCCGCGCCTGGCCGGGAACCCATGGAAGTGGCCTTCTTCGGCGGGACCTTCACCGCCCTTCCCCGCGAACGCCAGCTCGCCTACCTCAGCGCGGTCCGTCCCTTCATCACCGCCGGCGCGGTCTCGGGCATCCGGGTCTCGACCAGGCCGGACGCGGTCACGCCCGATGTCCTTGCGCTCCTGAAGCAGCACCAGGTCCGGACCGTTGAGCTCGGCGTCCAGTCCATGGACAGCGAGGTCTTGCGGCTCTCCGGCAGGGGCCATACGCCCGAGGATACGGTCCGCGCATCCGTCCTGCTCAGGGAGCAGGGGTTCCTCTTCGGCATCCAGCTCATGCCCGGCCTGCCCGGCGACTCCCCGGAGCTCTTCCTGCGCACCGTGGAGCAGGTTATAGGACTGGCGCCCGGCTTCGTGCGCATCTATCCCGCCCTGGTCATCGCGGGAACCCCGCTGGAGCGCCTCTACCGCGACGGGAACTACCTGCCGCTCTCCCTCCCGGAGGCGGTCACGCTCTGCAGCAGGGCGCTCGGCCGGTTCCGTGAGGCAGGCATCGCCGTCATCCGCATCGGGCTCCAGCCCACGGAGGACCTCCTCCGGCCGGGCGCCGTCGTTGCCGGCCCCTGGCATCCGGCCTTCGGCCAGCTGGTCGAGTCCTCCCTCTTCCTCGACCGGATGCGGTCGCTCCTGGCAGGGTCGCGGTCCAGGACGCTCCGTGTGCATCCCCGGGACCTTTCCACGGCCATTGGACAGAGGAAAACGAACCTGGGAGCCCTCCGGAGGGAGTTCGGCAGGGATGTCGCGATCCTGTCTGACCGGACTGTAGCTCCGGGAACTATTCAGCCGGAGGAGCTTCTGTGACCCCGACAACCGACAACCAACTGTAATTATTAGATAATATTCCCATTTCCCCCTCCCCGGCCCTTTCCGCCGGTCCAAATAATAAGTTGACATAACTGCAAGTTATTAGGTAGTATTGTGCCGATTTTCATGATCCCGGAACAAGAAGGATGACCATGGCCATTACCTACAAAGATGCCGGGGTGGACATCGACGCCGGCGACCTCTTCGTCCAGAAGATCAAGCCCTTTGTCAAGGCGACCCGGCGGCCCGAGGTCCTGACGGACATCGGCGGGTTCGGCGGCCTCTTCGCCCTGAAGAAGTACAGGCAGCCCGTGCTCGTCTCGGGCACCGACGGGGTGGGTACCAAGCTCAGGGTCGCCTTCCTGATGAAGAAGCACGACACCGTGGGCATCGACCTGGTGGCCATGTGCGTGAACGACATCGCGGTCCTCGGCGCGGAGCCCCTCTTCTTCCTCGACTACTTCGCCACCGGAAAACTCCTGCCGGAGGCGCATTCCCAGGTGGTGAAGGGCATCGCCGACGGCTGCCGGCAGGCGGGCTGCGCCCTGATCGGGGGCGAGACGGCCGAGATGCCGTCGTTCTACGGCGAGGGGGAGTACGACCTCGCGGGCTTCGCCGTGGGCGTGGTGGAGAAGAAGGATATCATCGACGGCTCGCGCATCCGGCCGGGCGACCAGATCATCGGGCTCGGGTCCTCGGGGCTGCACAGCAACGGCTACTCCCTCGTCCGGAAGGTGCTCTTCGAGAAGGCCGGCTACGGCGTGGAGGACATCCTGACCGAGCTCGGCGGCCCCACGCTCGGCGAGGTGCTGCTCCTGCCCACGAGGATCTACGCGCGCACGGTCCTGGCCCTCCGGAAGGAGTTCGACATCCGGGGTATGGCCCATATCACCGGCGGCGGCATCACCGACAACCTGCCGCGCGTCCTGCCCAAGGGCAGTCAGGCCGTGGTCCGCAAGGGCTCCTGGGACCTGCCGCCCATCTTCAAGCTCATCCGGAAGAAGGCGGGCGTGGACGACGCCGAGATGTTCCGCGCCTTCAACATGGGCGTCGGCATGGCGCTCGTGGCGCCGAAGGCCCAGGCGGACAAGGTGGTGAAGAAGGCCGCGAAGCTCGGGGAGAAGGCCTTCCGCATCGGCGAGATCGCCAAGGGCAGGCCGGGGGTGAGGTACGAAGAGGACCAGAGGTCAGGAAGGTAGGAAGGTGGGAACGTAGGCAACTGCGGGAAAGGCAACCGGGCGTTCCGCTCGCAGTGCGTTGCTTCCGTTCTCGCTCTCCCACCATCTTACCCTCTCTCCTTCCTGAAATCTCCTTGCAACAGCCGGCCCACAATACCTCCTGCACAGGAACAGCCTTATGAAAAAGCCACGCATAGGCGTCCTTGTCTCCGGCCGCGGCTCGAACCTCCAGGCCGTGATCGACAACATCGGGAACGGCTCCCTGGCCGCCGAGGTCGTCGTGGTCATCAGCGACCAGCCGGACGCCTTCGCCCTCGAGCGCGCCCGGAAGCACGGCATCGCGGCGGTCCATATCAGCGCGAAGGGCTGCAAGGGAAAGCGGGAGGAGTACGACGGCCTGCTGGTGCAGGAGCTCAGGAAGTTCCGGGTCGACCTCGTCATCCTCGCCGGGTTCATGCGCATCATCACCAGGGTCCTGGTGGACGCCTTCCCGCACCGCATCATGAACATCCATCCCGCCCTGCTCCCCTCCTTTCCCGGCCTGCATGTCCAGAAGGCCGCCCTCGAGCACGGCGTCAAGTTCTCGGGCTGCACGGTCCATTTCGTGGACGAGGGCATGGACACGGGGCCCATCATCATCCAGGCCGTGGTCCCGGTGCTGGACAATGACACGGAAGACGCGCTCGCGGCCCGCATCCTGAAGCAGGAGCACAGGATCTTCTCCCGGGCCATCCAGCTCTTCGCCGAGGGCCGGCTGCGCGTCGAGGGCCGCCGCGTGCTGATCGACGGCGGCAGCTGCGGAGCGGACGACTTCCTGATCAATCCCTGAGCCTTCCGGATCTTCGACACTGAGGACACTGAACAGGTCCTCTGCACTGATAAAAGCGGATGACGTCGTATGAAGATGCATGAGCAAACGTCATATCCGCCGTTATCATAGCCGTTCTCTGTGTCTTCAGTGTCAAAAATCTGGGTAGGGACCGTTTGCGACAACGTCCTCGCGTCCCTGGCGCCTTCGCGGTAGACCGACCTGCTCCCGCCCCTTTTCCCCTTGCGTGATCGGCCCTCCTGTGGGAAAATCCCCTCGTATCGTCCGAACATCTCCTTCGCAGCACTTTGGTGCATCCGCTCCCATGGCGAACAACATCGACCTCTCGAAGCTCAAGCTGGACAAGTCCGGAGTTGCCGGTCTGCGCAGGCGGAAGTTCCCGGCCCGGGCGCTCATCGCCGCGGCCGCCGGAGTGCTCGTCGTGGTCCTCTTCCTGCTCGCGTCCGACCGGTCCGTCGAGGTCGAGACGGCGGTGGTGGCCCGGGTCTATCCTTCCCAGGCCTTCTCCCTCCTCTCGGCCAGCGGCTATGTGGTCGCCCAGCGCAAGGCCGCGGTGGCCTCCAAGGCGACGGGCAGGCTCGAATGGCTCGGCGTGGAGGAGGGCAGCCCGGTCACGGCGGACCAGGTGATCGCCCGGCTCGAGAACCGCGACGTCCAGGCCGCGCGCGACCAGGCGGCCGCGAACCTGACGAACGCCCGGGCGGAGCTCGCCGACGCCCGCCGGCACCATGAACGCATGCAGGAGCTGCGGAACAAGGGCTACGTGGCCCAGGCAGAGTTCGACGCGGCGGACACGCGGCTCAAGCGGGCACAGGCCGGCGTGACCGGGGCCGAGGCCGCGCTCCGGTCGGCCGAGGTGGCGGTGGAGTATACGCTCATCCGCGCGCCCTTCGACGCCGTGGTCCTGACCAAGAACGCCGATATCGGCGATATCGTGACCCCCCTCGGCGCCGCGGCGAACGCCAAGGCCGCGGTCGTGACCATCGCGGACATGACCTCGCTCCAGGTGGAGGTGGACGTCTCCGAGTCCAATCTCGCCAGGGTGCGGACCGGCCAGCCCTGCGAGATCCAGCTCGACGCCCTGCCGGACGACCGGTTCCGCGGGGCGGTGCATATGATCGTGCCCACCGCCGACCGCACCAAGGCGTCGGTGCTGGTCAAGGTCCGGTTCACGGACCGGGACCGCCGCATCCTTCCCGAGATGAGCGCCCGCGTGGCCTTCCTGGAACGGCCGGTCAGGCCGGAGGAGCAGCGGCCCAGGACCGCGGTCAGCCCGGCGGCGCTCGTGAGCCGCGGGAGCGGCACCGTGGCCTTCGTGGTGCAGGACGACCGCGCGTCCGAGCGTGCGGTCGCCGTCGGCCCGGCGCTGGGCGATGTCATCGAGGTGCTCGACGGCCTCCGGCCCGGCGAGAAGGTCGTCCTGAACCCGCCGCAAAAACTGAAGGACGGCGCGAAGGTGAAAAAGAAAGAACTGTGAGGAGCAGGAGTCAGGAGTCAGGAGCCAGAATACAGAAGACAGAATGCAGGGGTCAGAAGGATGGTCGTTTCGTCGGCGCCGTGGCATACGCTCCTGTCCTCTGCCGTTCAGGTGGTGTTTTCATAACCCCTCACCCCTGATCCCTGACCGTTCACCATGATAAACGCCTGCCCCGAGACCATCGTCGCCATCCGCGACCTGAACAAGTCCTACCGCCGCGGCAGCCAGACCGTGCCGGTGCTGCAGGACATCTCCTTCGAGATCTGCTCCGGCGAGTTCCTGGCGCTCATGGGCCCCTCGGGCTCGGGCAAGAGCACGCTGCTGAACATCATCGCCGGCATCGACAAGGCCGACAGCGGCTCGGTCGCCATCGGCGGCCTGGACATCGCCTCCCTCTCCGAGTCCGAGCTGGCGCTCTGGCGCTCCCTCAACGTGGGGTTCATCTTCCAGTTCTACAACCTCATGCCCGTGCTGACCGCCTTCGAGAACGTGGAGCTGCCGCTGCTGCTCACCGGCCTCTCGCGGCGGGAGCGGCGCGAACATGTCGAGACGGCCCTCGCGGTGGTGAACCTGGAAGACCGCATGGACCATTACCCGTCGCAGCTCTCGGGCGGGCAGCAGCAGCGGGTCGCCATCGCCCGCGCCGTGGTCACGGACCCCACCATCCTCGTGGCCGACGAGCCCACGGGCGACCTGGACCGCGTCTCGGCCGGGGACGTGCTGGAGCTCATGTCCCGCCTGAACCGGGAGTTCGGCAAGACCATCATCATGGTCACCCATGACCCCCGTGCCGCGGAGCAGGCCCACCTGGTCCGCCACCTCGAGAAGGGCGTATTGAACAACGGCAATTCGCGATGAGACGGGTGACAGGCGCCAGGAAGGCAGGGGCAACCCTGCGTGGTTGCCCTGGTCAGGGCGGCCGCCTAGGGCCGCCCCTACGATCGCATCCGCACCATCATACAGGCAGCCCATGTTCGTTCTGAAGCTCATCCTCCGGAACGCCTTCCGCCACCGCCTCCGGACCGCGCTCACCGTCGTCGGCGTGGCCATCGCGGTGCTCGCCTTCGGCCTGCTCAAGACCCTCGTGGCGGCCTGGTACCTCGGCGTGGAGGGCTCCTCCGCCTCGCGGCTCATCACGCGCAACGCCATCTCCCTGGTCTTCCTGCTTCCTGCCGCGTACCAGGAGAAGATCCGGCAGGTCCCGGGCGTGACGGCCGTAGCCCGCGGCAACTGGTTCGGCGGGGTCTACATCGACGAGAAGAACTTCTTCCCCAACTTCGCCGTGGAGCCCGCCGCCTACCTGGAGCTCTACCCCGAGTTCGTGCTGTCGCCGGAGGAGCGGAAGGCCTTCCTGCTCGACCGGAAGGGATGCATCGTGGGCAGGAACACGGCCGAGCGGTTCGGCTGGAAGAACGGCGACATCGTCACCCTCCGGGGGACCATCTTCCCGGGCGAGTGGGAGTTCGTGATCCGCGGCATCTACCGCGCCGGCGGCAGGCACACCGACACCACCCAGTTCTTCTTCCACTGGGACTACATGAACGAGACCATGCGCCGGACCCTGCCCCGCCGGGCCGACCAGGTGGGGTTCTACGTCATCGGGCTCGAGAACCCGGACCTGGCGGCGGAGGTCTCGCTCTCCGTGGACGGCATGTTCAGGAACTCCCTGGCCGAGACCCTGACCGAGACCGAGAAGGCCTTCCAGATGAGCTTCGTCTCGATGACCGAGGCCATCATCGTGGCCATCCGGGTCGTGTCCTACGTGGTGATCGTGATCATCATGGTCGTGGCCGCCAACACCATGGCCATGACGGCCCGGGAGCGCATCGCCGAGTATGCGACCATGAAGACCCTGGGCTTCGGCGGCCGGCACGTGGCGGGCGTGGTCTTCGGCGAGTCCGTGGCCATCGCCCTGGCGGGCGGCCTGCTCGGCGTGCTGCTCACCTTCCCGGCCGCCGACTGGATCGGCGCGAAGCTGAGCGCCTTCATCCCGGTCTTCACCGTCGAGCCCGCGACGCTCGGCCTCGACCTGCTGGCGGCCCTCGCGGTCGGCGTGGTGGCCGGGATCTTCCCGACCTGGCGCGGCGCTACGATCAACATCGCCGACGGCCTCCGCAGGATCGCGTAAGAGGAACAGACAGACTTTGACACGGATCAAGGCGGATCAATTGCCTGATACAAGCGGAGAGGGCCCTTTCTTCCGCAGGAAGGCGCGGCTAGCCCTGTCGTATCCGCCGTGATCATAGCCGTTATCCGATCCTTCCGTGTCAAAGATGTTGAGCATCAGTTCAGGCATTATGGCCATTCCTTTCTCCTACAGCCTCCGGAACCTCTGGACCCGCCGGCTCACCACCGCGCTCACGGCGTCGGGCATGGCGCTCGTGGTCTTCGTCTTCGCCGCCACGCTCATGCTGGTCGAGGGGCTGCGCAAGACCCTGGTCCAGACCGGGTCCTACGACAACGCCGTCGTGATCCGGAAGGCCTCGTCCACCGAGATCCAGAGCGGCGTGGACCGCCTGCAGGCCTCGGTGGTCGAGACCCAGCCCGAGATCGCCGTGGGCGCGGACGGGAACCTCCTGCTGGCCAAGGAGGTGGTCGTGCTGATCAGCCTGCCGAAGCGCGGCACGGACAAGCCCTCGAACGTCCCGATCCGGGGCATCGCCGCGGCGTCCCTGGCCCTCCGCCCGCAGGTGCGGCTCGCGGAGGGCCGCATGCCCCGGCCGGGCTCGCTCGAGGTCATCGCCGGGTCGAGCGTGGCGAAGCGGTTCCGGGGGGGCGGCATCGGCGAGACCCTCCGCTTCGGCATGCGCGACTGGACCGTGGTGGGCGTCTTCGACGCCGGCGCGACCGGCTTCAGTTCCGAGATCTGGGGCGACGCGGACCAGCTCATGCAGGCGTTCCGCAGGCCGGTCTACTCCTCGGTCCTCTTCAAGCTGCGCGACCCGTCCGAGCTTCCGCGGGTGAAGGAGCGGCTCGAGGCCGACCCGCGGCTCACCGTGGAGGTGCGGCGGGAGACGAAGTACTACAGCGACCAGTCCGAGATGATGTCCACCTTCCTGGGCATCATGGGCGCCACGCTCACCGTCATCTTCTCCCTCGGCGCCGTCATCGGCGCCATGATCACCATGTACGCCGCCGTGGCGAACCGCGTGGGCGAGATCGGCACGCTGCGCGCCCTCGGCTTCCGCCGGCGCTCCATCCTGCTGGCCTTCCTGCTCGAGGCCATGCTGCTCGGGCTGCTCGGCGGCCTGGCCGGCGTCTTCGCGGCCTCCTTCATGCAGCTCCTGACCATCTCGACGGTCAACTGGCAGACCTTCTCGGAGCTGGCCTTCTCCTTCACCCTGACCCCGGGCATCGCGGCCAAGTGCCTCCTCTTCGCGCTCTTCATGGGCTTCATCGGCGGCGTGCTCCCCGCCGCCCGGGCGAGCAGGATGAACATCATCGAGGCGCTCAGGACGACCTGACCCCAGGAGGACCGCCATGGCCGTTCTGCTGCTCATCGCCGCCCTGGTCCTGCTCATTGCGGGCGCCGAGGCCCTCGTGCGGGGCGCATCGCGCCTCGCTGCGCGGCTCGGGATATCGGCCCTCGTCATCGGGCTGACCGTCGTCGCCTTCGGCACGAGCGCCCCGGAGTTCGCGGTGAGCATCAAGGCGGCGCGTGCGGGCCAGTCCGGCCTGGCGCTCGGCAACGTCGTGGGAAGCAATATCTTCAATGTGCTCTTCATCCTCGGCCTTTCCGCGCTGATCACGCCTCTCGTGGCATCTCGGCAGCTCGTGCGGCTCGATGTGCCGGTGATGATCATCCTCTCGCTCGTCGTTGTCCCGCTCGCGTGGGACGGCTCGATCGGCCGCGCGGAGGGCATGCTGCTCTTCGCCGGGCTCATGCTCTATGTCTGGTTCCTGGTCCGGCAGGGCCGGCGGGAACGTCCGGACCACGGCGGAACGGGCGCCTCCGGTCCGGACGAGGGAGGCGGGGCCGCCTCCGGATGGACGGTCAACCTCATGCTCATCATCGGCGGACTGGCGCTCCTGGTCCTCGGAGCGAGATGGCTCGTCGAGAGCGCCGTCTCCATCGCCCGCTCCCTCTCGGTCAGCGAGGCGGTGATCGGGCTGACCATCGTGGCTGCCGGCACCTCGCTGCCCGAAGTGGTCACCTCGGTCGTGGCGAGCATCCGGGGAGAGCGGGACATCGCCGTGGGCAATGTGGTGGGAAGCAATATCTTCAATATCATGGGTGTCCTGGGGCTGGCCGGCATCGCCGCACCGGAGGGCATCGAGGTCCCGTCTGCGGTACTGCGGTTCGACCTCCCGGTGATGATCGCGGTGGCCTTCGCCTGTCTGCCCATCTTCTTCACCGGCGGACGGATCAGCAGGTGGGAGGGAGCGCTGCTCCTCGGGTATTACGTCGCCTACACCCTCTATCTTGTCCTCGCCGCGTCCCATCACGACGCGCTTCCGCGGTTCAGCGCCGTGATGCTTTTCTTCATCATCCCGCTCACCATGGTGACGCTGACCATCATTGCGCTGCAGGAATCCCGGAGCCGGTCGGCTGCCGGGCGATCTTCGTGATCCGGCCCCGGGAAGGCGTGAAGCAGGGACGTGGCATCGAACCAGGCGCAAAGGTCGCAAGGAGGTCAAATACCTGGCGACTATCACCCATGGTTTCCTCGCGTTCTTCGCGCTTCGCGTGAAGGGCGATTCCATGGAGCCGGAATTCAACGAGGGGGATGTACTCATCGTCAGCCCCACGGCGAAGGCCGGTAACGGCGACTACGTTGTTGCGAAGAACAGCGAGGAAGAGGCCACGTTCAAACAGTACAAGCGCTACGACAGCACCAGAATCCTTCACCCGCTCAATCCGAAGTACAAGGACATCGTGCTGAACAAGGACCAGGAGTACCGGATCGTCGGCGTGGTGATGGAAAAGAAGAAGCGGTACAAGTAGCATTCTACGACTGAAGCTTTGGCTGGTGACATGCCTGCAAAGCACTGGCAAACTGATGACCTGTAAGCCTTACTTTGTGAACTTTACTTATGCCCATAATTATATTTTTTGTCTTCTTGTCTATATCCCATAAAATGCCTGACTCTCGAACCTTATGCGAACCTTCATCGCCAATCACGCTCGTTCCGGAATGAGATAATTCTTTTCTGAATGGATTCTAAATC
>CAZTXN010000063.1:0-13505 GCA_964617655.1 uncultured Nitrospiraceae bacterium | reverse complement strand
CGCGCTCGAGATTACGCACGCCCGCCTCGCGGGTGTACTCCTCGATGACCCGGATGACCGCCTTGTCCGGGATGCCGATCTGCTTCTCCGTGATGCCGTGCTCCCTGAGCTGGCGCGGCACCAGATAGTTCCGGGCGATGCCGAGCTTCTCGAGCTCGGTGTAGCCCGACAGCCGGATGATCTCCATCCGGTCCCGGAGCGGCCCGGGGATCGGGTCGGTCATGTTCGCCGTGGTGATGAACATCACGTTCGAGAGATCGAAGGGCAGCCCGATGTAATGGTCGCTGAAGGAATTGTTCTGCTCAGGGTCGAGCACCTCGAGCAGCGCCGCCGACGGGTCGCCCCGGAAGTCCGCGCCGATCTTGTCGATCTCGTCGAGCATGAAGACGGGGTTGTTCGAGCCCGCCGTCTTGATGCCCTGGATGATCCGGCCGGGCAGTGCGCCCACGTAGGTCCTGCGGTGGCCCCTGATCTCGGCCTCGTCCCGCACGCCGCCCAGCGAGATGCGCACGAACTCCCGGCCCAGCGACCGGGCGATGGACTTGCCGAGCGAGGTCTTGCCCACGCCCGGGGGCCCGACGAAGCAGAGGATCGGGCCCTTCATCTTCTCCTTCAGCTTGCGCACGGCGAGGTACTCGAGGATGCGCTCCTTGACCTTCTCGAGGTCATAGTGGTCATCCTCCAGCACCTTGTGCGCCGCCTTGAGGTCCAGGTTGTCCTTGGTCGCCTTGGACCACGGAAGCTCCGAGAGCCACTCGATGTAGGTCCGGGTCATGGAGGCCTCGGCCGCGTCGGGGTGCATCCGCTCCAGCCTGCGGAGCTGCTTCTCCGCCTCCTTCCCGGCCTTCTCGGGCATCTTCGCGGCCTTGATCCTGTCCCGGAGCTCGCGGATGTCCTCGGCCCGGTCGTCCGTATCGCCGAGCTCGCGCTGGATCGCCTTGAGCTGTTCGCGCAGGAAATACTCGCGCTGGGTCTTGTCGATCTCGCCCCGCACGTCCTGCTGGATCTTCTGCTGCATGGACAGCAGCTCGATCTCCTTGCCCAGCAGCTCGTTGATCCGCTTGATCCGCGCCACCGGGTCGATGATCTCGAGCACCTCCTGGGCCTGGTCGACCTTGAGCCCCAGGTTGGCCACGGCCAGGTCGGCCAGCTTTCCCGGGTCGTCCACGTTCTCGATGACCACCATGATGTCCGGCAGGATCACCTTGCCGAAGGAGACGAGCTTCTCGATCTGCTCCTTCACATTGCGCATCAGGGCCTCGAGCTCGATGGTCACCGCCGCGGCCGCGTCGGCGAGCGTCTTGATCTCGACGAGATAGAAGGGCTCCTTCTGGAGGAACTTGACGGTCTTGGCGCGGGAGACGCCCTGGACGAGGATCTTGATCCTGCCGTCGGGCAGCTTCAGCATCCGCATGATGACCCCGACGGTGCCGAGGGAATAGATGTCCGACGGGGAGGGGTTCTCCACGTTGATGTCCTTCTGCGAGGAGAGGAAGATCATGCGGTTCCCCTCCAGCGCGGCCTCGATCGCCTTGATGGACATCTCGCGTCCCACGAAGAGCGGCAGCACCATGTAGGGGAAGACGACGATGTCCCGGATGGGGAGCAGCGGGATCTTCTTCGGGATCTCGATGGACTGCTGCAGGTCGGCGGTCTTGGTCTCGCTCTTTGTCAAGGGTGCATCCTCCCGGCCCGTTCGCGGACGGCGCCTCGATGGTCTACAGCCTCAGTTTCCGGAGATAGTCGCGGAACGGGCCGCCGAACTCGGGGTTCTTCAGGCCGTACTCCACGGTCGCCTTCAGGAACCCGAGCTTGTCGCCGGCATCATAGCGCGTGCCCGTGAACTCGTAGGCGTAGAGGGGCTGCTTCGCCATCAGGTTCCTGAGGCCGTCGGTCAGCTGGATCTCGCCGTTCTTCCCGGGCTTCGTCCGCTCGAGCGCGGGAAAGATCTCGGGCGTCAGGATATACCGCCCGATGATGGCCAGGTTCGACGGCGCATCGCTCGGCGCCGGCTTCTCGACCAGGTCGCGGACCAGGTAGACGCCGTCCTCGATCCGCTTGCCGTCGATGATGCCGTAATGGTGCGTCTGGGACCGCGGCACCTTCTGGATCGCCAGGACCGTGGCCGGATAGCGCTGGAACACCTTCATCATCTGGCGGAGCGCGGGGACCTCGGCGTCGATGATGTCGTCGCCCAGCAGCACCGCGAAGGGATCGTTGCCCACCACCCGCTTGGCCGTCAGCACGGCATGGCCCAGGCCGAGCGCCTTCTTCTGGCGGATGTAGCAGAAGGTGACGAGCTCGGCGATGCGCTGCACCTCGGTCAGGATCTTGTGCTTGCCCTTGGCCTTCAGCTCCTCCTCGAGCTCGAAGGCCACGTCGAAATGGTCCTCGATGGCGCGCTTGGCCCTGCCCGTGACGAGCACGACCTCCTCGATGCCCGAGGCCACCGCCTCCTCCACCACGTACTGGATGAGCGGCTTGTCCACGAGCGGCAGCATCTCCTTGGGCGACGCCTTGGTCGCCGGCAGGAACCGCGTCCCGAGGCCGGCCGCGGGGAAGACCGCTTTCGTGATGGTCGTGGTCACCGGCATCTCCTCCGCGCGTATTCTAGGGGAGCGGCAGGGGGAAGTCAAGGCCGCCGCGTGTTCGCTCGCGTACTGATGCTGATGCGACAAATGAGAAACTTACCACAAAGCCACCGCGGGCGCGGTGACAGGCCGTTTCCTTTCAAACTAATCTTCTCCGTGCCTCAGTGTCTCCGTGGTAGACCTTCGCATTGCTGCTTACTTCGGTATGGGCACGCTTCCCAGCAGGTACTTCAGGTCGTCGTCGTCGAACCGGAGCCCGGCGCCCACGAAGCCGTGCCGCCGCTCGCGGTTCAGGAAGTTGTCGTACCCCGCGTTCAGGAAGAGCACCTTGGTCGCGTGCCAGGTCGCCGTCGCCTTGACATGGGTGTTCAGGTTCTCCGGCTCCGTGCTGTTGAAGTTCCATGCGTCCACGCTGAACTTGACGCGGTCGTCGAAGGCGAAGAGATCGCCGCCTACGCCGCCCTCGGACTCGATGATCCCGAGCCGTATCGCGAGGTTCCCCCAGCGCTTGGCGAACTGGAGGCTGAACTTGAGCTTGTCCTCGTAGGTCTCGGTGACCGTCGTGACGCCGTTCGTCACGGTCTCGGTCCGGTTGTACTTGCCGTAGGGATCCGAGAGGATCTCGGCGATATAGTACTGGTCCTGCCGGGGCTTCAGCTCCAGGGTGAAGTAGCTCTTCGACTTGGGGAAGAGGTATTCGTTCCGGAAGGCGATCGTGGTCTTCAGCCGCTCGACGCGGGATACGTAGTCGCTCAGCCCCTTGGCCGCGCTGTCGATGTTGTTGTACATCCCCTCGTCGGTCACGAGCTTGCCCAGCGTGCCTTCGCCCCGGTCGATGCGGTTCGCCACGCTCTCGATCGATGCCAGGGCCACCTCGGCGCTCCTGGTCGCCTCCCGTACATTCTCGAGCGAGACCTTGAGATTGTCCTTGTTGTCGTTCACCACGCCGTTCAGGTTCTGGACCAGCTCGTTCAGGCGGATGACGACCTCGCTCCCGTCGCCCTTGAGAGCGTAGGAGAACTCCTTGATGTTCGCGGTGGTCTCCCGCAGGTCATGCAGGATGTCCTCCATCGACCGCTCGCCGCGCCTGCTGCCGAATACCGTGCGAAGGGAGGAGGTCACCTGCTTGATGTCGTCGGCGATGGCCGAGAGCTGGGTGATCAGCTTGTCCGCGTCGCTCGGCGCGGCCGTGGCCTCGATGCGGTCGCCGTCCCGGTAGATGCCGGAGCGCTCGCGCCCCTGCCCGTCCGGCCCGCCGCGCCGGGTCATCGGCACGATGTCCACGTACTTGTCGCCCAGCAGGCCCATGGTCTTGACCGCGGCCTCGGAGCCCCGCGGGACCTCTACGTTCGGGTCGATCCGGAGCGTGAGCTTGGCCCGGCTGTTCTCGAGCTCCACGCTCTCGACCGCGCCGATCTGGACCCCGGCCATCCGGACCGCCGCCTTGGTGCTCAGGCCGGCCACGGACTCGAAGAGCGCCACGACCCGGTAGCCCTCCTGCCTGCCGAACTCGAACTTCCCCACCATCACGGTCATCCAGAGCAGGATGACGGAGCTGCCCAGCACCAGGAGGCCGACCTTTGCTTCTGCGCTCAGTTTCGCCATGAACACCCCGTCTCGATCTCAGATTTCGGATTGCGGATTTCGGAGCAAGACACGGCGAAACGGCCACCTTCCCCGTTCCGCAATCTGCAATCCGCGATCCGCAATGTCATCATTCCGCCGTGATCGGACCCGTCGCGCTGCCGGTGATGAACTGCTTCACGATGGGGTTCGCCGTGCCGCGGATCTCGTCCGGCGTCCCGGTCTCCTGGATCTCGCCCTTGTAGAGCATCGCGATGCGGTCCGATATCTTGTAGGCGCTCTGCATGTCGTGGGTGATGGCCACCGACGTCACGCCCAGCTTCCTTTTGAGATCCACGATCAGGTCGTTGATCGCGTCCGCCGTGATGGGGTCGAGACCGGTCGTGGGCTCGTCGTAGAGGATGATCTCGGGGTCCATGGCGATGGCCCGCGCCAGCCCCACGCGCTTCTTCATGCCGCCCGAGAGGTCCACCGGCATCTTGTCCTCGACGTTCTTCAGCCCCACCAGCGCCAGCTTCTCCGTGGCGATCGCCCGGATCTCGTCGTCCGTCTTCTTCGTATGCTGCTTCAGCGCGAAGCCCACGTTCTCCCAGACCGTGAGCGAGTCGAAGAGCGCAGCGCCCTGGAAGAGCATGCCGAACTTCTTCCGGACCTCGCTCAGCCCCTCCTCGTCCAGGGTGTTCAGGACCCGGCCTTCCACCTTCACGATTCCCTTGTCGGAAAAGAGCAGCCCGATGATATGCTTCAGCAGCACGCTCTTGCCGCTGCCGCTCCCGCCGATCACGGTCATGCTCTCGCCCTTCTGGACCGTCAGGTTCACGCCCCGGAGCACCTGCAGGCTGCCGAAGCTCTTGTGCAGGTTCGCGATCTCGATCATCGCCTCGGACATGGCATCACCACAGCAGCGCCGACAGGAAGTAGTCGAGGATCAGGATCAGCATGCACGATACCACGACCGCGCCCGTGGTGGCCTTGCCCACGCCCTCTGCGCCGCCCTCGGTGTTGAACCCCTTGTAGCAGCCGATCAGCCCCACCACGGCGCCGAAGACGAGGGATTTGATCAGCCCGTACCAGATGTCCTGGACCTCGGTATTGTTGATGCTCTGGTCGATATAGGTCACCGGGTTCGTTCCCAGCACCTTCACCCCCACGAAGTACCCGCCCAGGATGCCGATATACATGCCGAGCCCCGCGAGGAAGAACATCATGACCGTGCTGGCCAGGACCCGCGGCACCACGAGGTACTGCATCGGGTTCGTGGCCAGCGTATAGAGCGCGTCGATCTGCTCCGTCACCCGCATGGTGCCCAGCTCAGCGGCCATGGCCGCGCCCGCCCGGCCG
This sequence comes from uncultured Nitrospiraceae bacterium, assembly GCA_964617655.1. GTDB lineage: Bacteria > Nitrospirota > UBA9217 > UBA9217 > UBA9217 > JAKAHZ01. The sequence continues at coordinate 7,989 of CAZTXN010000063.1, read as the reverse complement.
GCGACCATCAGGCCGGTCAGCACGGGCCCGAGCTCGCGGGTCATGGAGAGCGACACCACCGCGCCGATGAGCGACTCGGCGCCGAAGCGCTTGAAGCCCGTGTAGCTCTGGAGCGCCAGCACCATGCCGGTCGAGATGGCCGTGGTCAGCACCACGGGCACGGAGTTCACGCCGATCTGCTCCATCTGCTTCAGCAGGTTCTTCAGGTAGAAGGGCCTGCTGACCATCGCCCGGAGCGTCTGGCCGAGAAAGATCACCACCGCGCCCGTCTCCCGGAGGAAGGAGGCCGTCCTGTTGCCGATGATCTCGAGCCAGATGGTCATGGTAGTTCAGTACCGAGTGCAGGGTACAGAAAAAATATATGCACCGGATCGCACGTCCGTTCGATCGTTCGTTGTTCCTGATAATTGCCGCCCGGCACACAGACACGAGATTGCTTCCCCCGCTGCAATCACGCGGGGAAAGGCTTGCAACATCGCACCTCGCAATGACAATCCGGGCCTTTCTCAGCAAACTGCTAGCCGTTCCGCACGATCCGCGGCACGCGGTCGCTGATGCCGCAGAGCACCTCGTAGGCGATGGTATCGGTCCAGGCGGCGATATCGTCCGCGGTGATGCGCTCCCCGCCCTGGCTGCCGATCAGCACGACCTCGTCGCCCTCGGCGACCGACGGAACGTCGGTCACGTCCAGCATGGTCATGTCCATGCAGACCCTGCCCGCCACCGGCACCCGCCTGCCGCCCACGAGCGCCTGGCCCCGGTTCGAGAGGCCGCGGCGGTACCCGTCGGCATATCCCACGGGCGCCGTGGCGATGAGGCTCTCCCGCTCCGTCACGTAGGTCCTGCCGTAGCTGATCGGCGTTCCGGCAGGGACCTTCTTGAGGAAGGCAATGCGCGTCACCAGGGAGAGCACCGGCCGCAGGTCCGCGCCGCCGCGGCCGCCGAGGGGGTCATACCCGTAGAGCATCAGGCCGGGCCGGACCAGGGTGAGCAGCGCCCGGCCGAACTCGAGCACCGCCGCGCTGTTCGCCGCATGGCGCAGCGGCACGGTGATCCCCTGCTCCTCCAGCGCTCGGAGGACCTCCTCGAACCGGTCCATCTGGGCCGCGGCGAAGCGCTTGTCCCGCAGGTCCGCGTCGGCGAAGTGCGTCATGACGCCCTCCACCGCCAGGCCGGGCATCGCCGCGATCGCGGCAATGAACCCCGGGGCCTCGCCGGGCTGCAGGCCGATCCTGCCCATGCCGGTGTCCACCTTCACATGGACCGGGACCGTCCTGCCCGCCGCCGCAGCGGCCCCGGAGAGCGCCCGCGCCACCGGCAGGGTATAGACGACGGGAGTCAGCCCCAGCCGCAGGACATCCCCGGCCTGCCCGGGCCGCAGGGGGCCCATGACCAGCACCGGGACCGTGATCCCGGCGCTGCGCAGCTCGCGGCCCTCCTCCACCAGCGCCACGCCGAGCATGCGGCAGCCCAGCTCCACGAGCCTGCGCGAGACCGCGACCGCGCCGTGGCCGTAGGCCTGCGCCTTCACCACCGCCAGGACGCTCCTGCCGCCCGCGTTGCGCATGGCCTCGGCATAGTTCTGCTCCAGGGCGCGAAGGTCGATCAACGCCGCCGTGGGGCGGTCCCCGTCCGGCGGCAGGCTCCCGGGACGTCCCTGCGCGCCGATATCGTCCAGGTCAGTGTATGGTGCTCTCATTGATCTCCTCGAACGTATCGTTCGCGGGAAGGATGTCGATCTTGTCGAAGGACTGGGAGCAGTCCATGCAGTCCCAGTGGTGAATGGTCCAGTACTCGTAGTCCAGTTCGAGGCTGACGTCGTCGTCCTGAAAAAGGTTCGTGCCCCCGCAGTAGGGGCACATGACCGGCTCCATCATCACCCTCCGATCTCGCCGGGACGGCGTGACCGCCGCGGCGTGATCGAAAAAAAGACCATCTTAGTGCGCGATTTTGCATAACTTTATCACAGGAGGGTCGAATTTGCAAAGAGTTTTTGCTCGATCTTTGCGCTTTGCTTTTCCCTCCCGCCGATGCTATAATCATCGCCGGATGCTGCTCACACTCGGCCGACGGGGGTAAGCTCATGAAAGTGCGCGAACTGCTGGACTCCAAAGGAAGGGATGTCGTCTCGATCGATATCAACAGCTCGGTGGAGGACGCCATACGCTCCATGCACGCCCGGAAGATCAGCGCCATCATCGTGATGGACCAGGGCAAGGCGAAGGGCATCTTCACCGAACGCGACGTGGTGCGATGCTACATCGCGTCGGGCGGCAAGAACTTCAAGGACATCGCGGTGAAGGACCACATGATCGCCGACCTGATCGTCGCCGTGCCTGAGGACGAGCTCAGCAGCGTCAGCACCATCATGGTCGAGAAGAACATCCGCCACCTTCCCGTGGTCTCGAACAACCGGGTCATCGGCATGCTCTCGGTCCGGGACATCGTCCAGACCCAGGTCAGCAAGCTCCATGCCGAGATCCACTACCTGCGCGACTATATCGCGACCTGATCAACAGAGGCCGGAACAGGACCCTTTCGACCACGATCGGCTTCGCCGCACACAAAGGAGTACGAACAAAAGCAGGGGGACGGTCATCACGGCCGTCCCTTTCTTTGTTCTTTCGCATATTCGTTGAGCGCGAGGAAGAGCGACCTTTCTGAGAACCAATGCAACGCTGAATTCCGCAGCTTTGTTTATGATCCCTTATGATGAAAGACTTTTCAGTGTTGATCATAGTTTCATCATAGATCTTCAGCGTTGAAATCCTTTCCTTTTCTTAGGTCGGCAGCCTCAAACATTCACGTTTTCGCAACATTCGGGCCTTGGGAAATTCCCCTTGTAAAAAAAAGTAACACTTGCTATTATTCAGCACTAATCGCCCTATTAATAATTCTTATGGACCCCACCGCGCTCAAGACCATTCTCCGGCAGTACCACGAGAACGGCGGCAACATCATCTCCCTGCTCCAGGACACGCAGGAGGCCTTCGGCTACGTCCCACGCGAGGCGGTGCAGTTCTTCGCCGCGGAGCTCGGAATCGCGCCCAGCCGCTTCTACGGCATCGCCACTTTCTACGCCCAGTTCCGCCACCGTCCCCTGGGCGAGCACAAGATCACGGCCTGCTGCGGCACCGCCTGCCATGTGCAGGGCGCCGAGCGCATCCTCTCGAGCATCCGCCGGGAGCTGCGCCTCCCCGAGGACCAGGACACCACGCCGGACAACAAGTTCACGCTGGAGCAGGTGAACTGCGTGGGCGCCTGCGGCATCGCGCCGGTCGTGATGATCGGCAAGCAGGTGCACGGCAAGTCCACGCCCGACCGGGTCGTGAAGGCCATCCGCGGACTGAAAGGAAAGCCTGATGCCGGAACGTAGCGTCACGGTGCGCGTCTGCATGGGGACCGGCGGCATGGCCTCGGGCGGCGCCGAGGTGCTCCAGGCCTTCCGCGCCGAGCTGGAATCCGCCGGCCTCCCGGCAGAGGTGAAGGAGCGCTGCGCCACCCACCAGGTGGGCTGCCGCGGCCTCTGCGCCAAGGACGTGCTCGTGGACGTCCTGGTCAACGACCGCCGGTTCACCTACCAGTACATCAAGCCCGAGATGGTGCCCCGGATCGTGACCGAGCACCTGCTGGAGGACCGGCCGGTCGCGGAGTGGCTGGCAGGCGAGGACTACGACGCCTTCAACCGGAAGCAGGTCAAGGTGGTGCTGGCGGACTGCGGCCAGATCGATCCCGAGGAGATCGACGCCTACCTGGCAGCGGGCGGGTACGATGCGGCGCGGGACGTGCTGAACAACTGGTACCCCGAGGAGGTGATCGAGGAGATCAAGCTCTCGGGCCTCCGGGGCCGCGGCGGCGCCGGCTTCCCCACGGGCCTCAAGTGGGAGCTGGGCCGGAAGGCCGCCGGAGAGATCAAGTACCTCATCTGCAACGCCGACGAGGGCGACCCCGGCGCGTTCATGGACCGGGCGGTGATCGAGGGCAATCCCCATGCGGTCATCGAGGGCATGATCATCGGCGCCTATGCCCTCTGCGCGCACCACGGCTATGTCTACATCCGCGCCGAGTACCCGCTGGCCGTGGAGCGGCTGAAGCGCGCCCTGGGCCAGGCGCTGGAGCGCGGCTTCCTGGGCAGCGGCATCTTCGGGACAGGCTTCGACCTCGATATCAGGGTGAAGCTCGGCGCAGGCGCCTTCGTCTGCGGCGAGGAGACCGCGCTCATCGCCTCCATCGAGGGCCAGCGCGGCATGCCGCGGCCCAAGCCGCCCTTCCCGGTGAACCGGGGGCTCTGGCAGCGGCCCACGGTGATCAACAACGTCGAGACCCTGGCGAACGTCCCCTCCATCATCAAGCGGGGGTGCGGCTGGTACGCCTCCTACGGCACCGAGCGGTCACGGGGCACCAAGGTCTTCGCCCTCACCGGCAAGGTCCGGAACCCCGGGCTGATCGAGGTGCCCATGGGCATCACGCTCCGGGAGATCGTCCATGAGATCGGCGGCGGCACGGCCAGCGGCAGGGCCGTCAAGGCCGTCCAGACCGGCGGCCCCTCGGGCGGCTGCATCCCCGCAAGCATGCTCGACCTGAACGTGGACTACGAGTCCCTGGCCCGGGTCGGCTCCATCGTGGGCTCCGGCGGCATGATCGTGCTGGACGAGGATGACTGCATGGTGAACGTGGCGCGGTACTTCGTCCAGTTCACCCAGGCCGAGTCCTGCGGCAAATGCGTGCCCTGCCGCGTGGGCACCAAGCGGCTGCTCGAGGTCCTGGACCGCATCACCAAGGGCGAAGGCAGGGAGGACGACATCGAGCGGCTCGAGACGCTCTCCGGCGGCGTCCGCGCCATGTCGCTCTGCGGCCTCGGCCAGACCGCGCCGAACCCCGTGCTCTCCACGATCAAGTATTTCCGGGAGGAGTACGAGACGCATATCCGGGAGAAGAAGTGCCCGGCCAAGGTCTGCAAGCGGCTCCTGGCCTACTCCATCAGCGAGGAGAAGTGCAAGGCCTGCGGCGCCTGCCTCCGGGCCTGCCCCTCGGGGGCGATCACCGGAGCGAAGAAGACGCCCCACAAGATCGACCCGGCCAAGTGCGTCCGCTGCGGCGCCTGCTTCGAGGTCTGCAAGTTCGATTCGGTCGAGCGGGAATAGGGAGAGAAAAGCGCCAAATTCCAAAGTTTCGAGTTTTGAAATTTGGTCATTGGAGTTTATTTGTGATTTGGGATTTGGCATTTGGGATTTGCTGCTTGGCATTTGCATTTCCTGTGCGCTCTGTGCCCTCTTCTATGTTAAAAAGCAGTTGACCTGCGAGTGAGGTCCCCATGGCGACGTTCACGATAAACGGCAGAAAGGTCTCTGTTCCGGACGGCATGTCGGTCCTCGAGGCGGCGATGATGCACGGGGTCCGGATCCCCCACCTCTGCCATCATCCCCAGCTCACGCCCTTCGGCGGCTGCCGCCTCTGCGTGGTGGCCGTGAAGGGCATGCCCAAGCCCGTGGCGTCCTGCGTCACCGCGGTCGCCGAGGGCATGGAGGTCGAGACCTCCACGCCCGAGATCGACAAACACCGCAAGATGGTCCTCGAGCTCATCCTCTCGGACCATCCCAACGACTGCATGACCTGCGAGGCCACCGGGAGCTGCACGCTCCAGGAGCTGGCCTACGAGTACGGCGCGCGGGTGGACGAGTACGCCGGCGAGCGCCGGACCTACACGAAGCGGGACGGCAACCCCTTCATCGAGCGGGACCTGGAGAAGTGCATCCTCTGCGGCCGGTGCGTCAAGGTCTGCGACGACGTGCAGGGCGTCCAGGCCATCGACTTCGGCTACCGGGGCTTCCAGTCCAAGATCGTGACGCCCTACGAGGACGACCTGGACTGCGAATTCTGCGGCCAGTGCGTCTCGGTCTGTCCCACCGGCGCGCTCACGGCCAAGCAGTGGTCCCGCCGCGGCCGGTACGAGGGCATGCGGACCCTGGAGACCACCTGCCCCTACTGCGGCACCGGCTGCTCCCTCACCGTCCATGTCCGGCAGAGCAGGAACGAGATCGCCCGGATCACCTCGGCCCCCTGGACCGGGAACGAGGGCTGGCTCTGCGTCAAGGGCCGGTTCGGCTACCAGTTCGTGACGAGCCCGGATCGTCTGACCAAACCGCTCATCCGCCGCAAGTCCGGCGAGCTCGAGGAGACCACCTGGGAGGCGGCGATCGAGTACACCGCCGGCTGGCTGAAGCACATCCGGGAGCGCCACGGCGCGGACGCCATCGGCGGCCTCTCCTCCGCCCGCTGCACCAACGAGGAGAACTACCTCTTCCAGAAGTTCATGCGCGCCGCGGTCGGCACGAACAACGTGGACCACTGCGCGCGGCTCTGACACGCCCCCACGGTGGCCGGTCTGGCCGCCATCTTCGGCTCCGGGGCCATGACGAACTCCATCCGCGAGATCGAGGGCATGGAGGTCCTCTTCCTCATCGGCACGAACACCAAGGAGACCCATCCGGTCATCGCGAACCGCATGATCAAGGCGCATCGCAAGGGCGCCAGGATCATCGTGGCCGACCCGCGCAGGGTGCCGATGACGAAGTTCGCGAGCATCCATCTCCAGATGCTCCCCGGCACGGACACCGCGCTCCTGAACGGCATGGCGAACGTGATCGTGCAGGAGGGCCTCGAGAACCGGGAGTTCATCGCCGAGAGGACCGAGGGCTTCGAGGCCTGGAAGCAGGCCGTGGCGGAATATACGCCCGAGCGGGTGGAGGAGATCACCGGCGTGCCGAAGAGCGACCTCGTCCGGGCCGCCCGGATCTACGGCGGCTCCCGGAAGGCCGGCATCTTCTACACCATGGGCGTCACCCAGCACACCTGCGGCACGGACAACGTGCGGGCCATCGCGAACCTCGCCACGGTCACCGGGAACATCGGCCGGGAGTTCACGGGCGTGAACCCGCTGCGCGGCCAGAACAACGTGCAGGGCGCATCGGACGCCGCCTGCGCGCCGAACGTCCTGCCGGGCTACCAGAAGCTCGACCTGCCGGACGTGCGGCGGAAGTTCGAGGAGGCCTGGGGCGTGCAGCTCCCGCCCAAGCCGGGGCTCACGGCCACCGCCATGACCGACGCGGCAGCGGAGGGCCGGATCAAGGCCATGTACATCATGGGCGAGAACCCGGTGATCACCGACCCGAACCAGCAGCGGACCGTCAAGGCGCTCCGGAGCCTCGAGTTCCTCGTGGTCCAGGACATCTTCCTGACCGAGACGGCCCAGCACGCCCACGTGGTCCTTCCCGCGGCCTGCTCCTTCGAGAAGGAAGGCACCTTCACGAACACCGAGCGGAGGGTCCAGCGCGTGCGGCGCGCGGTCAGCCCGCCCGGCCAGGCCCGCGACGACATGGCCATCATCATGGACCTCTCGAAGGCCCTGGGGTACCCCATGGAGTACCGCAGGCCGGAGCAGGTGCTGGAGGAGTTCGGCAGGCTCTGGCCGAACCTGGCGGGTATCACCTATGACAGGATTAAAGGCCGGGGCATCCAGTGGCCCTGCCCGGCGACGAACCATCCCGGCACGGAATACCTCTACAAGGACGGGTTCCCCAGGGGCAAGGCGCCCTTCGTGCCGGTGGCCTACCGCCCGCCGGCCGAGGGCGTCTGCGGGGAGTACTCCTTCGTGATGACCACCGGCAGGAACCTCTACCAGTACCACTCCGGGACCATGACGCGGCGGGTCGGGCCGATCGAGCAGCATGCAGGCGAGGCCTACGTGGAGCTCCATCCCGAGGACGGCAAACGCCTCGGCATCGGGAACGGCGAGATGACCGTGGTGCGCTCCCGGCGGGGAAGCGTCAAGATCCGGGCGCGCATCAGCAAACGCGTGCCGCGCGGCACGGTCTTCATTCCCATGCACTACCGCGAGGCCGCGGCCAACGTGCTGACCAACGACGCCCTGGACCCGGATGTGCTCATCCCGGAGTTCAAGGTCTGCGCCGTGGCGGTGGAGCCGATGAA
>CAZTXN010000062.1:0-13642 GCA_964617655.1 uncultured Nitrospiraceae bacterium | reverse complement strand
CTGCATGAGCGGAGCTTCGGGAACGGCGTGGCGCGCATCTCGGTCGATTCCAAGAGCAGCGCCCAGGTCCTCTCGGACGAGCTTTCGCTCAAGGACTTCGGCGCCTTCGCCGTGGAGGTCACGGGATCAACGGCCAACTCCCTCGAGCTGATCGTCGTGCCGCGACAGTAGGGATACCCCGCCGAAACACCAGGGCCCTGTCCGTACCGCGGACAGGGCCTTTTCGTTCCGCGACATGCGGCGTTCTTCTCCTCAATCCATTTCGCGCTCGAGACGGATCCGCTGGCCGGGGAAGATCAGGTCAGGCGTGGCGATCCGATTGTCCCGCGCCACGCGGGGATAGTCGAAGGTACGTATGGTCACTTGCAACGTTGACTTATATGCCCCCAAGTCCTATCGCTCCCTTCTCACGGTTCTTTCTGCTCCGCGAACCGCCCCTGGTACTTCGCCCGTCCGTCGCACCGCTCGAACACGAACTGGCAGATACGCGTGCCGGGATAGAGCGCCAGCGGACCGTGGCCGAGGTTCACGATCTCGAGCACCTGGTGGTTCGAGATGCCGGGGTGCATGAACCCGGCGGTGACATGGACCGCGAGCCCGAACCGCGCGAAGCGGCTCCTTCCCTCGAGCCTGCCGGAGATGTTGTCCGCCAGCGTGATGCGCTCCCGGGTGATCCCCAGCACCATCTCGCCGGGCTTGATGACCAGGTAGCTGTTGTCCGGCACATGCACGGAGCGGGTGATGTCCTCAAAGCGCGAATCGTTCCTGACGTGGTAGACCTTGAACTTCTTCTTGAAGACCCGGAACTCGTTCCCCAGCGTCAGGTCCACGGACCCCGGCCCGAGCTGCGACGGCTCGTAGGGCTCGACCTTGATCCGGCCGTCCTTCATCGCTTTTTCGATCTCTTCACCGATCAAGATGCTCATGGCGACTTCGCCTTTCCCTCAGCATGTTCCTGAAGCTCATGCCGCAGCCGGATGCGCTGTCCCGGGAATATCAGATCAGGTGTCGCGATGCTGTTGTCCTTGGCCACGCGGGGATAGTTGAAGGGATCCCCGGTGAACCGCTTGGAGATGCCCCAGAGCGTGTCCCCTTTCACCACCACATAGACGACCATCTCCGGGACCGGCTGGGTCTTCGGCACATCGAGCACAAGCGGTGCTTCAGGCTCCTTCGTCGGCGCAGAGGCCTTCGGCGCCGGCGGCTGTTCGCGGATAGTGCGTTCGTCCTTCGAAGGTCCTCCGGCCCAGTAAAGCAACAGGACCAGCAGGGCCGCTATGGCAGCCGCGATGAAGAGCGCCCTCCTGCTGCGGACCGGACGCTGAGCCGTCGTCTTCGACTGCGGCTCTTCGACCGGCCTGGTTGCCCTAGCATCATCTTCCATCTTGCGGGCCGCGGCCTGGCGGAGCCGTTCCTCGGTCCGCCTCCGTTCCTGCTCCTCGGCAATACGTGCTCGTTCGCGCTCCTGCTGCGCCTGCTCCTCGGCCCTTCTCGCCGCCTCTGCGCGAGCGGCCTCCTCTCCGCGCTTTCTCGCTTCTTCGCGGGCTGCCGCCTCCGCAGCCTGGCGCTGCTGTTCCTTCTGCGCCTGCTCCTGCTCCCGCGCCTGACGCTCCTGTTCTTCCGCTGCTGCCCGTTCCCTTGCCGCCGCGCGCTCCCGTTCCTCTGCTTCTGTACGCGCCTTTTCCTCGGCCCGGGTGCGCTCCTCGTCAGCGGCCTTTCGCTCCGCCTCTGCACGGGCCGCTGCATCTGCCTCTGCCTGCCTGCGGCTTGCTTCCTCTTTCTGCCGCGCCTGCTCGGCCTCTTTCGCCGCCCGCTCCTGCTCGATCTGCCGCCGCGCTTCCTCTTCCCGCTGCCGCGCCTCTTCGCGCGCGGCCTCGGCAGCCTTGCGCTGCTGCTCCTCCTGTTCCCGCCGGCGGTCCGCTGCCATGGCTGCTTCCCGGGAACGGTCGTACCGGACCGTGGTCGACGACGACGGAACAGACGACCGCGGCATGTCTTCCGTCGCCATGGCCGGCACTGCTTCCTGCGGCGCGCTCTCCGCGGGCTGCTCCATGACCGGCGGCGCGAGGCTCGCCACCAGGTCCCGCACCTCGGTCCGCTCGAAGTGGACCGCCAGGGCATGGACGTTCATGATCAGGCGCACCGCGCGGTCGTCCAGGTAGCATCCGTACAGCACCGGATGGGGCAGAGCGATCGGCACCTGGCGCTGCACCTCCCGCTCGAGGATGCGGTCATCAACGACCTCCTCGACCAGCGCGAGCGCCTGGAAATCACCGTTCACGACCCGAAGCATCCGCGCCCGGCCGCCCATGGCCGTGCGTCGCCCGAAGATGGTCGCGAGATCGAGCACGGGAAGTATCTTTCCCCCCCGCTCCGCCACGCCCAGCACGATATCGGGAAGACCGGGTACCGGCCGGAAGGGTACGGGCGGGAAGACCTCCTTCACCTCCTCGCGCGGCAGTGCGTGCAGGGCTCCGAGGAGCGTGATCTCCAGGACCTCGACGCTTCCCTTCCGGAACCGGGCGGGAAGGTCCGAAGACGTATGGTAGGCGTCCGCGGCATCCTCACCCTCTCCGCCCGCAGGACCCGCGAGCAGCGCAGCGGGATCGAGCAGGACCGCCAGGTCCGCCCCGGCGCCCGCAGCCGCCTGCATCCAGGGCGTACGGGCCACCGGCGGCAGGGACAGAAGACCGTCCGCGGCAGCCGTCCCGAGTTCCTCGTCAACAGGGAAGCAGTACCGTTCGCCCTGGACCTCTGCGAAAAGCAGCCGTCGGCCCGCACCATCGCCGGTGAGCCCGAGCCGCCGGGCAAGAGAGAGCACCGGGAAGACCACACCGTCATGCTGCAGCACGCCGTCCGCCCGGCCGCTCGCATAGGGCAGCGCGATGACCGGCAGCGCAGCTCCCTCCGCGGTTTCCGTCCCCTCTCCGGCGATGCAGAACCGCTCTCCCTGGAGCGAGAAGAGCCGCAGCGTCCGGCCGTCCTGCCGTGTATCCGTATGCGGTGTCAACTCCGTCGGCGACGGGACCTCCAGGACCCCCTGCCGCAGCCGCTCCTGCAGCCTGCGGATATCGATGAGGGGAACGACCGCCCCGTCCCGGACCGTGCAGGAATGCACCACCTCCGTACGGACCGCTCCGGGCAGGGGCAGCACCCGCTCCGGGGAACAGGGGCAGGTCTCGATCCTTCCGGGAACGACGAAGCCGTCCGTCACGCCGCCGGACCTGCAGAGCAGCCAGCGGCCGTCCGCCGGGCGGTCCCGGCCTGCCGCGCCGAGGGCAGCGGCAAGGTCGAAGACCGTGACGCCCCGGTCCTCGAGCACGGTCATGCCGGCGACGACAGGGGGACTGAGCGGAAGGCGGTGGAGCGGACGGGCCGCTGCCACGGCATCGACCTCATGCTCCCAGACGCCGCAGGCGCCGTTGAAGAGGGGGAAGAGCAGAAGGTTCCGGGTCATGGTCTGATTCTGAATGAGGCCGGGGCCGTTGTCAACCCCGGCCGCAGGAAGGCTAGCCGACGCCGACCATGCGCTTCGCCGAGATCACCGTGTTCTTCAGCAGGATGGCGATGGTCACCGGGCCGACGCCGCCCGGCACCGGCGTGATGAGCGACGCCTTCCGCTCGACCGAGGGGAAGTCCAGGTCCCCCACGGTCTCGCCCGTGGGAAGCACGTTGATGCCGATATCCACGACCACGGCGCCCTCCTTCACCATGCTTCCGGTGATGAGGCCCGGCCTGCCGGTGGCGCTGCAGAGAATGTCGGCCTGGCGCGTCTCTACGGCCAGGTCCTGCGTCTCCCGGTGGCAGACCGTGACCGTGGCCTCCTTCACGAGGAGCATCATGGCCAGGGGCTTGCCCACGGCCAGGCTCTTGCCCACCACCACGGCCTTCTTCCCCTTCGGGTCGATGCCGTACTTCTCGAGCAGGCGCATGACGCCGTAGGGCGTGCAGGGCAGGAAGGTGGAGCGCGCCGTGAGCGTGAATCCCGGCTCGAAGAGCTGGGCCGTGGACTCGTCCGCCGAGAGCCGGCCCACCGAGATGGCGCCCTGGCCGTCCACGTCCTTCTCCGGCGCGATGGCGTTCACCACCTTGCGGGTGTCGATGTGGCGCGGCAGCGGCATGAAGACCAGGATGCCGTTCACCCGCTCGTCCGCGTTCAGGCTCTTCACCAGGTTCAGGATCTCGTTCAGCGAGGCCGCTGCGGGCAGGGTGTTGTTGAAGATGTCGATCCCCGCCCGGACCGCCGCGCTCTGGATGGCCTGGTAGTACATGTAGGACGACCGGTCCTCGCCCACGAGCACCAGGGCGAGCCCCGCCCGGATGCCGAGCTTCCCGAGCCGCTCCGTCTCCTCCTTGACCGCGGTGATGATCGTTGCCGAGAGCTCCAGACCCTTCATGAGATGCTGCATGCCGCCTCCGATCACGGGGGAATGAAGCACAGTCTAGCACGGGCCGGTCTCCGGCACAACGAAGAAGTGGCGCGCGGGAACGCGCCCCCGGACCGCGCGGAACGCCACTTTCTGTTTGATTTTTCGGTTTCGGTATGCTAGGTTGAAGACCCTATGATCACCGGAGGGCTCTTCAAGGACTCGCAGAAGTACGTGATGAACACCTACGCGCGCCAGCCGCTGGTGCTCGTGAAGGGCCGGGGCATGCGCGTCTTCGACTCCGACGGCGGAGAGTACCTGGATTTCGTCGCGGGCGTGGCGACGGTCAACCTGGGCCACTGCCATCCCCGCGTGGTCGTGGCGCTCCAGAAGCAGGCGCAGCGGCTCATGCATGTCTCGAACCACTTCCATATCGAGCCGCAGATCAACCTGGCCAAGGCCCTGGCGGCCCACTCCTTCGCCGACAAGGTCTTCTTCTGCAACTCCGGGACCGAGGCGGTCGAGGCGGCCCTCAAGCTGGCGCGGCGGTACGGCCGCGAGGTGCTGAAGCAGGACCGCTACGAGATCATCACCATGCGAGGGTCCTTCCACGGACGGACCTTCGGCGCGGTCTCGGCCACGGCGCAGGAGAAGCTGCACCACGGCTTCGAGCCCATGCTCCCCGGCTTCCGGTACGTGCCCTTCAATGACCTCGAAGCGGTCCGGGAGGCGGTGAACGAACGGACCTGCGCGGTGCTCGTCGAACCGGTGCAGGGCGAGGGCGGGGTCCAGATCCCGGCCGCGGGCTATCTCGCCGGCCTGCGCGAGATCTGCGACCGGCACGGCCTGCTGCTGCTGCTGGACGAGGTCCAGACCGGCATGGGCAGGACGGGACGGCTCTTCGCCTACGAGCACGAGGGCATCGTCCCGGACGCCGTGGCCCTGGCCAAGGGGCTCGGCGCGGGCATGCCCATCGGCGCGCTCCTGGCCACGGAGAAGGCCGCGCAGGGTTTCGCTCCCGGCGCGCACGGTTCCACCTTCGGCGGCAATCCCCTGGCCTGCGCCGCGGCCCTGGCGGCGCTCGAGACCCTGCTGGAGGACGGTCTCATCATCCAGCACGTGGCCGAGCTGGGCAGCCACTTCCTCGCCCGTCTGCGAGGGCTCCGGGAGCGGTATCCGTTCATCAAGGAAGTGCGCGGCAAGGGCCTGCTGATCGGCATGGAGCTGGACTTCGAGGGCAAGGACGTGGTCGCGGCCTGCATGAAGGAAGGCTTCCTGATCAACTGCACGGCGAACACGGTGCTGCGGTTCATGCCGCCGCTCATCGTGACGAACGAGGAGATCGACCTGCTCGCGGACGCCCTGGACGGAATCTTCCGGAGGCGCTGAACCGGCGGGAGCTGCATGCATCACTGCGGGCGGCTGGGAACAGCCGCCTCTTGCTTTTTCTGCGGAACGGAGACCCCTGATGCGCTTCGCAGCGAGGAGAACCCATGAAGAAAGACCTCTTGACCATCAATGAGCTGAGCGCCGAGGACATCGGCCTGGTCCTCAATCGGACCGCCTGGCTCAAGAAGGCCCAGAAGGACGGCATGGCCCACCGGCCGCTGGCCGGCAGGACCCTGGGCATGATCTTCGAGAAATCCTCGACCAGGACCCGGGTCTCCTTCGAGGTCGGCATGTTCCAGCTCGGCGGCCACGCGCTCTTCCTCTCGTCGCAGGACCTCCAGATGGGACGGGGCGAGCCGGTCTCCGACACGGCGCAGACGCTCTCGCGCTACCTGGACGGCATCATGATCCGGACCTTCGCCCAGCGGACCGTGGAGGAGCTTGCGAGGCACGCCACCATCCCGGTCATCAACGGCCTGACGGACCTCCACCATCCCTGCCAGGCCCTTGCCGATCTCTTCACGGTCCAGGAGAAGCGCGGCAGCCTGAAGGGCCTCCGGTTCTGTTACGTCGGCGACGGGAACAACATGGCCCACTCGCTCATCGAGGCCTGCGCCCTGACCGGCATGCATGCGGCCCTGGCCTGCCCGCCGGGGTACGAGCCGGACGCCGGCATCCTGCGGAGCGCGAAGCAGCTCGCCGCGGGGACCGGCGCCGAGCTGCTCCTGACCGACGACCCGAAGAAGGCCGCCAGGGACGCGGACATCGTCTATACCGATGTCTGGGCCAGCATGGGGCAGGAGCAGGAGCATGCCCGGCGCGTGAAGGCCTTCGCCGGGTACCAGGTGGACGAACAGCTCATGAAGCTGGCGCATCCGGACGCGCTGGTCATGCACTGCCTGCCGGCGCACCGGGGCGAGGAGATCAGCGCCGAGGTGATCGACGGCCCCCGGTCCGTGGTCTTCGACCAGGCCGAGAACCGGCTCCATACCCAGAAGGCGGTCCTGGAGCTCCTGATGTCGCGGCAGCGCGGCGGCAGTATGGCCGCCGGCGCTGCCTGACGCTTCCGCGAAGCGGCGGTTCCGGACACCCGGTCCCTGCCCGGCCGCGCCGGCCCTGCAATACATCTAAAGCTAGAATGTCACGCTGACAACTGCACGATTTTGTGCTATATATGATGCCGTACGCCGCGACCACACAGGGAGGTGTGATCATGAGGCCGCTGATCGGCATTACGATGAACCTCGAGGAGCGCTCCGGCCGCTCCCTGAACTGCCTGGACCAGGACTACGCCCGGGCCGTCGAGCAGGCGGGGGGCATCCCCGTGCCGGTCGCGGGCATCACCCGGTCCATCCCCGAGCTCGTGAAGAAACTCGATGGATTCCTTTTCACCGGCGGGGATGACATCCATCCGCGGCATTACCACGAGCGCCCGCTTCCCGGAGCGAACCTCCGGCTCGATGCCGACGGCCGGGTGAACTTCGAGCTCCGCCTCTTCCGCGCCGCGGCAAAGGCAAGGAAGCCCGTGCTGGCGGTCTGCTACGGCGCCCAGCTCGTGAACGTGGCGCTCGGCGGCACGCTCTATCAGGACATCGGCCGCCAGGTGAAAGCGGCGCTTCGGCACGGCACACCGCGCACGGGAGAGAAGGTCCACCACCAGGTGAAGATCTTCGAGGGTACCAAGCTCTGCTCGGTCCTGGGCGACTGCAGCAAGGGCGACCGTTCCCTCCGGGTGCGGAGCGCCCACCACCAGAGCGTCAAGAATCCCGGCCGGGGGCTGCGGCTCGCCGCGGCCTCGGCGGACGGCGTGTATGAGGCGCTGGAGTCCCGGGGAAAAACGTTCCTCATCGCCGTGCAGTGGCATCCCGAGAAGACCCCGACGGACCGGGCCACGAAGCGGCTCTTTGCCGCGCTGGTGGCCGCGAGCAGGAAGTAGTGCCGGCCGTCCCGCAAATGCGCCGCGGCTGAAACGGAAATCACTTTCCTTTTCCTCCCTGACCTGCTAGTCTAGGCCGATGATCCCTCCGGACCGGCCACGGGCGCATGCGCTCCTCTTCCCGCTCTTCTTCCTTGCCGCGGTCCTTGCCGGCTGTCCCTGGTCCGGCGGCGACCGTCTTCCCGGCCACCTGCACCTGCGGCTGAACACGGACCCCTCGACCCTTGACCCTGCGCTGATCACCGACGTTCCCGGCGGCGGCATCGCCGCCAAGGTCTTCAACGGCCTGGTCCGGTTCGACGAGGACCTCCGCATCGTGCCGGACATCGCCGAGTCCTGGAGCCTCTCGCCCGACCGGCGCACTTACACCTTCCGGCTCCGGAAGGACGCGGCCTTCAGCACCGGCCGTCCGGTCACCTCCCGCGACTTCCGGTATTCCTTCGAGCGGGTCCTGGACCCGCGGACCCGCGCCCCGCTCACCTGGGTCCTGGACCGCATCTCCGGCAGCCGGGCCATGCTCGATGGACAAACGGACAGTGTGGCAGGCATCAGCACGCCCGATGACCGGACCCTCGTGCTCCGGCTGGACCGGCCCTTCGGCCCCTTCCTCTCCCTGCTCGGCATGCCCACGGCCTATGTCGTGCCGCGGGAAGCGGTGGAGCGGCTGGGCAGCGACTTCGGGAGCGCTCCGGTCGGAACAGGCCCCTTCAGGCTGGCGGAATGGAAGCGCGGCCAGCGGCTCACCCTCACCGCGCGGCCGGACCACTACCTCGGCAGGCCGCGCCTCGCGGGGATCCGCTATCGCGTGATCCCCGAGGACCTCACCGCGGTGATGGAGTTCGAGACCGGCGGGATCGACGTCCTCCAGGTGCCTGCCTCGGAATACCGGCGCTACCGGACCGATCCCCGCTGGAGCGGCAGGGTCCTCGCCCGGCCCGGCCTGAACTGCTACTACCTCGGCATGAACACCTCCCGACCGCCCTTCGATGACCTGCGGGTGCGGCGGGCGATGAACCTGGCCGTCGACCGGCAGCGCATCCTGGAGACGCTCATGGAGCAGCGCGGGCTCCTGGCCGCAGGGCCGGTGCCGCCGGAACTCCGGCGGGCGGCCGGCATGCCCCCGCCTTCGGACGGCTATCCCTTCGACCCGAACGAGGCCCGCCGGCTGCTCCGCGAAGCAGGGGCCGCGGGCGCCTCGGTCTCGATCTATGTCTCGGCCGAGCCCGAGGTGCTCGATATCGTTGAGGTGGTGCAGGAATACCTCCGGCAGGCAGGGCTGGACGCGCGGATCGTGCAGCTCGACTGGAGCGCCTTCAAGCAGGCGGTCAACCGGGGCGATGCGGACGCCTTCTGGCTCTCCTGGTGGGCCGACTATCCCGACCCGGAGAACTTCCTCTTCCCGCTCTTTCACTCCTCCAACGCCGGTCCGGCAGGCAACCGGGCGTGGCACCGCGACCCGGCCTTCGACCGGCTGATCGAGCAGGCCCAGGCGGCCACGGACGAAAAGACGCGCTACCGCCTCTACCGGGCGGCGGAGGAGCGCTTGGTGCGGAACGCGCCCTGGGTCTTCATGTGGCACCGCTCGGACATCAGCGTGGTCCAGCCCTGGGTGGAAGGCTACTCGGCGCCGCCGATCTATTCCGTGGACAAGGGCCTTGCTGCGTCCGTCGCCAGATAAAAGGGCCGGACAGGCTTTCCGCCCGTCCGGCCCGTGCATCCGCCGTATCCTCCGCGATCACACCTCAGGCATGCCATTCCTTGAGCGACCGCGCCACCTTCACCTTCATCTCCGGCGTGAACTCCTTGATGCCGTGCGCCTCCCGCGCATGCACCGCCACGCCGTCGGCGATCAGGTCCTCGGTCTGGGCGATATAGCGCCACGGGCATTTCCGCCCCAGGTCAGCGCAGCGGAACTCCTTCAGGACGAGCCCTTCCGCCTCCTCCGCCTCGACGGGCGACGGGTTGCTGAAGGTCTGCTTGATCCGCGCCACCATGTCCGCGCTGAGCGACGGCATGCCGTGCACCTCGCGAAGATGCAGGGCCGCCACATCGGCCAGCAGGTCCTCGGTCTTCGCGATGTGTTTCCAGGAACAGTCGTTCCCCAGGTCCTTGCAGATGAACTCCTTCATGACAGGCCCTCCTTTCCCTGCAGCGGGTCGTACTACAAGTATAGCATGGAACGGGACAATCAGGAGCGTTTTCATCCAACTTTAGCCTGGGGACGGCAGTCGGAGGCGAGGATGCAGGCAGCTGCGTCGACGATCCCTCACCGGGTCAGCGGCCCCGCCCGGCAGGACGAAGCAGGCCGTCGAACCGCGGACCAAGCGCCTCGCCCCAGTCCAGCATGAGCCGCCGCTGGTCCATGTCGCGGACGACATTCCCGGAGGGCACCTCGACGACATATCCCCGCACCCGCTCCCCCGGCCCGCAGGAGGATGCAGCCGGAGCCTCGGCCGCGAGCAGGGCCTGCCGGGAACCTTCCAGGAACTTCAGCACCCCCAGGTGCGGCATGCCCGGACCGGCGCAGGGGAGGTCCCGGGAAAAGCGCTCACCGGCCTGTCCGGTGATGCCGTGATAGCCCAACCGCCCGTGTTCGAGCAGGAAGACCGCGGCATCCCAGACACCGTCCGGACCGCCGTCGCTCGAGGTCAGGAAGAATGCCTTCGAGTCCGGCGACCAGCCGATCTCCGCCGGCAGCAGCAGACCGATCCCCTCGCCTCCCTCCACCGGCCTTCGCCCCTCCAGCACGTTCAGGGTCATGCCCGAGACCTGGATGGTCATCGCCCGGTCCGGCGAGGGCGCCAGGAAGACGCGGCCGGCAGGGACCGATGCGGCGAAGCGCGACCATTGCCCGTCCCCGGCCGGAGCCGGCGATGCCGCCAGCATGCAGGCGATCACCGCGGTCACCAGTGCCAGGATGCCCGTACGTTCCATTGAGATCCCCCGCGTTGTTGAGAACAGAGACAACAGGCGGCTTCTCCTGGCGGTCCCCGGAGCCCGCCGCCTGCGGAACAAGAAGAGCCGGAGATCGCTCTCCGGCTCACGCGGCAACAAGGTCAGAAGAGGACCGGTGCTGACGCTAGTTCAATCCTCCGTAGGAATGCAGGCCGGAGAGCACGAGGTTCACGCCCAGATAGGTGAACATGACGCCCAGGAAACCCACGGCGGAGATGACCGCCATCTGGGTCCCCTTCCAGCCCCGCACGTAGCGTGAATGCAGGTAGAGGGAATAGATGAACCAGGTGATGAGCGACCAGGTCTCCTTGGGGTCCCAGCTCCAGTAGGTGCCCCAGGCGCTGTTCGCCCAGACCGCGCCCATCACCAGCCCGCCGGCGGTGAAGAGCGGCCAGCCGATGGCGATCATCCGGTAGGTCACGTCATCGAGCATCTCCTGCTTCGGCACGAAGGGCCGCAGCACGTCGCGCACCCGGATGCCCTTCGTCCAGATGGTCCAGAAGAGCGCGGCCACGCCGAGCCAGGAGACCACGGCCGCGGGCGCGGACGGGTTCAGGAAGGTGGACTCGAACATATGCTTCTTGAAGCCCTCCTGCGCCAGGACGTCGGCATGTTCCATGCTGAAGATGAGGTAATCTACCCCCATGAAGAGCAGCAGGCCGATGGCCAGCGTGGCGCAGACCGTGAGGAAGAGATAGATCTGCGGCTTGTCCTTCGCCCCGCGCACGGTCAGGTAGGTGAACCATATCAGCAGCAGCACTCCGATGCCGAGCCAGAACTGCACCTTCAGCCCCGCGGAGGCCAGCGCGTAGCCCAGCACCGTGAGCGCCGCCATCACGCCAAGGGCAGTGTTCCGGTAGAGGGGGCTGCCGCGGTCATCGGAGTCCATCAGCAGGTAGAGGATGCTGATGCCGAAGGCCACGGCGAAGGCGGCGTAGCCGATAAAGCTCAGGAAGACGTGGTAGAGCAGCCAGTTGCTCTTGAGCGCGGGCACGAGCGGCGTGATCTCCGTGCTCATGCCGGTCACATTGATGAATGCCAGGGCCAGGAAGGCGACCGGCATGATGAAGGCGCCGAAGACCCGGGTCTTGATCCTCCACTCCAGGATCACGTAGGTCAGGACGGTGCACCAGGTGAAGAAGACGAGCGACTCGTAGAGGTTCGAGAGCGGCGCCCGGCCGATGCCCATCTGGTAGGACTCGATCCACCGCAGGGCGAGGGCCACGGTCTGCACACCCAGCCCCGCGTAGGTGACGATCGAGGCGAGGGAGCCGACCCCCTCCTTCCGCAGGACCAGATAACTGATATACAGGACCATCGCTCCCAGATAGGCGATGGTTGCCAGGTTGAAAAGCAACGCACTGTCCATGCAATCCTCCGTTGCGGCTACTTGGATAACGTTTCAACGACGGTGTTGAACTCCCGCTCGAACCCGAGGCGGTTGCGGTTCGCCGACCCGCCGATCATGACCGCCGCCTGCCCCTTGCGGTCCGTGATCCGGACCCAGACCTTCCTGTGGGACCCGAAGAAGGCGATCAGCGGTCCGAAACAGAGCAGGATGAAGCCCGCATAGACCACCCAGACGCCGGGATCCTTGTTCACCTGGAGCCCCGTGTACCGGGCGCCCCAGTAATCGACGTAGGACAGGACATAGTCCTCAGGCATGTACGGTTCGGCGGAATCGACCTTCATGACCTGGGTCCGGAAGACCGGCGACGCGCCTTTCAGCACCTCGAGCTCCGCGGTGGGATTGATGAACTCATTGTTCCGGGCGCGGAAGAACTGGACCCGTCCGGTCGCGGCATCGCGCATGCCGAAGGGCGCCACGCCGAGCACCCGCACCGTGCGGTCGATGGAGCGCACATAGGCGGTCGTTCCGGGACGGATGACCACCGTCTCGCCCGGGTCGGAGGAGTTCTTCCGCCGCGCGTTCAGCACCACGGTCCCCTCCGTGTCCGGGATGGCGCCGTAGCTCGACTGGTAGAAGGTGATGCCCCGGTAGATGAGCGGGTCGTTCACCCGGATGCGCTTGTCCATGACCTTCTGCTGCATGCTGTTGTAGACCGAGAGGATGCTCCAGTACTCGGACGGCATGCTCGTGGGCCTGCCGTCGTTCGTGTAGTAGTCCACCTCGAAGTCATCGCACCGCAGGAAGAACCCGAGCGGCAGGTACGGGACGCCGCCGCGGGGATCGCGGACCACCTGGCTCTTGCTGATGCCGAAGCCGGACATGATGCGGTCCCAGAGCGGCTCATTGCGCAGGTAGACCACCGCCGAGGCCTCGCCTTCCGGCAGGTTCAGGAAGCCCTTGTACCCGAAGAACGAGCCGATCAGCGCGCCGGCGAATATGAGGATGATGCTGATGTGCGTGATGATGTATCCCAGCCGGCTGTAGGCCCCCTTCTGGGAGGCGATGTGCGTGATGCCCTGTTCCTTGGTCACCACGGGGTGGTACCGCTTGCCCCCCAGCGCCTTGAGCACGGCCTCCTCGGCCTTCTCCGCCCCGCCCTTGACCGCGAGCTCCTTCCGGAAGGGCAGCGCCTTGAAACCGTCCTCCTCCAGCGTGCGGAGCGGCGCCTTGACCGCCTTCCAGACGTTCGGGAAGCGCTCCAGCGTGCAGATGGTCAGGTTGGCCGTGAACATCAGCAGGAGGAGCACGAACCACCAGGTATGGTAGAGATCGAAGAACCCGAGGGTCTCGAAGAGGTCGATGGTGGCCTGGCTGTACTCCCGGAGGTACTCCTCCGTCGGCTGGTTCTGCTGGATCACCGTGCCGATGACCGAGACGATGGCAAGGATGATCAGCAGGACCACGGCGAGCTTCACCGAGGAGAAGAACTGCCAGATCCTTTCGGAGACCACCTCGACGATCCCCGCCTGCGGCGGCCGGGGTTCCTGCTGCTGCGTATCCTGAGTATCCAAGAACGGACCTCCCTTTCAGGCACAATGGCCTGATACAATACCATGCCGCCCCATGGCCGTCAAGGGGATTCGG
>CAZTXN010000061.1:0-13842 GCA_964617655.1 uncultured Nitrospiraceae bacterium | reverse complement strand
TTAGGTTCAGGAGATCGAAAGCCCCCCTCCGGCTTGACAGGCTGAAGGTCCGTGGCTAGACTTGGAGTATCTCCGCCGGTCGGAAACACATGAATGCAATTTCGTGCTCATCCCCATGGACAGGGATGCCTGTTAGGACGGGCGGCATCCGTTCGCTATCTTCGTACCACTGATTCCCTGCAGCGTTCTGTCGCGTTCTGCTCGTTCCCATACTGCCGTGCCTTTCCCGGAAGGGGGTAGCCATGTCACTGACACGTCGGGAGTTCATCAAGACATCAGCGGCCGTGGCCGCTGCCGCAGCAGCGGGCATCATGGCGCCGGAGGCGCTCGTTGCCGCGGCCCGGGAGACCGAGGCCGGCTGGCGCTGGGACAAGTCCGTCTGCCGGTTCTGCGGCACCGGCTGCGGCATCATGGTGGCCGTGAAGGACGACCGGATCGTGGCGGTCAAGGGCGATCCCGCGGCGCCGGTCAACATGGGCCTGAACTGCATCAAGGGCTATTTCAACGCAAAGATCATCTACGGCGCGGACCGCCTGACCGAGCCGCTCCTGCGGATGAACGCGGCCGGCGAGTTCGACAAGAAGGGGAAATTCCGGCCGGTCTCCTGGCAGCGCGCCTTCGACGAGATGGCGAAGCAGTTCAAGAAGCAGTATGCCGCGCTCGGGCCGAAGGGCGTGGCGGTCTTCGGGTCCGGCCAGTACACCGTCATGGAGGGATACGCGGCGGTCAAGCTGATGAAGGCCGGGTTCCGGTCGAACAACATCGACCCGAACGCCCGGCTCTGCATGGCGAGCGCCGTGGCGGCCTTCATGGAGGTCTTCGGCATCGACGAGCCGGCCGGGAACTACGACGACATGCACCACGCGGACACGATCATGCTCTGGGGCGCCAACATGGCGGAGATGCATCCGGTCCTCTGGTCGAAGGTCACCAGCCGGAAGCTCAGCGACACCGGGCGCGTGAAGATCGTGAACCTCACGACCTTCACGAACCGCTGCTCCGGTCTCGCGGACATCGAGATCGTGATCAAGCCGAACACCGACCTCGCGGTCCAGAACTATATCCTCCGGGAGATCGTCTACAACCGGCCGCAGGCCATCGACCGGGAGTTCGTGGGACGGAACTGCATCTTCGCCACCGGCCACGTGGACATCGGGTACGGCCTGCGTTCGCAGGTCGATCATCCGAAATATAAGAAGGAAGAGCTCGACACCGCGAGCAGGGAATCCTTCAAGATCATCACCAAGGACGAGGCCACTGCCATGAGCGCCCTGGGCTACAAGGAGGGCGACCGCATGGAGATGAAGAACGCGGGCAAGGCCGGGGCCCACTGGGCCATCAGCTTCGAGGACTTCAAGAAGGGCCTCGCGCCCTATACCCTCGATTTCGTCGCGCCGCTCGCCAAGGGCGACGCCGACGAGCCCCTGGAGGAGTTCAAGAAGAAGCTGGTCGCCCTCGCGGACCTCTATGCCCAGAAGGACCGGAAGGTCGTGAGCTTCTGGACCATGGGCTTCAACCAGCATGTGCGCGGGACCTGGGTGAACGAGCAGGTCTATGCCATCCACCTCCTGCTCGGGAAGCAGTCCCAGCCGGGGAACGGGGCCTTCAGCCTCACGGGCCAGCCGAGCGCCTGCGGCACGGCGCGCGAGGTCGGCACCTTTGCCCACCGGCTGCCTGCGGACATGGTGGTCATGAACCCGAAGCACCGGGAGATCTCCGAGAAGATCTGGAAGCTGCCCGAGGGGACGCTGAACCCCGTTCCCGGCTCGCACTTCATGAAGATCCTGCGGGACCTCGAGGACGGTGCGATCAAATGGGTCTGGGTCCAGGTGAACAATCCCTGGCAGAACGCGAACAACGCGAACCATTGGATCGCCGCGGCGCGGGAGATGGACAACTTCATCGTCGTGTCCGACGCCTACCCGAGCATCTCCTGCAAGGTGGCGGACCTGATCCTGCCTGCCGCGATGATCTTCGAGAAGTGGGGCGCCTACGGCAATGCGGAGCGCAGGACCCAGCACTGGCGGCAGCAGTTGACGCCCATCGGGAACTCCATGTCCGACACCTGGCAGACCGTCGAGTTCTCGAAGCGCTTCACCCTGGCCGAGGTCTGGAAGGAATGGAGGCTCGACGACAAGACGACCTTGCCGGATGTCACGGCCAAGGCGCGCGACATGGGCTATAAGGAGACGGACACGCTCTTTGACGTTCTCTTTGCAAGCAAAGAGGCGAAGGAATTCAAGTGGCCCGACCCGGTGGGCGCGGGATATCTGAACAGCGAGGCGGCCGGGGACCGGCGCGACGTGGAAGGCTTCAAGGGCTACGGTTTCTTCATCCAGAAGTACCTCTGGGAGGAGTACCGGAAGTTCGGGCTCGGCAAGGCACACGATCTCGCGGACTTCGACACCTACCACAGGGTGCGGGGGCTGAAATGGCCTGTCGTGGACGGCAAGGAGACCGAGTGGCGGTTCAATGCCGGGTACGACCCCTACGCGAAGGCGGCGGACCACGGCAGGTTCGCCTTCTACGGCGAGGCCGGCAAGGAGATCCCCGCAGGCGACCTGACCGGTCCCAGGGGCGACGAGAAGGTCAGGCTTCCGAACAAGGCCAAGATATTCCTTCGCCACTACATCGATCCGCCGGAGATGCCGAGCGCGGACTACCCGCTCTGGCTCAGCACAGGACGTGTGCTGGAGCACTGGCACACGGGGACAATGACCATGCGGGTGCCGGAGTTATATCGCGCCGTGCCCGAGGCGCTCTGCTTCATGCATCCTGCTGATGCGAAGGAGAGCAAGTTCAAGGACGGCGAGCTCATCTGGATCGAGTCCCGCCGGGGCAAGGTGAAGGCGCGGGTCGAGACGCGGGGCAGGAACCTGCCGCCCAAGGGGCTCGTCTTCGTCCCGTTCTTTGACGAGCATGTGTTCATCAACAAGGTGACGCTCGACGCGACCTGCCCGATCTCGAAGGAGCCGGATTTCAAGAAGTGCGCGGTGAAGGTCTATAAGGCCTGAAACGAGAGTTGAGTGCGGATTGCGGAGTGCGGAGTGCGGAATGATGATCGTCATTCCCGCCCCTGCCTGGATCATGCAGGGGCGGACTCAAGCGGGAATCCAGAATCTGCCGCTCGCAGACAATTCTTCCTTGGAACGGCGAGGGGGCCCGGCATCGTCGCGGTCGGCGGGCTGGTCTGGGCCGGCGTTCTCCAGATATCGGTCCTTGGCCTGTTCATCGCCGGCAACGCCGGCGGGTGGGATGTGCTGCAGGGAAACCTCAGTACGTCGCGTATGCTCGGAACGGCGCCGCTGGCGGATCCCTATGCGCTGCTCCAGGCGCTGTTCAGCGGCTCGCTGGCGGCGGCCGAAGCTTTGCTGGGCGGTGTCGTGATCGTCCTGTTCTTCGGTATCTTGGGCGGTCGGGTGTTCTGCAGTGGGTCTGCCCCCTGAACATGGTGACCGATCTGGCGGAGAGCCTGCGGAGGACCTCGGGGCTCGACAAGGGGGAGCCGACGCACACGTTTAGCAGGAACGCGCGGTATTGGGCGCTCGGTCTGGGACTCGTGCTCTCGGCTTTGCTCGGGATCGCGGCGTTCGAGTGGATCAGCCCGATAGCGATGCTGCACCGAGGCCTGCTCTACGGCATGGGCGCCGGCTGGCTGCTGATCGCGGCCGTGTTCTGTCCCGACCGGGCGATGTCGTTCGGCCTCCGGCCGGCGGGGACAAAGGAGGGGAAGCCATGAAGGACCATCGAACGATCCGGAAGGCCGCGCTTGCGGCCCTGCTTGCGGCCGCCCTGGCCTGCGCGCCTGCCGCGGGCCGGAGAGCGGTAAGCGACGAGGAGATCGGCATCCGGAAGGGAGCCCTGACGGAGGAGGCAGCCGTCATGCCGGCGCATGGGGAGTACAGCCTTGCCCAGCCCGGCGCGAGCACCCCGCTCGGCCGGGCGTTCGAGAACAGCCCGCCGCTGATCCCGCACGATCTTACCGGAATGCTCCCGATCGCGGAAACGAACAATGCCTGCCTGGACTGCCACATGCCGGAGCATGCGGTGGGTCTCAACGCCACCCCGCTTCCGCGGTCCCATTTCTTCGACATGGACGCCGGAAAGGACCTCGGCGGCGAGCTGGACGGGAAGCGGTATCCCTGCATGCAGTGCCATGTTCCCCAGGTGAACATTCCCGAGCCGATCAAGAACACCTTTGAGGCCGAGTTCCGGTCGGCGGAAACGAAAACGCGATCGAACCTGATCGACATCCTCAACGAAGGCGTGAAGGCGGACTGATCATGAACGTTTCGAGCCTTGTCGTGAAGATCGAACCGAAGAACATGGATGCCGCGCTGTCGTCGCTCGCCGTCACCGGTCTCTGCGAGATCCATTTTCAGGACCCCGGCAAGGGGACCATCGTGGTGACGATCGAGGGAAAGGACGTGGGAGAGGAGATGGAGAAGATGAAGGCGATCGAGCGGATTCCCCATGTCCTGTCCGCGGCACTGGTCTATGCCTACAGCGAGAACGAACTGGAGAAGGCGCGGCAGCAGCTGGCCGGATCCGGCAGAGCCGTCCCCGACGCATTGAAGGAGCAATGATCATGGATCCGCGAGCGGATACCGTCGTGTCGGCCCAGGGGCGGCCGGGCGAGGAGTTTGAGGAGCTTCTCAAGGAATCGGTCCGCCTGCATGGCCATCTCTGTCCGGGACAGGTCCTGGGCGTGCGCATGGCCATGGCGGGCCTGCGCGAAATCGGCGTCACCGAGCCCCGGGGAGCGCAGCGGAAGGACCTGATGGTCTTCGTGGAGATGGACCGGTGCGCGACCGACGCGGTCCAGTCGGTCACCGGCTGCACGCTCGGGAAGCGTTCCCTGCGGTTCCTGGACTACGGCAAGATGGCCGCCAGCTTCCTGAACCTCAGGACCGGCCGCGCGGTGCGGGTTCTCGCCCGGGAGGAGGCGCGTGAGACGGCGAAGAAGTACGCGTCGGAGGTCGTTGACAAGTACGAGGCACAGACCGCCGCCTACCGCGTCATGCCCGATGAGGAGCTCTTCCTGGTCGCCGAGGTCAGCATCAGCCCTCGGGAGGAGGACCTGCCCGGCAGGCCGCTCTCGCGCGTGCAGTGCCAGGCCTGCGGCGAGTCGGTCCAGGACCGGCGGGAGGTCCGGCTGGGTGCGCGGACGATCTGCAGGCCCTGCGCGGAGGGCGCGTACTATCGCCGAGAGTCTTCTTCTGCACCATCCGTTATGCAGAAATGCCATAACGGACTGTCGATACGCTCCAAGGTCTGGTTCGAGGCTGAGGACAGTCCGGTCTTCGGCCGGGGCCGCCGGTTCCTGCTCCAGGCGATCGACGCTCATGGTTCGATAAACAGGGCTGCCAAGGATATCGGCATCTCATACCGCAAGGCCTGGGGCCATATCCGGACCATGGAGGACCGGCTGGGGATCAGGCTGGTGGAGCGCAGGACGGGAGGAAGGAACGGCGGGGGCGCGGACCTGACCGCCGAAGCAAGAGAGTTCCTGGAGCGGTTCGAGCTTGTGGAAGAAGGGGTCCGGGATCTGGTCGATGAGCGGTTCCGGCGGATCTTCGGAGGGAACGGCCATGTGTGACAGCGCGGACGGCGGAACACGTTCCGGCCAGAGGACGATCCCGGTCGAGGAGGCGGTGGGCGCGGTTCTCGCCCATGACGTTACCGAGATCCGGAAGGACGAGTTCAAGGGCGCGGCGTTCCGGAAGGGGCATGTCATCCGGCAGGAGGATGTCTGCCGCCTTCAGCGGCTGGGCAAGGAGCGGGTCTTCGTGCTCGCCATCGGACCCGACGAGCTGCATGAAGACGACGCCGCGGTCGCGGTCGCCCGGGCGCTCATGGGCGAGGGCGTCGCTGCCAAGGGCGAGCCGCGGGAAGGCAGGATCACGCTCATCGCGGAGCGCGACGGCCTGCTCCGGGTCGACCGCGAGGCCCTTGCGGCCTTCAACATGCTCGGCGATGTCATGTGCGCCACCCTGCATACCCATACGATCGTGCGCAAGGGGCAGGAGGTCGCGGGCACCCGGGCCATCCCGCTGGTGGTGAAGAGGGCGGTGGTGGAGGAGGCGGTGAGAATTGCGGAGGCCGCGCGACGGACATCACCCCCCCTTGCCAAGGGGGGGAGCAGAGGGGGGGTGCTGGAGGTCACACCGCTGCGCCGCCCCCGGGCCGGGGTCGTGATCACAGGCAATGAGGTCTACCACGGACGGATCAAGGACGCGTTCGCGCCGGTGGTCCGGGAGAAGATCGAGGCCTACGGCGGCGAGGTCATCGGCACCTATTATGCGCCGGATGACGAGCAGTTCATCGAGGCGCGGCTCCGCGAGCTTCTGGGGGCCGGCGCCGACCTGCTGATCACCACGGGCGGCATGTCCGTGGACCCTGATGACGTGACGCGCTTTGCGATTAGGAGCCTCGGCACAACGGAGATGGCCTACGGCTCGGCCGTGCTGCCGGGCGCGATGGTGCTCGTAGGATACCTTCCTATTGCAGATCGTGGATTGCGGATTGCGGATTCTCACGGATCATCAAACCAGGCCGTTCAATCCGAAATCGACAATCAGAAATCCGAAATCCCTATTCTCGGCATTCCCGCCTGCGGCATGTATCACAAGACCACGGTGTTCGATCTTCTCCTCCCCCGGGTCCTGGCCGGCGAGCATATCGGCAGGCGCGAGCTCGCCGGGCTCGGCCACGGCGGCCTCTGCCTGCATTGCTCCGAGTGCCGGTATCCGGTCTGCCCCTTCGGGAAATGAAAACCCATCACGAACAGGCTGTCGCATTTGACGTGATCATCATCGGCGCAGGAGCGTCGGGCCTCTTCTGCGCAGCTGCCTGCGGCAGGCGGGGGCGGACGGTCCTGGTGCTGGACCACCGGGACCGGACCGCGTCCAAGGTCCGCATCTCCGGCGGCGGCAGGTGCAACTTCACGAACCTGCACGTCTCTTCCGAACACTACCATTCCGGCAATCCCCATTTCTGCCGGTCCGCGCTCGCCCGGTTCACGCCCCGGGATATGCTCGCCCTCTGCCGGAAGCACGGCATCCGGCATGTCGAGAAGGAGGCAGGCCGGCTCTTCTGCGCCTCGGACAGCCGGAAGATGGTCTCGCTGCTCGAGGAGGAATGCAGGCAGGCGGGCGTGGAGGTCCTGCTGCAGTGCGGCGTGAACGGCGCGGCCAGGGACGGGGACGGGTTCGCGGTCTCCACGAGAAAGGGGATATTCCGCTCCTCCTCGCTCGTCATCGCCACCGGCGGGCTCTCTTATCCGAAGCTCGGCGCGAGCGGCCTGGGGTTCGAGATCGCCCGGCAGTTCGGGCATGAGGTGGTGGAGCCCCGGCCGGCCCTGGCGCCCTTCGTGCTGTCGGCGGAGGACCGGAGGACCTTCGGCCCCCTGGCCGGCATCTCCCTCTCCTGCTCGGTCCGCTGCCGGAACCGGGAGTACCGCGGAAGCATGCTCTTCACCCACAAGGGCCTGAGCGGACCGGTCATGCTCCAGGCCTCCCTCTCCTGGTCAGCGGGCGATGTCCTGACCATCGATCTTCTTCCGGAGAAGGACATAGGGGCCGCCCTGACGGCGAAGCGGCGGAGCCGGGTGGAGCTCAGGAACTTTCTGGCCGAACATCTGCCGAAGCGGTTCTGCGAGGCATGGTGCGAACGCATGGCGCCCTCGCGGCCGCTGGACCAGATATCGGACCGGGAGCTCAGGGAGATCAGCCGGCAGCTCCATGCCTGGGAGGTCCGGCCCGCGGGCACCGAGGGCTATGCCTCAGCAGAGGTGACCGCAGGCGGCGTGGACACGAGGGATATCTCCTCCCGGACCATGGGATCGATGAAGGTGGCAGGCCTCTATTTCATCGGCGAGGTCCTGGACGTGACCGGCGAGCTGGGCGGATACAACCTGCACTGGGCCTGGGCCTCTGCCAGCGCGGCAGGCGATCATGCGTAGTAGCAAGGTGAAAAGCTTTTCAGAACAAACGTATTTGCCTTTTCAGGTTTTATCCGCATGTTCCGTGTCCCAGCTGCCGTTATCAGGATCAATGGTCCGAAGTCCTGGAAGGCACCATTCTGCAATATTTAGTAGTTTAGATTTTTCTTGACTATTCCGCTGGCCTCGACTAGCATTATGCTACGTATTTAGTAGGAGGCCGGAGAGGTTTCTGGCTGCCCGTCAAGCAAGGGGAGGCCAGGACCAGTGAGAAGAACAGGCCGATAACCGGAACGCACATACGACCTTTTATACAGGTCCAGGAAGCCGCCGACAAGGGCAAAACCCGAGCGATCGGGTGACGCAGAGCTACCTGTCCAGCGCGACAGCGCGGGATAGAGGGGCCGCCGAAGTGGCAGAGGAACTACGCCCACCCTTGCTGTCCGCGGTGGGCTTTTTATTTTCCCCTACGGGATGTTCACGCGCAGTGCCGGCGAACTTTATCGAGGAGGAGCATGACATGAAAGGGCTGAGATTGATGGTGCTGGTGGTGGCGGGGCTGCTGGTATTCCTTCCGGTCTCCGGTCTTGCGGAGAACGGGGAGGGCGCAGGTGAATATGTGAGCGAACTGGCGCAGCATGGGACAAGGCCGAACATCCCCTTCGGCCACTATGGGATCATGGCGAAGTACGCGGACCAGTTCCTGAGCACGCCTCCCGGCGGGAGCAGGACGATCTTCGCGGCATCACTGGTGGACGGGCTGAATGTTCCCGACCAGGCCGATGAGATCTCCGATTTCTTCGTGCTCGACATCCGGTCGGCCGCTGATTACTGCAAGGGCCATATCGCCGGCGCGGTGAACGCGCCCTTCGCGAACGTGGCAAAGCCCGAGAGCCTGCTGCTGCTGCCGCAGGACCGGCCGATCCTGGTGGTCTGTTACACGGGCCACACGGCCAGCCAGACCAACGCGATCCTGAACATGCTCGGTTACAATGCCTGGACGCTCCGGTTCGGCATGACCTCCTGGAGCGCGGCCACGACCACGAAGGTCTATTCGTCCAGCGCATCCCAGTCGGTCTACGGAGGCGGGTATCCCGTGGTGCGGTGCCCGTAGGACCGGCGGCGTAAGGACGCAGGAACGCCGACTCATTGCCGCGTGAAGAGAGGCCGCGGTCTTCCCTGGCAGGGAAGACCGCGGCCCTTTTTCGTTCCCGGAGGGATGAGCCCCCTGGGGGCGATTTCTGTTATGCGGCATGTCGAGGAACGTCCCCGGAAGGCAGGCGCCGGCAGGCTGCTCCAGGTGACGACGGACGATGAGCTGGGAACGCTTTCCCCGGCGTTCAACGGGATGATGATCATGTAGCTGGACCGGCAGCAGGAGGCGCTCCGGGAGAGCGAAGAGCGGTTCCGGCGGCTGGCCGAGGCCCTGCCCCAGACGGTCTTCGAGACCGACCAGGAGGGGCGGATCACCTTCGTCAACCGCGGTGCGCTCGTGATGTTCGGGTATACGCGCGAGGACGTGGCCCGGGACCTCACGAGCCAGCTCCTGGCCTTTGCCCGCGGAGGAACGCCGGTGGGGGGTCGTGACCAAGCCCTGCCAGGTCGCGGAGCTGAGCGCGGTCCTGCATGAGGTGATCTCGAACAGCGACCGGATTCCGGACTGAGCTCGCCCCGCTCTGGCTCCGGATCAGCAGCAGCCGGTGTCGCTGCATCCGCAGGAGGGTTCCGTTCCAGTGATCATGCCGGCGATGATGGCCGCGGCGCAGCCCACGCCCGCATTCACCGCGATCGCGCCGAAGTCGCAGTTCTTCATGCACGCCCCGCATTCCATGCAGCGGTCCCGGTCAATGACCGTTGCGCGCTTCTCCCGCATCACGAAGACACCGTGCGGGCAGACCTCCACGCATCTACCGCAGCCGGTGCAGCGCTCGGCGTCATACTGCAGCGTCGCCGTATCGGCAAGATATCTCATAACACCCCCCATTCCTGCAGCTTGAAGAGCAGCACCAGGACGACCGAGAGGCCGGCGGAGCCGAGGTAGGCCGGGATGCCGAGCTTCAGCTCCTTCCGGACACCGCTCATGCCGGTGAAGGTGGTGGAGCCGGTGAACTGGAGGGCCAGGTAGGAGCTCAGGGCCGGGACGAAGATCCAGGCCGCGGCGAGCAGCAGGCCGTTCGCTCCCAGGGCCCGCGGCAGGAGCGGCGTGGCCGCGAGCATGGCCAGAAGGCCGAGCGCCAGCCCCTTGAGCGCGAATGAGCGGAACGGCACGAGGGGCAGGAGCACGGGCGTGAGAAAGGCGCCGACCAGGACCGCGAGCAGACCGAGCAGCAGGAACGGAAGTCCGCCCTGCCAGGCGCTGCTGAAGAGGATGCCGGAGGGCTGGAGCCCGAAGAGCAGCAGCACCGCGCCCGCGAACCAGGGGTACTTCTTCATCGCCGGGTTGAGCTCCATGGGCGTCAGGACCAGCCGGTCGAACAGCGGGAACCGGATGGTGCTCATTGCCGGGGTCTTCTTCCTGCCTGCGGCGAGGTAGGCCGGGATGTCCCGGGCCTGCACCGGTCCGAAGAGGACCTGGAACCCTGTCCGCTTCCGGACCTCTGCCCCGCTTACGCCCACGGCGCCGAGCTGGGGCAGGATGATCCGCTGGTGGTCCACCACCTTCTGCAAGCCCGCTGCCTCGATGCGCCTGACCAGCTCGTCGGTCCCGAAGGTCCCCTTGCCCGCAGCGCACCAGACATTGATGCTCTTCGTATCGAGCACCAGGACCCAGGCATGCAGTCCTGCCAGCGACCTGCGCAGGAGATCGAAGCTCAGCTTGTAGTTCGCCGTGACAAAGACCTCCGATGCGGGGGCGGGGTTCCCCAGGGCGTAGAGGCCGGGCTCCACGGCATAGCGCATCCGGTAGGCGCCGACCCTGCTCCGCACCATGCCCCAGAGGTCCTTCCGGGACCAGGCGGAGGAGACCCGAAGGACCGCTCCGGCAGGGGTCTGGACCGTACCCTCGGCAAAGGGCGGCTTCGCTTTGGTGACGAACTGCAGTGTCTGGACCGTGCTCATGGGCAGCCTCGCTCTCAGAGGATATCCTTCATCACCGGCCCGAGGATGCCCCGGACCATGGTCTCCAGGTTCTCCGCCTTGATCAGAGCGATGCAGCAGACCGCGCCGTCCTTGGACCAGCTCGTGACCGCAAGCTTGTCGCCGGCCCGGATGCCGGCCTTCTCCCGGAGCTCCTTGGGCAGGACCATCTGGCCCCGCTCGTCAACGGTCACGAGCGCCTCGACGGAGCAGCAGCCCGCCCCTTTGCCGAAGGGGCCGGACAGGGGGATGGGTTCCTTCTTCTTTGTCATGGGGCGCCTCCGGCCCGTCTGCGGGGAGTTCCTAATAATCAGATGAATCAGATTTATCAGATATAACAGCCCCTGTCAAGGGGAATCTGCCGGGGGCGGGGACCCCGGCCGCCGGCGGCCGGGACACCGGTCGTTCTTGCCAGGAAGTGCGGAGATGGGCTACAATGCGCCTGCCATGACCGGATGGTTCCGACAGAAGGCGGACCGGCTGTTCGAGCGGTCCTCGACCGTGCTCTTCGGGTACATGACCAAGCGCTCGCGCAGGCTGGTGGTCGCGGTCACCATCCTGCTGCTCGCCACCATCCTCGGCCTCGGCTGGTCCTCGGCGCGGAAGGTGCGGGACGTGGTGGTCGAGGACTTCAACCAGCAGCAGCTCATCCTCGCACGCCATGCGGCCATGCAGGTGGAGAAGAGCCTGGAGATCATCAAGCGGGAGATCGGGATCCTCGGCCGCCATGGCTCGCTCCGCGCCCTGGAACCGGGTTTCCTGGACCGGCAGCTCCCGCTTTCCTACTCCCGCCTGGTGGACGAGGGACTCGTGGAGATCCGCTATTTCGATGCGGTGCGCGACCGCACGCACCGGATGACCGCCGCCGGATACTCTTCCGGGGGCCCTGACTGGAAAGACCGGGAGCTCCTGAGCGAGACCCATCAGAGCAGGGACGGCGGCGCCCTCTCCTTCGTCTCGAGCGAGCTGCCCCCCCGGGAGGACGAGCCTTACCGGAGCGTGCTGTACATCGTCAGGCCGATCAGGCACGCACAGGACGCGCGCACCGGGTCCGGATCCGCCGGGTTCACCAAAGGCGCGCTGATCTTCGTGGTCGATGTCACGACCGTTGCGGAGCGCATGCTCCGGGACCTGCGCTCGGGCAAGTCCGGGTACGCCTGGATGATCGACAACCGGGGCATCTTTCTGTACCATCCCGAGTCCAGCTTCATCGGCAAGAGCGCATTCGAGGCGCGCCAGGAGCGGCTCCCCACCATTTCCTTCGCGAGGATCAACGAGATCCAGCAGCAGCGCATGCTGAAGGGGGAGGAGGGGGCCAGCTGGTACCTGTCGGGATGGCACCGGGGAGCGGAGGGCACGATCCGGAAGCTGATCGCCTTCAGCCCCATTGCCGTCGCCCCGGGGCCGAAGGCGATCATCTGGTCGGTCGCCGTCGTGGCGCCCATGGCCGAGGTCGAGGGCGCCATCGAGGAGATCCAGTTCCGCCAGTACCTGCTCGAAGGCGTGGTCATCATCGTCATCCTGCTCGGCAGCTTCATCGCCTTCAGCCTCATGGCACGGTGGTCAAGCACGCTCCGGCTGGAGGTGGACAAGAAAACGGCCGAGCTGCTGAAGTCCGAGAACCGCTACCGTTCCCTCGTCGAGAACGCCAATGACATCATCTTCACCGTCGACCGCGACAACGTGCTCACCTCCATGAATCGCGCGGGCAGCGCCTTCTTCGGCAGGTCCCAGGACGAGATCGTCGGCCGGAATATCGGGGCGATCTGCTTCAATGAATCGAGCGCCGCGCTCCAGTTCAAGGCTATCGAAGAGGTGTTCGATACCGGGGAAAGCCGCCAGCTCGTGCATCTGCTGCCGATGCGAGGGGAGGAGCGCTGGCTCAGCACGAACTTCAGCATGCTGCGGGACGAGAACGGCAGGCCCTCCGCGGCGCTCGGCATCTCGCGCGACATCACCGCCGACAAGCAGAAGGAGCGGGCAGAGCATATGTACCATACCGAGAAGCTTGCGTCCATGGGCACGCTGGCGGCCGGCGTGGCCCATGAGATCAATAATCCGCTGGGGATCATTCTCGGCTTCTCGGACCTGCTGATCGAGCGGACCCGCCCGGGTACGGACGAACATGACATGCTGAAGACCATCGAGAAGCACGGACTGAACGCCAAGCGCGTGGTCGAGAACCTCCTGAGCTTCGCGCGGTACTCCGAGCATGTCGAGGAGCGCGTGGAGGTCAACAAGAACATCGAGTCCGTGCTGACCGTCGTCAAGAATACGCTTCAGCTGAACCGCATTGCGCTCGACAAGCGGCTGGCGGACGGGCTGCCGCCGGTCCAGGGCGACGCCGGCGAGCTGCAGCAGGTCTTCCTGAACATCATCAACAACGCCATTCATGCCATGCGCGGCGGCGGCACGCTCGCCGTGGCCACGCGGGAGGACCGGGCGGCGGGGCGGGTCGAGATCAGCTTTGCCGATTCAGGGCCGGGGATCCGGAAGGAGCACCGGGGCAGGATCTTCGATCCCCTTTTCACGACCAAGAAGGTGGGCGAAGGCACGGGACTGGGGCTCTCGGTCTCCTACGGCATCGTGACGAAGCACGGCGGGACGATCACCTTCGAGACCCGGACCCCCGAGGAGCCCGGCCGGCAAGGGACCACGTTTCTCATTGCGCTCCAGGCGGCAAAGGAATAGAATGCTCTTCCGGACGGCCCGGCACGGGCGTTCGGCGATGGCGAGGAGGGGACATGCCCGAGAAGATACTGGCGGTGGACGACGAGCCCGACATGCTGAAGCTCCTGAGCATGATCATCCGCGAGAAGACGCCT
>CAZTXN010000060.1:0-14214 GCA_964617655.1 uncultured Nitrospiraceae bacterium | reverse complement strand
TGCCCATGGCCGAGTCATGCCTGAAGACGATCAGCTTGCGCGTTGCCATCTGACCGCGCGCAGCCGAATGGTCGTGCTCGAACATCATAAGCAGAGCGTCCCAGAACAGCTTGAGGTCTGCTTCGTTGAAACCTGTCTGCACAGCAAGCGGCGCCGACACGAACCCATGGCAGCGGTAGAGGCCATACGGAATTGTGAACTTCCGCCCCATAGTCCGATTATCGCCCTGCTGCTTTTCGGCCTCCGCTTCGGTAGCGACAGCCATGCGCGTTATACTGTGCTCAAGGGGCACGACCTGATTTACGCTTCGCGCAAACGTGAGCTGCACAGGACCGCGAACCTGACCGGCGTTTTCACCTGTGGACATGACCGCTCCGAATGAGCGCACATCATAGTACTTCTTGCACATTACCTGCCGCGCTGCTTCGGTTTTTTCTCCCTTTTCTTTTGATCTAACGCTTTGCTCCTTATGTGCTTCTGCAATAAGGTTGTTGAGCACAGCCTTTTCCTTCACAAAAATGTCATATCCTGCTCCCTTGTTTGAGAGCTGCACGTAATTTCTCACCTTTCGTTTCAGACAAACATCGGTAACAAGGCCATTGCCGGTCTCCGGATCGACTCGCGGCAAATTGCCGGCATCCGGATCGCCATTGGGATTCCCATCTTTCACATCGAACAGCAGAACAAAATCGTAGCGATTATTGATCGTAGTCATGGTTACGCCTCCTTAGACGAATCGTCAGATTTTTTTGTAAAGAACGACTGTCGCTGATGATAGTAGCCGATTGCGAACCGGCCTTGATCATCGAGCGAGAGGTGCGCTGGAAATGCCTCCTTCGAATCCAGCTTATCAACAATCTCCTGAAACAGTTTTTCGAGAACGACTGCGGTGCCCTTATTCACGATTTTGGCAATATGATGATTCTTCAGCTTCATCAAATGCGCAAATACGGCAACCGGCGTACTTGATGCAGCACCGTAAAATCTGTCTCGAATAGTTGCATTTATCCCCGGACTTGCCTGCTCCTGTGCCCTCTCCAGAGCAGCGAACAGCCGTCCCAGCAAATAGCCGGGATTGGTATAGCCTGTATCAAGTGACATGCCGACCTCCTTTGTCGTTGATTTTCTATATCGTGATTCCCGAGCCAGCGCCGCCTTGACGATTGCAGCGCGGGGATATGTTACCGTCTGTTCGGCCCGGCAGCGCCGTATGGCCGACGACAACAGCGTTTTCGGATAAGGCGTTCCGGCCAGAATGGACTTCATGAAGTCTCCGGCAAGATTCGGCGGGATATTGTCCGCCTTCTCCAGCATGGCCGTTGAGACGAGCAAACGAAACAGAGAAAGGTATGGCGAATCCTTCGGGCCATGGACAATGCCGATGTCTTCAAAGTGATGCCGGATTCGGCCGGCGATCTCTCCCACCGACCCT
Source organism: uncultured Nitrospiraceae bacterium (assembly GCA_964617655.1). Classification (GTDB taxonomy): domain Bacteria; phylum Nitrospirota; class UBA9217; order UBA9217; family UBA9217; genus JAKAHZ01. The sequence continues at coordinate 12,782 of CAZTXN010000060.1, read as the reverse complement.
TCATACCAGAACCTGACCGCGATGCGGGAAGCATTCGGCGCAAGGCCAAGCACGTAGAAGCGCGTCTTGTCATCCAGGATCGGCAGGGCTCCCGTTCTCGGGGCCTCGATTAACGCCTTGAATCCCGTGCAATCCTGAATGCTCGTTCCTTTCGACGGCTCGCCGAAAAAAACTGCAAACCATTTCTCCATTTCGTGCGCCGTCTCAGCCCAGAAAACGGTCGTGGCGTCTCCGATCTGAATTTTCTGACGCGAATCTCTGTCAAGAAGCGAATTTAGCGCTGTTATATAAGCAAATTCAGCCCGCCTGCCCACAGGAGCATTGAATCCCTGCTCTTTACCGAACGATGAAAAAGCCGAAAGATTGAAGGATACGATGTTTGCTCCGGACGTTTGTGCGTCTCGAACGCCTTTGATCGCATTATGCAGTTGCGCGGTCTCATCCTGTTCTCCGGTGACAAGGCAGACGCATGATTGTCCGCCTGCATTCTCCGATGCCTTGGTGCGGAGTGATAGGCTGACCGCCGGACGTTCACACACGATTTGTTCGTCGTCAATAAGCTTGAAGGAGAGATAACCTTCAGCTTCCAGTATTTCAGGCCATACAGGGTCTTTCATTAATGCCGAGAAATCACCCTTTTCGAGAAATGAATTGACGGCTGCAAGGCCCTTATCGATCCTTGGATCTGGAAATGCGAGACTGAATCTTTTGTTGAAACTGAGGTGCTTTTTTCCAGCAGTTTTTTTATCTTTTGACGAAATTCCGAGAACGTATGCCGGAGTATCCCAAAGAAGGTTTGCCTTTTCCCAGGCTTTGCTTCCGCTTCTCTTCACCTCGCGCGGCACGAGAAAACTGCGTGCTCTCTTGACTCTTCCCTCCCCTGAACGCGTGTCAATGATGCCGGCAAATCCCCCCTTCCCGTCGAGTGTTATCAAAAAGGGAATGTCCTTCTTTTGATAGCCATCAGGGAGGGACAGGCGTTCTGAATAATATTTCACAAGCGATTGCAGTATCATCCCCGCACCTCCGCGCTGTCATACGCCGGAACCGATAATACGCCTTTGTTGAGCTCGCCCCTGAAGAAGCGCGGCTTCGCGTCTTCTTTCCCAAAATCCATGTCGTACAGCATCCATCCAAGGTCTCGGCTTTCGGCAATCGCTTCCGGCAGCGGCTGATCGTGCGGAATATACTCGAATGCTGCCGCAAACTCGCGGCAGCCGAGATAAGGCCGGTGAAAGCACTGTCCCTGGCTTGCGCGGCGGATAAACATCTCTTGATGCTTGATGGTGGTATCTTCCGACCCAGCCTTGTCGGTAAGATCAAAGAAGGCATGAATCATATAGGCAACATCCCGCAGAAACAATCCGGCCCGCTGTTGCCGGTCATCCTCAATGAACAGCCCGTCCGATCTCAGGGACATGACATTGCCTACCTCGTTCCTCCGCACCGATTCCCACTTTATAGGGTTGAGGACATCGATCCTGGCTATATGCCACCGAATAGCAGGCTTCCAGTGAATGGCTTCCAGCACGCCCCTCGCGGCCGACGGCGTCATCACGTCATAGGACACCCGTTCCACCTTCATCTCCGGCCGTGTAAAGCAGGCATTCGGCCCCCATACTTTGAGTCTCATCACCCTGCTTCTTCGTCCGTTTTCTCCCATTCCGCCTCCTCATCCTATCAATTCATCGGGCTCGTAAATCATCGACCTGTCGGCGCAGAAACCGAGATCCTCGTCATACATGGCCGCGTGGCTCTGCACGAAAATTCCGGGGTGCAGCTCCCGTATAGCACCTGATGCAAGCAGTTTTCCGTGCAGATACCGCGGCAGGTTGACGACATACCGCTGAAGTTTTCGCATGAGCCGGCGTTCCGCTCCTATTCTTTCCAATTGAGCTATGAGGCCGGCGCCCTCTCGGTATCGAACGATCACCGGGGCCTGTGCTGTCTCGTCAATCAAATGAAATTTTCCAGCCGCAGTTCTAAACGCAAAGCGAAGCTCCGGGTCGCTTGCCAGGTCCTGCATGATGCCATGCTTATCAAGCCTGTCACCCTGCAACCAGTACAGTTGCCGGAAGAACTCTGTGAATCTATCAGGATGCAAATGATCCTCCACCGCTTGCGACAGCAGTTGCCTGCCGATACCGGCGGTTTGTTGAAGCAATCCAGGCGGCGGTTCCTTGGGAGAAACAAAAACGACGACCTCGCCGGCCGTCCGCAATCCTTCCCGATTGCATCGGCCCGCTGCCTGTGCGATCGAGTCCAGCCCCGCGAGCGCCCTATAGACGATCGGAAAATCGAGATCAACTCCCGCCTCGACAAGCTGCGTGCTTATCACGCGCACCGGCTCGCCCGCACTCAATCGCGCCCTGACCTCCTTTAGCTTGCCGGAACGGTGCGCGCCGCACATAAGAGCCGAAAGATGCACGGTCCCCTTCGGCATCAGCGACCAAAGCTGCCGCGCGTCATCGCGCCTGTTTACGATGCACAACACTGAATCATGTTGCTGAAGCCGCGCCGCCATGGATTCCCAGGACTGCGGTCCATTCAGATCGTCGGGTATGACCACATTCACCCTTTTGAGCGCCTGGTGCAGGCCGTTCGGATCGTCGATTATCTCGCTGATTCCGGTAAGCCCCTCGAAGCCGTCTCGCTTTCCGAGGGCAGGCTGCGTCGCCGTGCTGAGCACGAGGGTGCCACCGTAGTTCCTTTGTAATTCCTGCAGTACGTGAAGTATGGGCATTAAGAATTCCGGAGGTAAAAGCTGCGCCTCGTCGAGCACAACGACGCTGTTTACGATATTATGCAGCTTCCGGCATCTGCTGGTCCTGCTTGCGAAGAGCGATTCAAAGAACTGGACCGAGGTCGTGACGATGATCGGAGCATCCCAGTTTTCGCACGCCAGCCTTGCCCGCGGCGACTCTCTCGATTCATCCGTAACGTCGAGGTTGCTGTGATGTTCGACAACCGCATCGTTGAAAATTTCTCTGAACTGATCGGCAATCTGTTCAATTATACTCGTATAGGGAATGACGTAGATGACCCGGCGTTTATCGTGCTTCTTCGCATGGTTCAGCGCAAAGGCCATCGAGGACAACGTCTTGCCTCCGCCGGTGGGAACTGTAAGGGTGTAGATACCCGGCGGAGAGGCTGCGCTGCGAATACACTGCTCAAGAACGTTCTTGCGCAATGCGTTAACGGGCGTTATTTGTGCGGCGGCCAGCTTTTTGTCCATGAATCGCTCGAAGAGAGCAAGCAATTCCGATAAAAGCGGATAGCCGCGGCGACTATCCGCCCTGGCCGGGTCCATGAAGGCTTCCGTATCAAGAAAGTCCGCATCAACCAGACAGGAGAACAGCATTCGTATCCAGAGGGCCGGATCAGTACCAGGCTTCGGTTTGTCCGTCGGTAGTGCGTGATTCAATATATCCGCAGAAACAAAACCTGCGGCCTCATCAAGAAGTGCAGTTTTAAGAAGACGTTGAGACAGAGCCTTCAGACCTGTTTCATCTGCCTGCCAATCAGGAAGTCCCGCGTGGTGGCCGGCCGTTACATAGGCCAATATCCGTCCTGGAAGGGAGAAACGCTGAACCGCATGCAGCGCGCCGGCAGTTGAATGATCGACTTGTGCATTCGCCTCCAGATGGGCTTCAGGTCCCTCGGCAGCGGCATGTATTTTCCTCTGAAAGGCCGGAGAATACTTCCCCAGATCATGCCACAGCCCCGCGAGCCTGCCCCAGCTGGCCGCACCGAATTCTGAAGCAAATTGGGTAGCAAGAGCGGCGGTACCGATCAAGTGCTCAAACAACAGATGTTTCCTACCGTCGGAGGACACATGCGCTATTAATGCCGGATTACTCATAGAAGGCCATCGTTTTCTAGAACATGCTGTCTGTTCGCCAACCATGGTCAGCCGAATGCCAGGAAGGCCTCGGATGAAATATATTCGATTGTATGCAATTACGACAGATGAGGTGCTTTGAAGGTAGTACAGAACGGGCAAATAGGCAAGCGCGGAAACGGGGTATGCGAAAAAAATGGGCCGCAAAAGCTGCGGCCCTTGTCACCGAAATTAGCGTTTTTTGTTCGCGGCTCATTCGCGACCATTAGCGGCAAACAGATATTATGAAGAAGTTGATCCACATATTCGCGGCAGCCCTCCTTGCCCTCGGCCTCTGCGGCTCCGCCGCATCTGCCCAGCAGGCCCCGCCCGTGCTCACGTCCTTCGACTTCACCATCGTGGGCGTGGGGCTTGGCGTGTCGCCGGCCTGCCAGGCCGTGCCCAGGGACGCGAATCTCCAGTAAATCTGCTTGATTTTCCGCAGATTTCCACTCCTCTCGGTTCTCCTGCCGTAACGGGACACATTTCCTTATATAATGCGGATAGATAGACGGTTCCGAAGTAATTCCCGCTTTATTCATTCCACCTTAAAAATCCCTTGCAACTCCATGTAAAATCTACTATAATCCACACTCCCTTCAACCGGGGTGCGAACCCATGTCCAAAGACAAGATCCAGGAACTGAGAAAGAAGATCGACGAGCTTGACACGAAGATCGTCGACCTCCTGAACGAGCGGGCCAAGGTCGTGATCGAGGTCGGCGATATCAAGAAGGCCGAGAAGATCGACTTCCACTCGCCGGGCAGGGAGCGGGAGATCCTGGACCGGCTGGCCGCCCGGAACACCGGTCCCTTCCCCCAGGATACGCTCCGGGCGGTCTACCGCGAGATCCTGTCGTCCTCCCTGTCCCTCGAGCGGCCGCTGAAGGTGGCTTATCTCGGACCGCGCGCGACCTTCACCCACATGGCGGGCATGCAGTCCTTCGGCCTTGCTGCCCAGTACGTTCCCGTGGAGAGCATCAAGGACGTCTTCAGCGAGGTGGAGCGGGGCCGGGCGGACTACGGCGTCGTGCCGATCGAGAACTCCACCGAGGGCGTGGTGAACTACACCCTCGACATGTTCATCGACTCGGAGCTCAAGATCTACGCCGAGGTGCTGCTCGAGGTCTCCCAGAACCTGATGAACCGGTCGGGCAGGATGGCCGATGTCCGCCGGATCCATACCCATCCCCAGGTGCCGGGCCAGTGCCGGCAGTGGCTCGAGAAGAACGCCGCGGGCATCCCGGTGCTGGACGCGCCGTCCACGGCCAAGGCGGCCGAGATGGCCAAGGACGACCCCGAGGCCGCGGCGATCGCGAGCGATATGGCCGCGGTGCTCTACGGCCTCCAGGTCGTGGCGAAGCGGATCGAGGACAACCCGCACAACGTGACGCGGTTCCTGGTCATCTCGAAGCGGCCGACGCACAAGACCGGCAGGGACAAGACCTCCATCATGTTCTCGATCAAGGACAAGGTCGGCGCGCTCCATGCCATGCTGACGCCCTTCGCCACGGCGGGCATCAACCTGAACCGGCTGGATGCGCGGCCGTCGGGCAGGAAGGTCTGGGACTATGTCTTCTTCCTGGACATGGAGGGACATGTCGAGGAGCCGAAGGTGGCGGGCGCCATCGAGCAGCTCAAGAAGGACTGCATGTTCCTGAAGGTGCTGGGGTCCTATCCGAGAAGCCATTAGATCGGGTGCGGAATGCGGAGTGCGGAATGAACAGCAGGCGCCGCAATAATCCGCGATCCGCAATCCGAAATCCGCAATTCTCAAGGAGTTGATCACATGATCCCTGTATCCGAGAACATCAAGAGCATCACGCCCTACGTCCCGGGCAAGCCGATCGAGGAGCTGGAGCGCGAGCTCGGCATCACGAACAGCATCAAGCTGGCGTCGAACGAGAACCCCCTCGGCCCGTCGTCCCGGGCGGTCACGGCCGTCAAGAAGGCCGTGGCGGGGCTGAACCGCTACCCGGACGGCAGCGGCTTCTTCCTCGCCCAGAAGCTGGCGAAGCAGCTGGGCGTGGAGACGGACCAGGTCATCCTGGGCAACGGGTCGAACGAGCTGATCGAGCTGGCGGTCCGGACCTTCGTGCAGCCCGGCGACGAGGTCATCTCGGCCGACCCTTCCTTCGTGGTCTACAAGATGATCACCCAGGCCGCGAACGGCACGAACGTGATCGTACCCTGCAGGGACCTGACGCACGACCTCGATGCCATGGCCGACCGCATCACCGAGCGGACCCGGCTGATCTTCATCGCGAACCCGAACAATCCTACAGGCACGATGAACACCAAGGAGGAGCTGGACCGCTTCCTGGCCCGCGTGCCGGACCATGTGCTGGTCTGCGTGGATGAGGCCTACTTCGAGTACGTCACCCGCGCGGACTACCCCGATGCCATCGACTCGGTGCGCGAGGGGAAGAACGTGCTCTCCCTCCGTACCTTCTCGAAGATCTACGGCCTCGCGGGCCTGCGCACCGGATACGGCGTCACGAGGCCCGAGATCGCGGCCATGATGAACAAGGTGCGCCAGCCCTTCAATACGAACACGCTCGGCCAGGTGGGGGCGCTGGCGGCGCTCTCCGACCGGAAGCACGTGGAGCGTTCGGTCACCATGAACAACGAGGGGAAGCAGCTGCTCTACCGCGAGTTCGACCGGCTCGGGGTGAAGTATACGCCCACGGAGACGAACTTCATCCTCTTCGAGACGGCGAAGGAAGGGAAGGACCTCTACGCCGGCCTGCTCAAGAAAGGCGTGATCGTCCGCCCCATGGGCGGCAGCCGGGTGCGGGTGACCATCGGCCTGCCCGAGGAGAACCGGCGGTTCGTGGCGGAGCTGGAAGAAGCGCTAAAAGGATAACGTCAGAACCAAACCGGCCACGAAGGCACGAAGACGCGAAGGGATGCGAAGACCTCCGGAGCAGGTCGCTTTGTTCTTCTTAGTGTCTTCGTGGCGCGCATGGGTGTGATGCTTCTGGTAAAGGGGTAAGAGCATGATCATCGTTCTCCGTCCGGATGCGACCGACGCGGACCTGGACCATATCGTCAAGAAGCTCCGCGACCTGGGCCTGCAGGCGCACATCTCGAAGGGCGTGGAGCGCACGCTCGTCGGCGCCATCGGCGACGAGGCGGTGCTGCGCAGCATCCCGCTCCAGGCCTTCCCGGGCGTGGAGAACGTGCTGCCCATCCTGAAGCCCTTCAAGCTGGCCAGCCGGGACTTCCGGAAGGAGAACTCCGTCTTCCGGATCGGGAACGCGGAGATCGGCGGCTCCCGGATCGCCGTGGTCGCCGGTCCCTGCGCGGTCGAGAACCGGACGCTGACGGTCGAGATCGCCAAGGCGGTGAAGGAGGGCGGCGCGAACTTTCTGCGCGGCGGCGCGTTCAAGCCCCGCACCTCGCCCTATGCGTTCCAGGGGCTGGAGGAGGAGGGGCTCCAGTACCTCGCCGAGGCCCGGGAGCGGACCGGCCTGCCCATCGTGACCGAGGTGATGGACCCCCGGGACATCCAGCTCATCGCCGAGTATGCCGATGTGCTCCAGATCGGCGCCCGGAACATGCAGAACTTCCGTCTGCTCAAGGACGCGGGCCTCTGCAAGAAGCCGGTGCTGCTGAAGCGCGGCATCTCGGCCACGATCAAGGAGTGGCTCATGTCGGCCGAGTACATCCTGGCGGGCGGGAACCACCAGGTGATCCTCTGCGAGCGCGGCATCCGCACCTACGAGACCGCCACGCGCAACACCCTCGACCTCTCGGCCGTGCCGGTCCTGAAGCAGATGACGCACCTGCCGGTAGTGGTCGATCCGAGCCACGCGGTCGGGAAATGGGACCTCGTGGCGCCCATGGCCAAGGCCGCGGTGGCCGCAGGCGCGGACGGCCTGGTGATCGAGGTCCATTCCAATCCCGAGGAAGCGCTCTGCGACGGCGAACAGTCCCTCAGGCCCGGGGCCTTCCGGCAGCTCATGGAGGAGCTGCGGCCCATCGCCCGTGCAGTGGGCAGGGAGATCTAGGAAGTGCGGAATGCGGATTGCGGAGTGCGGAATGCACGTGCACTGCGGTGGTCATGCATTCTGTTCCGGTAGCCGCAGACCGCAGCGGGGATAGAACTACTGCCATGATCCACTTCAACAAGGTCGCCATCATCGGCGTGGGGCTGATCGGCGGGTCCCTGGCCAAGGTTCTGAGGGCCGGGAAGCTCTGCGGCGAGATCATCGGCGCGGGCCGGGGGCGGGGGACGCTCGACCTGGCGCTCAGGCTCGGCGTCATCGACCGGAGCGCCGCGAGCGCAGCCGAGGCCGCGGCCGGCGCGGACCTCGTGGTGCTTGCCGCGCCCGTCGGGACCTTCGAGGCCATGGTGCGGGAGATCGGGCCGCGGATGCGGCCCGGCGCCATCCTGACCGACGTGGGCAGCGTGAAGGGCGCGCTGGTCAGGACCCTGGAGGCCATGCTTCCCGCGGGCGTCCAGTTCGTGCCCGGCCATCCCATCGCCGGCAGGGAGCGCCACGGCGTGGCCGAGGCGGCGGAGGACCTCTTCCAGGGCACGCGGTGCATCCTGACGCCCACAGCGCGGACCAGCGCCGGGGCCCTCGAGGCCGTGCGCGGCCTCTGGACCGCGGCGGGCGCGTCGGTCACGGTGATGGACCCTGACCGGCATGACCATGTCTTCGCCGCGGTGAGCCACCTTCCGCACGTGGCCGCCTATGCCATGATGTGCGCCGTGGCGGAACTCGGCGCGGGCGATGACCAGTACCTCAACTTCTCCGGCGCCGGGTTCCGGGACTTCACGCGCATCGCCGCGAGCTCGCCCGAGATGTGGCGGGACATCTGCCTCGCCAACGCGGAGAACGTGGTGGATATGATCGACCGGTACCAGTTCTCGCTGAACCGCATGAAGAAGGCGATCCACCGGGCGGACGCCCGGCGGCTGAACGGCGTGTGCAGGAGCCCGTGGAACCTCGAGCGGACGCCCGGCGGCTCGAGGACCTCTTCCGCCGGGCGAGCGACGTGCGGCGGGAGATGCGCTGACCCATGGCCGACCTCGTGCTGGAACCATCGCCCGGCCTCCGGGGAGAGCTTACGCCGCCGGGGGACAAGTCCCTCTCGCACCGGGCCGTGATCTTCTCGGCCGTCGCCGAGGGGCCGACGGAGATCACCGGCTTCCTGGCCGGCGAGGATACGCTGAACACCGCGAAGGCGGTGCGCATGCTCGGGATCGAGGTCGATGACCGGGGCAACGGCCGTCTCGTTGTCCAGGGCAGGGGGCTGGACGGCCTGCGCGAGCCCGCAGGACCGCTCGACCTCGGGAACTCCGGCACCGGCATGCGGCTCCTGGCAGGCCTGCTTGCGGGCCAGGACTTCTTCTCCGTGCTGACCGGCGACCGGTTCCTGGTGGAGCGTCCCATGGGCCGCATTGCCGAGCCGCTGCGCCGCATGGGCGCCCGGATCGACGGAAGGGACGGGGGGAATCGCGCGCCGCTCGCGATCCGGGGGAGCGGACGAAGGACGCGGCCCCTCGAGTATGCCAGCCCGGTGGCGAGCGCGCAGGTGAAGTCCGCGGTGCTGCTCTGCGGCCTCTCTGCCGACGGCGTGACCTCGGTCACCGAGCCGCACCGGTCCCGGGACCACACGGAGCGCATGCTCCGGTTCTTCGGCGTCGAGGTGCAGGAGGACGGCCTCCGCGTCAGCGTCCGGGGCCGGCAGCCGCTCCGGCCCCAGGGCCTGCTGGAGATCCCGGCGGACATCTCCTCTGCCGCCTTCTTTCTGGTGGCCGCGGCCGTCGTGCCGGGGTCGGAGATCGTGCTCAGGAACGTGGGGGTCAATCCCACCCGGACCGGGATCATCGATGCGCTGATCTCCATGGGCGCGGACATCACCCTGGAGAACCGTCGGGAGCAGGCCGGGGAGCCGGTGGCCGACCTGCGGGTGCGCCACCGCCCGCTCAGGGCAACGACCATCAGCGGCGCGCTCATACCGCGTCTGATCGACGAGGTCCCGGTGCTGGCCGTAGCGGCCGCCTGCGCCGAGGGGACCACGACGGTCCGCGACGCGGCCGAGCTCCGGGTGAAGGAATCGGACCGCATCGCGACCATGGCAGCCGAGCTCCGGAAGCTCGGCGCCGGCGTGCGGGAGACGCCGGACGGCATGGAGATCACGGGCGCCGGCCGGCTGCGCGGCGCGCTCTGCGAGAGCCACGGGGACCACCGCATCGCCATGTCCATCGCCGTGGCCGGGCTTGCGGCGGCAGGCAGGACCACCGTGCGGGACACGGAGTGGATCGCCACGTCCTTCCCGGGCTTCGATGAGATGCTGCGCTGTCTTGCCTATCCCGCGGCGCGGTAACGCCCATATTTCCTGACGAGGAGAACAGGTATGCGAGGAAGACATACGCTCATCCTGATGCTGGCGCTGCTCCTGACCGGCGCGGTTACCGCCGGTGCGGCGGACAAGCCCCTTTTCGGACCGGAGAAGTACGATGTCAAGGAGCGCTACGGCAGGCCGAACAAGTATGCCGCCGAGTTCCCCGCCACGGAGGACCTCTATGTCATCAAGGTCCAGAACGGCGAGAGCTCCGGGGAGCGCACCGATGTCTTTCGGCTCGCGGTGAACGGACGCGAGATGCTCCCGGAAAAGCGGTATCCGTTCAGCTTCATCGCCATTTTCGCGAAGCTCCAGAAGGAGAACCGCATCGAGCTGATGCTCGCCGACGAGAAACCATCCGGTTTCCGCAGGCCCCGCCCGATACCGAAGAACCTGGTCTTGACCGTCCTGCCGGCCCCTGCGGCGGCCCGGCACCTGCGCGGCTCCTTCGGGCTCTTCACCTGGGACGGACTGAAGGAAACAGCAGCGCTCTTCCGGACGATCACGAGAGCTGAGGCCCTGGCCCTGGCCATGGACGGCGCGAGCCAGCATTTGGGCCCTTCGGAGCGGGCCGAGGCGGTCCGGAAGCTGTCGGACCTGAAGGAGCCGAGCGCAGAGGACTACCTGGTCCAGTCCTTCAACGATCCGTTTACGCCGCCCGAGGTTCGCGCGGAGGCCGCGCTTGCCATCGCGGTGCTGGGCAATGTCAAGCATGTTCCCGGTCTTGCGCAAGGCATCCTCGACCCGGACAGCAGGATCAACACGGCCTCCGCGCGGGGACTGTCGTTCTATTCCGATGAGGTGACCGGGCCGCACCTGATCAGGATCATCGAGCGGCTTGACAACCTGCGGCGCGCGTCAACGGTCCGCGCGGTCGTTGAGGCCGGCTGGAAGCCCCTGGCCGCGCTGCGCACCCTGGCGGACTCCGAGGACCTGCGCACGGCCGATACGGCCATCACGATCCTCGGCAGCATGCAGGATGGCCGGGCCACGGACCACCTGCTCGCCATGCTTCAGGAGCCGAAGGAGCATTCCATCCGGTCGGTCATCAGGGCGCTGGGAGCAACGAAGGACCCGCGGGTCGCGGACCCCCTGCTCGCCATGGCCAAGGATCCGGCGAAGCGCAGCGGCCGGGAGGTGGAGCTTGCCGACGCGCTCGCAGACCTGGGCGACCGCCGCGCCGAGCCGGTGATCGGCCAGATGATCAGGCAACCCCCTTCCCCGCAGGCGGAGGTTCGCCTGCGGAACGCATACCGGAAGCTGACCGGCAAGAACTTCTAGACAGTGCCGGCCGGAACCTGAACTATGGAACAACGGGACAGACGGATGGTCATCGCCATCGACGGACCATCAGGCGCCGGCAAGAGCACGGTCGCGCGGCAGCTTGCACAGCGTCTGGACTTCACCTATATCGACACCGGCGCAATGTACCGGGCAGTGGGCTGGAAGGCGAAGCAGGAGGGGATCGATCTGTCCGATGAGGCGGCCCTTGCCGCGCTCTGCGGACGCACGGAGGTGAGCCTCCGGCATGACCAGACGGGCCAGCGCGTCCTGGTCGACGGTCGGGACGTTTCGGCCGAGATCAGGACGCCGGAGATGGGGATGCTTGCCTCGGCGGTCTCTCGTTCGCCGGCGGTCCGGGAACGGCTGCTCGTGCTCCAGCGGAAGCTGGGCGAGCGGGGCGGCGTGGTGATGGACGGCAGGGACATCGGGACCGTGGTATTCCCCTGCGCGGAGGTGAAGTTCTATCTCGACGCGAGCGCCGAGGAGCGGGGGAAGCGGCGGTATGCGGAGCTCCGGGCCGGCGGTCAGGAGGTGGACCTCGCGGCGATCACCGCCGAGATCCGCGAACGGGACCGGCAGGACAGCACCCGCGCCATCGCTCCGCTCCGGAGGGCCGCGGACGCACTCTATCTTGATTCAAGCGCCATGACCATCGAGGAGGTGGTCGGTGCGATGGCGGCGCGTGTCGGAAAGGCGGGGTAGGCGGCAGCCATGGAAGTGATCCTGGCGGACAAGGCGGGCTTCTGCTTCGGCGTCCAGCGGGCCATCAATACGGCCTTCAAGGCGTCGGGCAAGGGCAAGGTCTACTGCCTCGGCCCGCTCATTCATAATCCCCAGGAGGTGGCGCGCCTCCGGGAGCAGGGTGTCGAGACGGTGGAGGACTTCTCTTCCCTGGCGCCGGGAGATTCCCTGATCATCCGCTCCCACGGCGTCCCTCCCGCGGTGCTTACCCGGGCGCGGGAGCAGGGGCTGACGATCATCGATCTGACCTGCCCCTTCGTGGCCAAGGCGCAGCAGCATGCCGACCTCCTGAAGATGGAGGGATACCAGGTGGTGGTGGTGGGCGAGAAGCATCACCCCGAGGTCCAGAGCATCCTGGGCTATGCGGGCGATGATGCCGCGGTGGTCGAGGCACCCGAGGAGGTCGACGCCGTTCGCCTGCGGGGAAGGACCGGTATCGTGGCCCAGACCACGCAATCCTATGGTAATTTCTCGGAAATTGTGCTACGATTACTCCGTGTTTCCAAGGAGTTAAAGGT
>CAZTXN010000059.1:3262-14347 GCA_964617655.1 uncultured Nitrospiraceae bacterium | reverse complement strand
TAACCCGTATGGTTTTATCTTTTATCCTCCTTCAGAATGCAGGATTCAGGTATTATATACATATAATCTATGGAGATCATCTGGGACGCCAAAAAGGCTCAAGCCAATCTGCGACAGTATGGCATCGAGCTGTCCCATGCCGCGACGGTCCTCGATGATCCAATGGCCCTTACCATAGAGGATAAACGGCATGGTGAGCAGCGGTTTGTAACGCTCGGGTCGGACCTGACGGGAAGAATTCTCGTTGTGGTGTATGCCTATGATCGGGAAGAGATCAGGCTGATCTCCGCACGGAAGGCAAACCCGCATGAAAGGAAACAGTATGAAAAAGGCTGATATGAAGGAAGAGTATGATTTCAGCAAAGGGAAGCGGGGCGCGGTCGTTCCGCACCGGGGGAAGACCCGGATCACCATCTGGGTCGATACCGACACGCTGAACTGGTTCAAGGAGATGGCCGAAAGGGAGGGCTGCGGCTACCAGACGGCGATGAATGACGCCTTGCACAACTATACCCAGCAGACGCATAAAACGATCCAGGAGTTCGTCCGGGAGGCTGTGCGCGAGGAGCTCAAGAAGATGCAGAAAGCGGGCTGAGCCTGCCCGCCTGCTCTGCAGATGAATAGAACATTTAGGTCTCTTTTGTTGCAATCATCCCTTTTCTTTGCTATCTTCGCCCCCTGTCCCGCCCGCTCCGCATCGAGTACTCCGGCACCGATTGCCCCGCTAGAGAAATCAACGTTTATCCGTAAATACCTTTCAATCCTTTCATTGTTCCCCGCCCGCCAAATTCCGCTTGCTCCCAAAACGGGAGCGTAGTATAATCCGTCGTGCGTATCATATCGCGGAAAACACTTCGAGAGTTCTGGGAGAGGCATCCTGATGCCGCGCAGCCGTTGCAGGCGTGGTACCATGACGTCAAACACGCGAAATGGAGAGGTCCGGCAGATATCAAGGCGGTCTATCGGAATGCCAGTATTGTGGCCCAGAACAGGGTCGTTTTCAATATCAAGGGGAACAAATACCGGCTGGTAGCCGCGGTGCAATATGATCTTGGCATAGTGTTCATCAGGTTTGTCGGTACGCTCAAGGCTTACGATGCTATCGATGCCAGCAGCATATGATCGGAGGTGATCATGGAGATCAAACCCATTAAAACGAAGAGGGACCATGCGGCCGCGCTGAAGGAGATCGAACGCCTCTTTGATGCCAGGCCAGACACCGCTGATGGCGATCGTCTTGAGGTGCTGACAGCGCTGATAAGCGTCTATGAAGAAAAGCATCATGCCGTGCCCCTGCCGAATCCCATTGATGCCATTCAGTACTACATGGAAAGCAGGGGGTTGACGCGGCGCGACCTGGAAAAATATCTTGGCAGCCGTGCGCGCGTTTCAGAGGTTCTTAACCGGAAGCGGGCGATCACGATGGAGATGATACGCAATCTGCACAAGGGACTGGGAATCCCGGCGGAGGTATTGATCCAGCCCTACCGGACGGTCAAGGACGCGGCCTGACGGACCTCGGGGACAGGGGACGGATGAGCATGAATATCGTGAAAAGAACCGTGAGGCTGTTCGCCCGGGAGAAATGCTCCGGGAACAGTATGCTCAAGCAGTAGCGGGAGGGGAAGCTGTCGCTCGGGACCCTGACAAAGGGCCTCGATATCTCCGTCGGCGAGGCGATCGATCTGCTTGCCGAGCTCGGAATAGGATCGCCCGTTGCGTACGAGGACTATCTCAAGGGGTTCGAGGTCACGTGGTAGAACCTGCAGGCGGCCCTGATATGGCGGGGCTTTCTGCCGATTTGTCGCAACGGTGCCCTTTCCAGGGGTGACCCTGGGGGTCCATGACCCCTTTGCCGGTGAGGAGGCTTTTCATGCGCATGATCACACGAACGTTCCTGACGGGGCTCGTGACCGCCCTTCCCGTGGCGGCATCCCTCTACTTGCTCGTCTGGCTCGTGGTGTCGGCCGAATCGGTCCTTGGGTCCACCATGCAGTCGGCCCTTCCCGACCTGGTCTACCTGCCGGGCATGGGCCTGGCGCTCGTGGTCATCGTGATCTTCCTGATCGGCCTGCTCATGCGCACCTGGCTGGTACAGCGGCTCTTCGCATGGGCAGAGGCCGTGCTCTATCGCACTCCGGTCGTCAAGTCCGTCTACGGGACCTTGCGCGACCTCTTCGTCTTCATGACCGAATCGCGCCACGCCGAGCTGCAGCAGGTGGTATCGGTGAGGTTCGGCAACGCGAACATGAAGCTGATCGGCTTCGTCACCCGGAGCGACCTGGCCGGACTTCCCCAGGGCATCAACGGCATGGAGGACATCATGGTCTATCTTCCCCTGAGCTATCAGATCGGAGGCTACATGGTGATCGTCCCCCGGGGACAGGTGGAACCGCTGGACATGTCCTTCGAGGACGCCATGCGCCTTGCCCTGACCGCCGGGCTCAGCGTGAAAGCGAACAACCGGAAACCGTAGACCGGTGAACGGTCTCTCCCGGGCGGTCGCGAGGCATGACGGCCTGTGGGACGTGAGGAGGAATAGGAGCCCTTTTTGAGAACGCTGTGTTTCGATTCGATGGGTGCTCTGCGCTGCTAAGTCTCGAACTCGCTGCGGGGAACTCCTGACTGGCGGATGATCGACTGAAGGGTGCCGGTCCGGATCCCGGCATGGTCAGGTACGGGGACGGTTACCGTTGTGTCGGAGAGCTACTTCTGCATGACCATGTGGCTGCCGCGCCGACGGACCTCGGAAAAGCCGTGACGCGCCAGGATAGTGCAGACCTCCCTTCCGGAGAGGACCCGCAATCTACCCAACTGCTACCTCCACACGTGTGACGAACACTTCGTCGTGAAAGCGCTGCTTGACCTCGTCAGGGGAGGCTGTCTCGAAGAAGAGCTCGATCGCCTCCCGCAGGTTGTCCCGCGCCTCTTCGATGGAGTTCCCCTGGCTGGCAATGTCCAGCTCCGGACAGAGCGATACGTAGCCGCTGCCCTCACGCTCAATGATCGCTGTAAGCTGCTTCTGCATTGCTGCCTCCTGATCCCGTCCCACAGGCCGCAGGCATGTTGATCTCCTGTCGATTGCTATCAATATAGTGGGAATATCCAGGTAAGTCAACATCGAAACCCGCACAGGGTACGGGTCATCAGGCCGGACCGCGCAGATCCTTGGTACCGTGAGGACCCCACCTGACCTCCCCTTGGTAAGGGGAGGACGCTACCCCACCTGACACCTCCCCTTGGTAAGGGGAGGACGCTACCCCACCTGACTCCTCCCCTTGGTAAGGGGAAGAGAGCCCCTCCTTGCCAAGGAGGGGTGTGGGGAGGTGATGATGCCCTGGTGACCCCGGAGACGGTCCGCAGGAAGACAGCAGAAAGCCCCGCTGCCGGTACGGCAGCGGGGCTCATGTTCAGCAGGGGTCCCGGCCAGTCGCTATTTCAGGAAATAATGGTCATGCTCATGGCACTTGGTGAAGGTCCTGCCGGTGTTGTGGGTGTGTCCTCCGCTCGAATCGTTGCGGTGATGCTTCGTCAGGGTGTGGCAGGTCTCGCAGATGCCGTCGTAGTACCCGTTCCCGTCCTCGTCCGCGTCGGCGAAGGAATGGAGCGAGGGCTCGCCTGCGTCGGCGCCGCGCTTCGTTCCGGTGGACCTCGGCCTTGAGTGTAGAGATGCCGGCCGGGCCGTGGCAGGTCATGCAGAGGACCTCGACCTCGGTCTCCTTCAGGAGGGTGAAGCCGGGCGCTCCATGGATGCTGTGGCAGTAGTAGCAGTCATGGCCGGCGATGAGCGAGCTCGCGCTTCCCGGCGTGAGCAGCGTTGCTGCGAGGACCGCGGCGGCGATGAGCAAGAGCGGTATCAGGATCCGCTGTTTCATGGCCTCTTATCTCCTTCCGTGAAGCGCTCCACGCGGTTGTTCCGGTTGTTCGTGACGAAGATGCTCCCGTCCGCGGCATCGACCGCAACGTCCAGGGGCAGCATGAGCCGGCCGGGGCCTGACCCGAAGGTCCCGAGCGCCCTGAGCCGCGCGCCGGTCGCCCGGTCGAGCACGAGCACGCTGCCGAGCATGCCGTCCGCCACGTAGAGGCGGTCGCCTGCGACGGCCATGCCCTGGGGCCGCGAGAAGCCGCCGGTCCTGCCGGAGAAGGCAGTCAGGGCGTTCCCGGCCGTATCAAAGACATGGATGCGGGCGGGATAGCGGGAGGAGGGGTTCCCGTAGTCGCTCACCAGCAGCTCGCTCCGGAGCGGATCATAGGCAATGCCGGTGGGGCTCGTCATCGCTCCGGCGCCTGCAAGGGGTACCGGTGATGGTGAAGAGCCGGCTGCCGTCGAGGCCGAAGACCTTGATGCTCCTCTCCCTGCCGTCCAGGACGAAGAGCCGTCCGTTCCGCTCGTCAACGGCGATATCGGTCGGGAGCCCTACCGAGCCTTTCTCGCTTCCCAGGTCGAACCGCCATTTCCCTGCAGGGTTGTAGACCGCCACGGTCCCGGATGTCTCATTGCCTACATAGACCAGGCCCTTCGCCCATGCCACGGCCAGGGGCTTTCCCTCCACTGAAAAACAGCGGAGGACCTTCAGGCTCTTTCGCTGGAGCAGGCAGACGGACCTGCCGGCGTAGTCGGTCGCCAGCAGCGGTCCGCTCTCCATGAACGCGATCCGGACCGGAGAGAGAAGGGTCGTCCCGGCCGGCAGGGACGCAGGCTGCGCATGGGCTATCCCCGCGGCCAGCAGACCGGCGATGCACCAGGCTGCCGAACGTCCCAAGAAGGTGGTGCCATGCCGCATGTCGTGCCTCCTTTCCTCCCGCTGGTGCGGGAGTGCCTCGATCGTTCACAATATTTCATTGGTCCTGGGACTGTCTCTAGTCCGTTCGGTCGATCTTTTCGCCAGACCAATTATGATGGTCCCGCAAGGGAAAAAACCGGGAAAAACCCCGCTGTAAGGTGTTGTCCGGGTATTGTCCTCTTTCTGCGCTCTCTGTGAAATCGGTGGATGAGATCCAGTTTTCCGGCCTGCATAGCATGAGATATTCATCTAATCAATTGACTTCGTTCGCCCGCCTTGCTAATATGCTGACAATGCTCAGATTTTTTCCCAGGCCTTCGCTCGGCATCGAGATCACTTCCCGGTCCGCTGTCTGCGGATCTGTTGTCAGGAACAAGGGGGCGCTCAGCCTGCTGGATGCGCGGACCGTCGCACTGCCGCCGGGCATGGTCATTGATGGTTTCAACCAGCCCCCGGTGCGGGACTTCGACGGCCTGCTGGCGCTGCTCCGGCCGATGCTGCAGGAGCTGGGGCCGAAGGCCTCGCGCCGGACGGGGCTCAGCCTTCCGGACGGCCTCTTCCGCGTCCAGCTGCTCGATCTCGACGACCTGCCGGCATCGGGAGCGGACCGCGAGCGGCTCATCCGCTGGCGGCTCGAGAAGACCTCGGCCTTCGATGCCGCGGGGACGGTGCTGCGCTACCAGGCGGAGCGGCGGGAGGACCGCGGCTACGCGATCACCGCCTGCGTCGCCCGGCGCGATGTGCTGGAGCAGTACGAGGAGCTGCTTGCGGAGCTGGGGCTCGATGCCTGGACCGTTGCGCCTGCGTCCTTCCATGCGCTGAACGCCCGGGGGACGGAGCTCCGGGGCCGCGGCGCAGGGCCTGTTGCGCTGGTCTGGGTGACCGAGGCGGCCGCCAGCACGCTCATCCTCGAGAACGGCAGGCTGCGGTTCTACCGGTACCGGGAGATCAAGCCCGGCGCACCAGGAGAGGGCGCGGGCCGGCTGGTCCGGGAGCTCGATGATACGCTCCATTTCTATACCCACCGCGACCGGCAGCAGACCGCTGAGGTGAGCGGCATCTTTCTGGCCGGCGACGGACCGGCGGTGGAGGCGCTTGCCGCAGGGCTGCGGGACGGCGCCACCTACGCGGTCGAGCTGCTGCCGCAGGCAGGAGCGCCGGCCTCGGTGATCGGCGCAGGAGGGCTGCGGTGAGGGCAGGCGGCAGGATCGTGACCATCAATTTCGCGTCCGTGGACCACCGGCTCATCAGCCGTGTGCGCATCGGGCTTTTCGCGGCCGCAGCGCTCTTCGTCTGCGCTGCCGTGGTCCTGGCGGTCCAGGCGGGCTCATCGCGCAGCAGGGCCGCGGCCGTGGAGCGGCAGGTGAAGGAGCTGGCCGCTGCGGAGGAGAAGCTGCGGCCGGCGCTGGAGGAGCGGCAGGAGCTCGTCCGGAACCTGGGCCAGATGTCGGCGCTCGTGGAGGCGCGGCGGTTCTCCTGGGTCCGGCTGCTCTCGACGATCGAGGAGGTCTTCCCGGCGGGCGTGGCCCTGGACCGGGTGGAGCTGAACCCGCGGGAGCGGCTCGTGCTGCTCGAGGGCGAAGCGCGGTCGCCCGAGGCGCTCAGCAGCCTGATGATCGGGCTGCAGCGGACGGCCATGCTCCGGAACCCGCTGCTGAAGCGGCAGTCCATGGAGAAGGGGATCCTCTCGTTCCATGTTACGGTCAATTATCAGTGAGCGCCTCCGGCTCGACCGGCTGGCCGGGTTGCTCGCCGGACCGGCCGCCCGCCGGCTCCGCCTGCCTGCGGCCATGGCCGCTACGGCGCTGCTGCTGGTCCTCCTGGCCTCGGCGCTGGCGGTGCGGCCTGCCGCCGACCGGCTGGAGGCCGCGCAGGAGCGCCATGGGGAGCTGAAGCGGCAGCATGCCGATGCCCTGCTCTTTCAGAAGCAGAAGCAGGCGCTCGCAGGGCTGAACAGGGGCATCCTGACCCAGAAGGACGTTCCGCTCCTGATCAAGGACCTGGTCCAGGCGGCCCGGCGGCGGGATCTGGCGGTGGGGACGGTCAGCTCGGACATCCCGACGCCGGCGTCCGGGGGGTTGACGATGCTCACCTTCACGGTGCCGCTCACGGGAAGCTACTCGGGCATCAAACGGTATCTCTATGAGCTCGAGACCGCCGACCGCCTGGCGGGCATCCAGGACCTCCGCCTCTCCTCGGAGAAGGGCGGCGTGAAGCTCGATCTCAAGCTGGTGACGTATATCCGCGGCGAGTAGCAGGCCGGCGCGGCAGGCGCCGGTCCGCGGACAAGGACCCATGATCCCTTTGACACGAACGCAGCAGACCAGGCTTCTGCTCCTCCTGGTGCTCGCCATGGCGGTCATCCATGTGTATCAGCGGGTCGTCGAGGAGCCGCCGCTCACCCGGCCCCTGACCTATACGCGGGATATGACCGTCTCGTCGCCTGTGCGGCGCGGCATCGCGGCGCCCGGCGCGGCCGGAGACCCGCTCAGCGTCTTCCTGGAGCGTTCGGTGGAGCGCTATCCCGGCGTGAAGCGGGACCTCTTCCGCATGTCCGGCGACGGGACCGTGGTGAAGCCGCGGCCGGTCCTGGCAACGAAGCCGGTGGAGACCGCGCCGGCCGTCGAGGCCGCGCCGGTCCGGACCCCGGAGGAGATCGCGGCGGACCAGGCCCGCGCGGACCTCTCGCGGTTCCGGTTCCTGGGCTACCTGACGGACCGGGACAGCTCGCTCTTCCTCTCCAAGGACGGGGAGCTCTTTATCGTCAAGAGCGGGGACGCGGTCTTGAAGAACTACGTGGTCAAGGAGGCGGGCAGGGACTTCGTGGTCCTCCTGGACACGATCACAAAGGTCGAGATGCGGATCGAGCTGCGGGGGAGCGGCGACGGCCGGTGACGGAGGAAGGGTCGCGCGGCCCGTCCGCGCGGCGGGAGCAGGGGTGCTTCCGAGGGAGGATGCGATGAAGCTATACAGTGCGGCCGTTGCGGCCGCGGTGCTGGTGCTGGTCCTGGCGGGCTGCGCAGGCTCCCGGGCGTTCCAGCGGGGCGAGCGCTACGCCCAGCGGGGGGAGTGGGACCTCGCGGTGAAGGAGTACCGGGAGGCGCTCAAGAGCAGCCCGCAGGACATCGAGTACCGGTCGGCCCTGCTGCGCGCCGAGGAGACCGCGGCGAACCAGCATTACAAGCGGGCCAGGGACTTCCTGAAGGAGCGGAAGCTCGACCAGGCCATCACCGAGCTGCAGCAGGCCCTCTTCCTGAACCCGACGAATGCGGCGGTCCAGGGGGCGCTCAAGTCCGTGCTGAACATGAAGCAGGCGGAGGAGCACTACCGGGCTTCGCTCACCTTCCTGGAGCTGAACCGGCTGAGCGACGCGATCAGCGAGCTGAACCGCGCCGTGGAGCTGGACCCCGAGAATCCCAAGTACCCCGACGCGCTCGACAAGATCCAGAAGAAGAAGAGCGAGACCGAGCCGGACGAGGCCCTGACCCTGGCCTCGGACAAGCCGATCACGCTGAACTTCAAGAACACGAACATCCGGGAGGCCTTCGAGCTGCTGGCCAAGCTCTCGGGGATCAACATCCTCTTCGACGAGGAGGTCCGGGCCCAGCCGGTCACGGTCTTCGTGAAGGACGTCTCCTTCCAGCACGCCCTGAACCTGCTGCTCTCGACGAACAAGCTCTTCATGAAGAAGATCAGCGCCGACACCATCATCATCGTCCCCAAGACCAAGGCGAAGCTGGACCAGTACCAGGACCTGGTGATGAAGACCTTCTACCTCAACATCGCCAAGGCCAAGGACATGGTGAACCTGCTGCGGTCCATGCTGGACACCCGGAAGGTCTACGTGAACGAGGCCCTGAACTCCCTCACGGTCCGCGACACGCCGGAGAAGATCAGGCTGGTCGAGAAGATCATCGCGGCCAACGACCTGAAGGAGGCCGAGGTCATCCTGGACGTGGAGATCCTCGAGATCGCCCGGACCAACACGCTGAAGTACGGCTGGAACTTCACGCCCGGCGGGCTCTCGGCCGGCGCGACCCTGCAGGGGGCCGCGGGCACCGCGGGCCAGCTCACCATGAACGAGCTCTCGAACATCACGCGGGACAATATCATCCTGACGGTTCCGGGCGTGGTGGTGAACCTGCTGAAGCAGGACTCCGACGCCCAGACCCTGGCCAATCCCCGGGTCCGGGTGCTGAACAACAAGCAGGCCAAGTTCCATATCGGCGACCGGATACCGATCCAGACCTCCACCAGCCAGGCCACGACCGTCGGCACCGTGGTCTCGACCTTCGAGTACAAGGACGTGGGCATCAAGCTGAACATCGAGCCGAACGTGCACCTGAACAACACCGTGACGCTCAAGATGAACCTCGAGATCAGCACCCTGGGCGACGCCCTGGACTTCGGCGGCGGCCAGAAGCAGTACAAGTTCGGCACGCGGAACGCGGATACCACCATCAACCTGCGGGACGGCGAGACGGTGATCATCGGCGGGCTGATCAAGGACGAGGAGCGCAAGAGCGCACAGAAGGTTCCGCTCCTGGGCGACATCCCGATCCTGGGCAAGCTCTTCTCGTCGTCCGACGAGGGGACGATCAAGACGGACATCCTCATGTCCATCACGCCGAACATCGTCCGGCCGCTGGAGCTGCCGGACAAGGACCACCAGGAGTTCTGGTCCGGCACCGAGGAGGCCTTCGACACCAAGCCGCTCTTCGTGACCGGCGCGCGCATCTCCCGGCCCGCGGAGAAGACCGCGGAACGGACCGCGGTGCTCGACGCGATGGCCGGCAGGGAGCAGCCCGCGGCCCCGGCAGCCCCGGAGCCGGCCCGGGAGGCGGCGGCGCCGGAGGCCGCATCGCTCCAGTTCAGCCCCTCCGAGGCCGAGGCGCAGGTGGGCCAGGACGTGCGGTTCGAGCTGACGACGCAGAACGCGAAGGATCTCTACGGCGCCATCGTGACCCTGACCTATGACCCCAAGGTCCTGGACTTCAAGATCGCGACGGAAGGGACCTTCCTGAAGAAGGACGGCCAGCAGACCTCCTTCCTCTTCTCGAACAACATCAAGGCCGGGACGGTGGACATCTATCTTACGCGCATCGGCGACGTGGGCGGCGTGGCCGGCGGCGGCAGCCTCTGCGCGATCACCTTCCAGGCCAAGTCCGCGGGAGCGGCCGGGCTCGCCTTCAAGAGCGTCAAGCTCGGCACCTTCGGGCGGGAGCAGATCAGGACCGAGACCAGGAGCGCGCGGGTGACGGTGCGGTAGCGTGGAACGGACGGGCAGGGAAGGGCGGAACGGCCGGCAGCGGGGGCTCACGCTCATCGAGCTCCTGGTGGTGATCGCCATCGTGGGCATCCTGGCCGCGGCGGTGATGCCGCTGTCCCGCATGACGGTCAGGCGGGTGAAGGAGATCGAGCTGCGGAGCGCGCTCCGGACCATCCGGACGGCCATCGACTCCTTCAACCGCGACTGCGTAGCAAAGAAACTGGCGTCGGATTACTGCGGCCGCGACGGCTATCCCGAGAAGCTGGAGCTGCTGACCGAGCCGCTCAGCCTGGCCGGCACGGGCGACAAGAAGCGCAAGTACCTCCGCCGCATCCCCCGGGACCCCATGACCCCGCTTGTCGTGACTGACGACAGGAACAACTGGGGCCTGCGGTCGCTCACGGACCAGCCGGACTCCGCGATCTGGGGCGGGGACAACGTCTATGACGTCTATTCGAAGAGCGATGCCGAGGCCCTGGACGGGTCGAAGTACAGCTCCTGGTAGGACCAGCAGGGAGCGGGCAGGCGCTGCCGGAAGACCATGATGACCGTTGAGAGGGAACGAAAAGAAGGCAGGGGCCGGAGGGCCGAACAGGGCTTCACGCTGCTCGAGCTCATGATCGTGCTCGCGGTCATGGGCGTGCTGCTCACCATCGCCCAGCCCAGCCTGAAGCAGTCGATCGTGCGCGCCAAGGAGGCGGTGCTGCGCGAGAACCTCTTCCAGATGCGAGAGGCCCTGGACCAGTACTACGCGGACAACGGGAAATACCCCGATCAGCTGGTCAGCCTCGTCGATGCCACCGATAAATCGAAGAGCTATCTGCGGGAGATCCCGAAGGACCCCTTCACCAATGCAGCAGACTGGATCACCGTGGGGCTGGACGGCGAGGACGGCGGCGTCTTCGACGTCCATAGCGCCAGCACGCTGGTCGGCATCGACGGGACCGCGTACAATACCTGGTGACCGCCATCCGCGTGATAACCCTAAGGATCCGGGGAAGGAAATATCGCAGCTCTTTTTTTTATCTTGAC
>CAZTXN010000059.1:0-3162 GCA_964617655.1 uncultured Nitrospiraceae bacterium | reverse complement strand
GATAACCCTAAGGATCCGGGGAAGGAAATATCGCAGCTCTTTTTTTTATCTTGACAGGTGAACAAATGTTCACTATATTGGTACCCATGACGGATGACCTCGGTGAGCAGATACGGGTCGCCGCGGTCTTCTCCTGCGGAAGGGTGAGGCCTGTCTGGTTCGACCGGAAGGGCAGGCAGGTGAGGCTGCAGGAAGCGGCGTTCAGCTGGACGAGCCGCCAGGGCAGGGCAGAGGTGGTCCATTTCTCGGTCGCGGACAGCGCGAACCTTTACGAGATCCGGTGGAACAGGGAGACGCTCATATGGACGCTGCAGAGCAGCAGGGAACGGTAAGGGATATCCTGCATATCGACATGAACGCCTTCTTCGCCTCGGTAGAGCAGCGGGCCGATCCCGCGCTGCGCGACCGGCCCATGGCCGTAGCGGGGTCCGCGAAGCGGGGGGTCATCCTCTCGGCTTCCTATGAGGCGCGGGCCTGCGGCGTCAGGACCGGCATGACCTATCCCGAGGCGCGGGCGCTCTGCCCGTCGCTCATTCTCGCGCCGGCCGATCCGGCCAAGTATTCTCATGCCTGCAAGCGGCTCATCAGGATATGGGAGCGGTTCACGCCTGCGGTGGAGCTCTTCTCGATCGACGAGGCCTTCCTGGATGTCACGGGCTGCGGCCCGCTGCTTGGCGACCCGGTTTCCATCGCGGTGGAGATCAAGGAGCGGATCTGGGAGGAGGAGGGGTTGACCTGCTCCATCGGCATTGCGCCGAACAGACTCCTGGCGAAGCTCGGGAGCGACATGCAGAAGCCCGACGGCCTGGTGCTCATCACGCCGCAGGACGTTCCGGAGGTCATGGAGCACCTGCCGGTGCGGGAGCTCTGCGGCATCGGGCCGAGCCTGACGCGGCAGCTGGCCGGGATGGGCATATGGACCTGCGGGGAGCTGGGACGGGCGCCGCTGCGGGACCTGACCGGCCGGTTCGGGGTCCTGGGAGCACGGCTGCAGGAGATGGGCAGGGGGACCGATCCGTCCCCGGTCGTGCCGATGCCGGAGCAGGAGCGCGAGGAAGCGCGATCCATCGGCCACAGCATGACGCTCGACCGGGACTGCGGGGACCGCGAGCTGCTGGGGCGGCATATCCTGCAGCTGAGCGAGAAGGTGGGGCGGAGGATGCGGCGCAGCGGTTACCGCGGCAGGACCGTGAGCCTCACGGTGCGGTATGCGGACTTCACGTCCTTCTCGCGGAGGCGGAGCCTGCCGCGCTCGCTCTGCCATGGGCCGGACGTGTTCCAGGCGGCGATCGGGATATTCCGGGAGGTGCGGCTCGAGCAGCCGGTGCGGCTTCTCGGCCTCTCGGTCTCGGGCCTGGAGCAGCGCTCCGACCAGATGCCGCTCTTCGACGACGAGCGGAGGCGCGCCTTCACCTCGATGGCCATGGACAGGATCAACGACCGCTATGGGGACTTCACCGTGACCTGGGCCACCCTGGCCCGGCGGTACGATCACCAGCGGGTCATCTCGCCGGCCTGGAGGCCTGCGGGCGCGAGGGAGTATTGATGATATCGGGAAGGACCAAGTCCACCACGGAGGCACGGAGACACGGAGAAGGGACAGACTACGGCTAATGGCCAGAGGCAGAGGGGGATCCATGGACCCGGTCCTGACAGCACGGCAGCAGGAGATCTATGAGTTCATCCGCGAGGCGGTCGAGGCGCGGGGCATGCCGCCGACGCTCCGGGAGATCGGGATGCGGTTCCAGATCCGGTCCACGAACGGCGTGGAGAAGCATCTCCGGGCGCTTGAAGCGGCAGGTCTCATTTCGCGCCGGAGGAGCGCGTCAAGGGGCATCGGCCTGACCCAGGGGAGGAGGCCGCTGGCTGCGGTGCCGCTTCTGGGTCGCGTGGCCGCCGGTCAGCCGGTCCTTGCGCCGGAGAACCGGGAGGACGAGTACGGCGTAGACCCGGCGCTCTTCGGGATCCGGCCGGAACATAAGGTGTTCGCCCTGCGTGTCCGCGGAGAGAGCATGATCGATGCGCATATCATGCACGGGGACACGGTCCTGGTGCGGGAGCAATCGACCGCGGCGGACGGCGACATCGTCGTTGCCCTGGTGGAGGGCGAGGCCACGGTGAAGCGGTTCTTTCAGGAGCCAGGAAGGGTCCGGCTTCAGCCGGAGAACAGTGCGCTTGAGCCCCTCTACCTGGAGAACGGGGAGCTCCGGCTGATCGGAAAGGTCATCGGCGTGATGCGAAAGGTATGACGGGACTGTCGCGGGAACCTGCGGTCAGAGGCTCCGCTCCATCCTGCGATGGAGCTTCTTGTCCTGATGGTTGGAGGGGTTGTCGGTCAGGATGAGCGTGCCGTCGGGGCCCTGGCCGACATAGATGGTGAAGCGGGGCGCGAATGAAGAGATGCCGGGCCCGTTGTAGAGCCCGAGCACCTTCTTGACATAGTTCTGGGTCTCGCGGAAGGGCGGCACGGACCCCCACCGCCGGACCGCCGTTTCCCCGGCGTTGTAGGCGGCCAGGGCGAGTTTCAGGTTCCCTTCATAGCGGTCGAGGAGATACCGCAGGTAGCGCACGCCGCCCTCGATGTTCTCGTGGGGGTCGAAGGAATTCTTGACGTTCAGGTCCTGCGCCGTCTGGGGCATGAGCTGCATCAGTCCCACGGCGCCCTTGTGCGAGACGGCATAGGGATCGTAGTCCGATTCCACCTTGACGACCGCACGGACCAGGGACGGGTCCACGCCGTACTTCTCACAGGCCCTGTTAATGCTCTGGAGATAGGCCTCCGGGACCCTGTCAACGGTCGAGGACCGCTGCTGCGGCGGGGTCGATGCACGGGCATCGAGCAGGGATGCCTGCGATAACCTGCGCGCCTCCCGGCGGATGGTCGCAGTGCCCTTCACCGGACCGCTGGGAGCGTTGGTGAAATGCACCACTCCCCGCTCATCCACGTACTGGTAGATATCGGCAAGAGCTTCCTGTTCCGGCATGGCCGGCAGGAAGGGGAGCAGGGCTCCTATCAGGATGAAGAGGGCTCCTCGGGTCACCGTGGGGTCCTTGAGCGGGATTCCCGGCCACTGCCGGGTCCTGTCTCCTCAAAAAGTATCAGAATGTCAAAGGGTTGTCAACTGGAATGTCTCTGATTCTCGTCATAGTTCCCATTCCCCC
>CAZTXN010000058.1:0-14362 GCA_964617655.1 uncultured Nitrospiraceae bacterium | reverse complement strand
CAGTCGGGTAGGTTGGGTTGAACGAAGTGAAACCCAACAGAAGCCGTCGGGTCGCGCCATGCTTGACCCGACCTGCGACTCCGCGGTCCTGCTTCCTCACCGCTTCCGCCGTCCTCCCGCCTCCTGCACCGTACGGACGACGGCCTTCCAGGAGATCTCCTCGTAGTCCAGCAGCTCCTCCGGCTTCCCGCTCTTCGGCATGGCCCGCACGGCAAGGGAATGGACCGGAACGGGGTCCCGGGAGAGGGCGGTCCGGACCGCGTCGGCGATGCCGCCCTCGGCAAAGTGGTCCTCCACGGTGATGATGCGGCCCGTGGCGTCCGCGGCCTCGCGCAGGGTCCGGACATCGACCGGCTTGACGCTGTAGAGGTCGATCACCCGCACCATGACGCCCTTCTTCTTGAGCTCCTCATAGGCGCGGAGCGCCTCGTGGAGCGTGATGCCCGCGGCGACCACGGTGCAGACGTCGCGCGGTCCCGACCGCAGCACCTTGCTCCCGCCGATCCAGAAGGCCTCGTCGCTCCGGTAGAGGAGCGGCGTGGCCGAGCGGGTGGTGCGGAGGTAGCAAAGCCCCCGGTGCTTCGCCATCTCCTCGACGAGCTTCCCGGTCGCGACCGCGTCGGAGGGGTAGAGCACGACGCTCCCGAGGATGGCCCGGAAGAGGGAGAGGTCCTCGAGCCCCATCTGGGAGGACCCGTCCTCGCCGATTGAGACGCCGGCATGGGAGCCGCAGAACTTGATGTTCGCCTCCGAGTACCGGCTCATGCGTATCTGGTCGGCCGCCCGCGTCAGGAAGGCCGCAAAGGACGAGACAAAGGGGACCTTGCCGCGGACGGCGAGCCCCAGGGCCGCGCCGACCATGTTCTGCTCGGCCACGTACATCTCGAAGAACCGGTCAGCCGCCTTTTTCTTGAAGATCTCCGTATAGGTCGAGTTGCTCACTTCCCCGTCCAGGGCGACGATCCCTAGGTCCGCTGCCGCGACGCGGGCCAGCGCCGTGCCGTAGGCATGGCGCGTGGCAACCGGCTTGTCCTGCGCGAAGGCGGGAGGGTCTGCGGTTCCGGCGGCTGCCCGGAGCGGACGCATATCCTCCGGTGCTGCGATCGTTCCCCTGATCTCCTTCTGCACGGGCCCCAGTTCCTGAAGCGCGCGGGCCAGGTCGTCCCGGGAGACCGCCTTGCCGTGCCACCCGTCCTTGTCCTCGATGAAGGAGACCCCCTTGCCCTTGAGGGTCCTGGCGATGATGATGGCCGGCCGGTCCGTAGACCGGCTCGCCTGGTCGAAGGCGGTCAGGATCTGCGGCAGGTGGTGGCCGTCGATCACGATGGGTTCCCAGCCGAAGGCCGCGGCCCGCTTCTGGTAGACCGTCAGGTCATGGCCGTACATGGTCTCCCCGCGCTGGCCGAGCCGGTTCACATCAAGTACCGCAGTGAGGTTCCCGAGGCGGTAATGGGAGGCTATCTCCATGGCTTCCCAGACCTGGCCCTCCGCCATCTCGCTGTCTCCCAGGAGCACATAGGTCCGGTAGGGCAGCTTGTCCAGGTATTTCCCGTTCAGAGCCATGCCGACGCCCACGGAGAGGCCCTGGCCCAGCGATCCCGTCGCCGCCTCGGTGTACCGGAATGCGGGAGTGGGGTGGCCTTCGAGGGGGCTGCCGAACTTCCGGAGCGACAGCAGCTCCTTCTCGGTCACCGCGCCGGCGGCCGCCCAGAGGGCGTAGAAGAGCGGGGACGCGTGGCCCTTCGAGAAGATGAGCCGGTCATTGTTGGGATGGCCGGGGTCATCGGGAAAGAAGCGGAACTGCCCTCCGAAGAGCAGGCCGGTCATGAGGTCCGCCGCCGAGAGGGACGAGGTGGGATGGCCGGACCCGGCCTCGGTGGTCGAGACCAGGCTGTAGTAGCGGACGAGACGCGCGAGCCCTTCAAGATCGTTCATGGGAACCTCCTTGCGCTGATCATCAATGGCCTCAAAATACTATTCACCCTGCATGCTGACCCAATCCTCCTCATCGTCTCCCCTGGAAGGGGGAGAGGCCGATCTTTACCCTCCCTCGCCGGGAGCCTTCCTCACCAGAGGGCCGCCCGGATGAGCCGCAGGGCGAACTGGGGCGCGACCCCGACCGCGAGCACCAGCGCTGCCTGGACCGACAGCACCGCGATGCCGATGGCCGGCACGCGGTGCGCGGTGTGGCCCATGGCAGCGCCGTGGATCTCCCGGGGCCCGAGGTAGAGGGTCATGATGATGCGGATATAGTACGCGGCCGCGAGCGCCGTGTTCAGGGCAAGGGCGAGCACCAGCGCCAGCCGGGCCGATTCGAGGCCCGCGGCGACCAGGGCGAACTTGGCGATGAAGCCCGCGGTGAGCGGCAGGCCGAGCAGCGAGAGGACCGCGATCAGGAAGGCCGCGGCCACCCAGGGCCTGCGCCAGGAGAGTCCGGCGTAGTCGTCCAGGTCCTCGGCATCCCCGGCCGGTCCGGAGAGCAGCGTGACCGCGCCGAAGGCCGCGAGGTAGGTGAAGACCGAGGCGACGACATAGAGCAGCACCGCCTCGGCCGCCAGCGGGCCGGCGGCCAGGAAGGCGATCAGCAGGTACCCGTTGTGGGCGATGGAGGAATATCCGAGCAGGCGCTTGACGTTCCGCTGCCGCAGGGCGAGCAGGTTGCCGAGGGTCATGGACGCGACGGCCATCAGGGCCAGCAGGGCGAAGAAGAAGCGGTCCAGGTCCGCCGCGCCGGGCGGGAAGACCCGCAGGAGGGCCATGATCACCGCGGCCTTCGAGACCGCGGCGGAGAAGATCACCGCCGGCGCGGGGGCGCCTTCGTAGATGTCCGGCGCCCAGACATGGAAGGGCACGATCGCGAGCTTGAACCCCATGCCCGCGATCAGGAGCGCCGCGCCGGCCGGGAAGAGGGCCGAGCGTCCGGACGGCCGGGCCAGCCGCTCGAGCAGGCCGTCGAAGCCCAGCGTGCCGGCGTCGGCGTAGAGCAGCGCGATGCCGAAGAGGAGGATGGCCGACGAGGCGCCGGCCAGGACGATGTACTTGAACCCGGCCTCGATGCTCCGGTGGTCGCTGCGCGAATAGGCGGCCATGGCCGCCAGGGGGATGCCCATGAGCTCCACGCCGAGGAAGAGGGATGCGAAGTGGTTGCTCGCGGCCAGGACCAGCGCGCCGAGGGAGGCGACCATCAGGAGGAGCGTGAACTCCCGGGACCGGATGCCGCGGCCCCGGAAGTAGGCATGGCCCAGGACCGTGATGCAGAGCGAGGCGAAGAGCACCAGGCCGGAGACGAGCGACGAGGCCCGGTCCACCAGCAGGAGCCCGGTCACCGGCGCCTCCAGCCGGGGCAGGGTCGCCGCGAGGGCCAGCCCCGCGGCGGCGAAGGACGCCAGGGCCGCGAGAGCCACGGCGCCGTCCCGGCGGGCAAAGGCCGCCAGGAGCAGGGCCGCGACGATGCCGGCGGCCAGCAGGGCATGGGGCAGCAGGACGGCTATGTCGGCGGTCAGCAGCCGCACGGGCTCATCCTTTCATCGCCGAGGCATCGCGGGTGTCGGTCGAGCGGTGCCGCCGGTGGAGGTTCAGGACCAGGGCCAGGCCCACGGAGACCTTGGCCGCGGCCATGGCGAGGATCAGCAGGAACATGACCTGTCCGTCGGGCTGGCCCCAGCGGGCGCCCGCAACGATGAAGGCCAGGCCCGCGGCGTTCAGCATGATCTCCACGGAGAGGAGCATGAAGACCGCGTTCCGGCGCACGATCACGCCGGCCAGCCCGAGGGCGAACAGGACGGCCGCCAGTGCCAGGCCATGCTCCAGGGGTATGGCCGCGGTCATGGGTCACCTCGTTCCGGCTCCCGCCTGCCCAGGTGGAAGGCGCCCACCAGCCCGGCCAGCAGTAGCATGGAGGCCAGCTCCACGGCCAGCACATAGGGCCCGTACAGGGCCATGCCGACCTCCTTCGGTCCCGCTGCCGGACCGGGACCGGGAAGGGCGGGGCCGGCGAGGAGGAAGGAGAGCAGCTCCGCCGCCAGCACGGCGCAGAGCGCAGCCGGTCCCCGCCAGGCGCGGGGTTCGAGCCACCGGGACTCCCGGGCCGCGGCCTCGTTGCCCAGGTTCAGCATCATGATGACGAAGATGAAGAGCACCATGATGGCGCCGGCGTAGATGATCACCTCCAGTGCGGCGGCGAAGACGGCGCCGAGGGAGAAGAAGACCAGCGCGACCGCCAGCAGCGAGACGATCAGGTAGAGCAGCGCATGCACCGCGTTCGCCCGGGTGATCACCAGGACCGTGGCAACGACCGCGACGGCGCCTGACAGGTAGAAGAGAATGGTCATAGTGACAGGTTCCTTTGACACAGAAACTGCACGATGAACTGCCTGAAGAGACAGGATACTTCCTCGTGCGTGGCATTGATCCGCCGGTATCTGGTGTTCATCCGGTCCTTCAGTGTCAGGGACCCTTCGTGCCCTTTTACGGCAGCAGGCTCTTCGGGTCCACGGGCGGCAGCTCGTTCTCGCCCTCGCCCTTCTCCCTGCCGGAGACGGCGACTCCGGCGGTGCGGTAGTAGTGATAGCCGTGGTACTTCCCGGGCCCGCTGATCAGCAGGTCCTCCTTCTCATAGACGAGGTTCTGCCGGACGTACTCGCCCATCTCGAAGTCGGTGGTGAGCTGGATGGCGCAGGTCGGGCAGGCCTCCTCGCAGTAGCCGCAGAAGATGCAGCGGGAGAAGTTGATGCGGAAGAAGGCGGGATAGCGCCTGCCGTGTTCGTCCTCCGTCGCCTGGAGCGCGATGCAGTCCACGGGGCAGGCGGCGGCGCAGAGGTAGCAGGCCACGCAGCGCTCCCCGCCGTCGGGGTCCCGGGAGAGGATGATCCTGCCGCGCCAGCGGGGCGGGATGGCCGGACGCTCCTCCGGGTACTGGAGCGTGACCCGCTTCCGGAACATGGTCAGGAAGACCGTCCATATGGACTGGAGCAGACTGAGCATGGAGACCTTAGTTCCTTTTGGACAGGATAACAGGATAACGACCGGACGAGATCATTGCCTGTAAAGCGCTCATCTGAACCTATCTTCTCGATCCTGTGATCCTGTCAAGAACGATGCCGCCTAATCTCCTTGCATCAGGATCCAGGCTCCTGTCACGAGCAGGTTCACCAGGGTCAGCGGAAGGCAGACCTTCCAGCCGAAGGACATGAGCTGGTCGTACCGCGGCCGGGGCAGCGCCGCCCGGAGCAGGATGAAGAAGGCGATGAAGAAGAAGGTCTTGAGCAGGAACCAGGCGAGCGGCGGCAGCGCCGGCCCGAGCCAGCCGCCGAAGAAGACCGCGGCGATCAGCGCGGAGACGAGCGTGACGCCGAGATACTCGCCCACGAAGAAGAGGCCGAACTTGATGCCCGAGTACTCCGAGTGGAACCCGGCCACGATCTCGCTCTCGGCCTCGGGGAGGTCGAAGGGCAGGCGGTGGGTCTCGGCGACGCCGGCGATGAGGAAGACGACGAAGCCGAGGAACTGCGGGACCACGAACCAGAGGCCGCGCTGCGCCTCCACGATGCCCTGGAGGCTGAAGGTGCCGGCCTGCATCACCGCGCCCATGAGCGAAAGGCCCATGAAGACCTCGTAGCTGATCATCTGGGCGGCGGACCGGAGCCCGCCGAGCAGGGAGTACTTGCTGCCCGAGGCCCAGCCGCCCAGGGCCACGCTGTAGACGGCCAGCGACGACATGGCCAGGAAGAAGAGCAGGCCGATGTTCATGTCCACGACCTGCACGCCGGGCGCGAAGGGCACGACGGCGAAGGAGAGCAGCGTGGCCAGCACGACGATCGTCGGCGCGATGACGAAGACGGCCCGGTCCGCGAAGGGCGGGACCCAGTCCTCCTTGAAGAAGATTTTGATCATGTCAGCCAGCACCTGGAGGAGGCCGAAGGGGCCCACCCGGTTCGGGCCGTACCGGTCCTGCCAGAGGGCGAGCAGCCGGCGCTCCAGCCAGATCAGCAGGCCGCCTGCCGTGAGCACGGCGAAGAGCACGCCGAAGGTCGTCAGGAGATGGCGCACGTTCTCGGTCATGACATTCACCGGTCCCCGCGGGGGGACGTCCCGTCCCTATCCTGCTCCTCCTCGTGCGGCAGGGGATGGAGCGCCCGCTCCCGGATTGCGGGGGAGTAGTTGCTGAGTTCATCGGAGCCGAAGATGCGGTAGCGCGGCGCCGGAGTTTCCGCAGCTCCGCCGCTCCTGTCGGCAGCGGGTAGATAGGGCGGCCGCGCGCCGTTCTTGGGTTCGATCAGCCGGACGCCCGGGTCGCCCCCTTTCAGCGGGCCGCCGGCCTCCTGCTGATACCGGTTCAGCGCGGAGACCGAGTTCCAGCGCGGCTCCCAGTAGCGCGCGATCAGGGAGGGCGGCGGCTGGCCTGTTGCGCCCTCCATGGAGAAGGCCAGCGGCGAGTCGGGGTCTTCGGGCGGCTTCGGCTCATGCACGGACCGGTGGGCCAGCATGGCCGTACGGCCGCTGTAGCGGTGCGGCTGGCGCGGCAGCTTCCTGCCTGATGTCCCTTCCTCCTGCAGCGGGTCCGGACCAGCCGCAGGCGCCAGGTCCGGCAGGCTGGATGCCAGGGAGGCCCGCAGGCCCGCAAGGGACGCGGCCTCTTCGGCCCCGGGATGCCGGAGCGCGTTCATTATAGCATGCATCCAGCGCCATCCCGGCCGGATATCGCCCTCAGGCGGATAGACCGCGTGGAACCGCTGGGCCCGTCCCTCGCTGCTCACGAGCGTGCCCGCTGCTTCGGCAAAGGCCGCGGCAGGCAGGACGATCTCGGCCTGCTGCGCGGTGCGGTGGAGGAGATGGTCGACCACGATCACCTTCAGGCCGCGGCTGAGGAAGCGGTCGACCGCAGCGGCATCAGCGCGGCGGTAGAGGTCGTTCTCCAGGATGATGACCGCGCCATCGGTCTCCGGCATATCGAAGGCCTCGTCGAGCGGCCGTCCACCCATGAGGGCGAGGCCGAGGGTGTTGCATTCCTGCAGCGCGAAGGAGAGCATGCAGGGTCTGCCTGCCCGTTCGAGCGCCCAGGCGATATTTGCCGCGGCCCGGACCACCGCCCTGCTCATGCAGCCGGTGCCCGAGACGATGAGCGGCCGCTCTGCCTGGCGCAGGGCCCCGGCGATCTCCTTCACCAGGTCCTCGCCGAACGGCCCGGGACGATCCGGCGCCGGCGCAGAGGGGTCCAGGATGCGGGCCACGGCAAGGCCGAGCCGCGCGATGTCGGCCGTGTCAGCACGGAGAGCGTGCTGCGCGGCATCGTCCAGCTCGGTGGGATGACTGGTGGCGATGAAGAGCGGGCTTCGCCTCCCGTCGCCGGCGGTCCGCACGGCCCCGTCCATCCAGAGAGGGATCTTCATGCTCCGCGCGATCCCGTATTCCCGCTGCCGCACCGACTGCCGCACCGCGAGGGAGAGCAGGGGGGCGGTGCTCCCGATGTCCTCGCCCAGGACCAGCACCGCGTCCGCCTCCTGCACCTCGCGCAGCGAGGGCGTGCGGCTCGGCCCCTGTTGGAGGATCTCCAGAATGAGGCTGACCAGGCCCTGCTCCTCTTCCCGCATGCCGGTGAAGAAGTTCTCCGGCCCCACGAGGCTGCGCAGGGCATGGTTCGACTCCAGGGAGGCGCGCGGCGAGCCGATGCCGGTGAGGCTGCCCCCGCGCTGCGCGACAGCGGCGATCTCGCGGAGCGCGGCATCCGCGCCCGCCGGCCGGAGCGCCCGGCCGGTCCCGTCCGGTCCGTCCACGGCGGTCAGCGGCGACCGGACCCGGTATTCGCTGTTCACGAACCCGTAGCCGAAGCGGCCGCGGTCGCAGAGGAAATAGCCGTTCACCTCGTGGTGGTACCGGTTCAGCACGCGGCGGAGCGCGCCGTACCGCTCGCCGGCGATGATGTTGCAGCCCAGGCCGCAATGGACGCAGAGGGACGGCGCTGTCTGGAGGTCCCACTTGCGCGTGTAGTGCTCCTTCAGGGTCCGGTCGGTGAAGACGCCCGTGGGGCAGATCTCGACGAGATTGCCGCTGAAGCCGCTCTCGAGCACGCCCTCCTCGTGCCGTCCGAAGTAGACGTTGTCGCGCGAGGCGAATACGTTCAGGTCCCTGCCTCCGGCGATGCCGCGGTAGAAGCGCACGCAGCGGTAGCACTGGATGCAGCGGTTCATCTCGTGGTTCAGGAAGGGCCCCAGCCGCTGGTTCCGGTGGGTGCGCTTGGGGAAGCGGGTGCGGCGGTAGACATGGCCGGCCATGACCGTCATGTCCTGGAGATGGCACTCCCCGCCCTCGTCGCAGACCGGGCAGTCGTGGGGGTGGTTCAGCATGAGCCACTCGATGACCGCGCCGCGCAGCTCCTTCGCCTCCGGGTCGTCCACCGAGAGCCGCATGCCGTCGGCCACCGGCGTCATGCAGGACATGACGATCCTGCCCTGCCGGTCCTGCTCGTCCTTGAAGAGCTTGACCGCGCACTGCCGGCAGGCGCCCACGGAGTGCATGGCCGGATGCCAGCAGAAATAGGGGAGGTCGCAGCCCAGGGTGAGGCAGGCCTGGAGCAGGTTCTGATTCGGTTCGACCTCGTGCGGCCGGTTGTCGATGTAGATCGTGATCATATCGGTCACTATGCAGTGCTCGTAAATTCTCTGTCCAGGTCAGGTCACGATACATACCACGTTGGACAGGATCACAGGATAACATCTGATCGAATGCGCACCGACCATCCTGTTCATCCTGTCATCCCGTCGAGGTCTTTCCATGGACAGGTTCTTTCCCGGATATGCCGTTCGAAGTCCTCCCGGAAGTACCGGAGCGCGCTCTGGAGCGGCTCCACGGCGCCGGGCGCCAGGGCGCAGAAGGTCCTGCCCGGCCCGAGCAGGCGGCACTGCTGCTCCAGGACCTCCAGGTCCCGCGGCTCGCCCGTGCCCTGCTCGATGGCCAGCAGCGTCCGCTCGATCCAGGGAAGGCCCTCGCGGCAGGGCGTGCACCAGCCGCAGGACTCGCGGCGGAAGAAGGTCTCCACGTTATGCACGAAGCCGACGGGGCAGGTCCGGTCGTCCAGCACCGTGATGGCGCCCGTGCCCATGCGGCTCCCGGCCGCGGCGATGGAGTCGAAGTCCATCTGCACGTCGAAATGCTGCGGCAGGAGGAAGTCCGTGGACGCGCCGCCGGGCAGCAGTCCCCTGAGCGCGTAGCCGTC
The DNA here is from genome assembly GCA_964617655.1 of uncultured Nitrospiraceae bacterium. Taxonomy (GTDB): domain Bacteria; phylum Nitrospirota; class UBA9217; order UBA9217; family UBA9217; genus JAKAHZ01. The sequence goes on along the minus strand of CAZTXN010000058.1, from coordinate 5,151 downwards.
GCGCATGCCGCCGGCATGCTCCTGGACCAGCTCGCCGACCGTCGTTCCCAGGGGCAGCTCCCAGGCGCCCGGGCGCTTCACCCGTCCGCTCACGCCGTAGATCTTCGTGCCGCCGTCCCCGCAGAAGCTCAGCGAACGGTACCAGGCCGCGCCATGGGCCACGATATGCGGCACGTTGCAGACGGTCTCGACGTTCTGCACCACCGTGGGCCTGCCCCAGAGCCCGCTGACCAGGGGGAAGGGCGGCTTGGCCCGCGGCACGGGCCGCCTGCCCTCGAGGGCGTTGATCAGGGCGGTCTCCTCGCCGCAGATGTACCTCCCGGCGCTCACATGGATGCGCAGGTCGAGGTCGAATCCCGAGCCCAGGATGTTCCTGCCCAGGAGGCCGGCCGCCCGTGCCTCAGCGAGCGCCCGGCGGAGCCGCTTCTCGGCAAGGCCGTAGCCCTGGCGGAGGAAGAGGAAGGCCTGGCCGGCGCCGAGGGCGTAGGCGCTCACGAGGATGCCCTCGATGAGCGAGTGCGGGTCGCCCTCGAGCAGGAAGCGGTCCTTGAAGGCGCCCGGCTCCATCTCGTCGGCGTTCACGGCGAGGCAGACCGGGCCTGCGGCCTTCTCCGGGGGCGGCACGAGGCTCCACTTCATGCCCGCCGGGAAGCCCGCGCCGCCCCTGCCGCGCAGGTTCGCGTCCCGGACCTCGTTCTGCACCTCGCGGGGCGAGAGGGAGGTCAGGGCCTTGCGCGCGGCCTGGTACCCGGCCGCGGCCTCGTACTCGCGGAGGGTCATCGGCTCGCCGGGCCGGAAGTTCCTGGTCAAAGGTCGGTTCATTGGTAACAAACCCTTCGACAGGATGACAGGATGAACAGGAACAGACAGACTACCGTGCATCCCTGTGCTTGCGTTTTACCTGAACGCCGCCTTCGCCGAAATTGATCAGCAGGCCGACCGGCTTTCCGGTGGCGACCAGATAATTGACAAGCTGTACCTCATGGATCTGCGCAAGCTGTTTCACTGATTTCAGTTCTATGATCACGGTATCGTTCACGATAAGATCAGCGACGAATTCTCCTACTACCTCGCCTGCATAGAGTACTCGAATGGCCTTCTGGGTCTCTACGAGAAGACCGAGCTTGCGCAGCTCTATGATGAGACATTTCTCATACACGCTTTCCACGAAGCCGAATCCCATTGAGTTGTAAACACGATAGGCGCAGCCGATGATCTTCTCCGTGAGGTCTTTGAACTCGAGCTTTCCCTGTATCCTGTTCATCTTGTTATCCTGTCAAGGCTATTTGTACTTTTCGAGTATTCCTTCCAGTGCCTCCGGCGTCACCGGGCCGTGCAGGTCGTCGTCCACGAGCAGGGCCGGGGCGCGGTCGCAGGCGCCGAGGCAGGAGGCCGGGAGGAGCGTGAACCGGCCGTCCGGCGTGGTCTGGCCGTAGGAAATGCCGAGCAGGCCGGAGAGCCGCTCGTACAGGGGGTTCACGCCCAGGGACCAGCAGACCATGCTGTCGCAGAGCGCGATGACATGCCTGCCCACGGGCCGCCGGAAGATGAAGCTGTAGAAGGTGGCCACCGCGTCCAGCTCGGCCGGCGACATGCCGAGGACCCCGGCGATGTCCCGCAGGCTCTCGTCCGAGACCCAGCCGCGGCGCTTCTGGACCGCGATGAGGGCCTCGACGCCCGCCGCCTCGGGCCGCCCGCTGTGGCCCGCCTCGGCCAGGATCTCCTGTCTTTCCTCTTCCGTCAGCATGTTGTTTTCATTGACACTGAGGATACTGAATTAAACCAGCGTCCTTGACACAGATACAGGCGGATAAGGGCTATGATAACTGCTGATAGAGCAAGAAACGATACTGATCGTGATGTATCCGCTCTGATCAGGCTTTTTATCCGTGCTAATCCGTGTCAAAGACCTTGTTCCTGGTGTCTTGGAGCAAAGTCTTGCTGTTTTTGACGCTGATACAGGAAGACTTCTGGATCTTGTTGCATCCGCCGTTATCAGGTGTTTCATCAGTGTAAATCTGTGTCAAAGACCTTGATCCTGGTTTTTCCGATCAATGTCTCCCTGTCCGATCTCATCGGTCCAGGTCCGCCAGGATGAAATCGATGCTCCCGAGGATCGCCAGGAGGTCGGCGATCATCAGGCCCTTCGTGATCATGGGCACCATCTGCATATGCGGGAACGAGGGGGTGCGGATGCGCGTACGGTAGGAGTGGGTCCCGCCGTCGCTGATGAGGTAGTACCCGTTGTTCCCCTTCGTCGCCTCGATGCCGATGAAGGACTCTCCCGGCGGCATCACCGGTCCCCAGGTGACGCCGAGGAAGTGGCCGATCAGGGTCTCGATGTCCCTGAGGGTCCGCTCCTTGCGCGGCGGCGTGGCCAGGGGGTGGTCGGCCTTGTGCGGCCCCTCGGGCATGTTCCGGAGGCACTGCTCCACGATGCGCATGCTCTGGCGGATCTCCTCGATCCGGACCACGCCGCGGTCGTAGGAGTCTCCTGCCGCGGCAACGGGAACGTCGAACTCGAACTGCTCGTAGCCCGAGTAGGGCCGCTTCTTCCGGAAGTCCCATTCCAGACCGCAGGCGCGGAGACCCGGCCCGGTGACGCCCCATTCCACGGCCTCGTCCAGCGTGTAGGCCCCGATGCCCTTGGTCCGGGCCTTGAAGATGCTGTTCCGCATCACGATGCGGTCGTACTCCTGCAGCCTCCGGGGCAGGTAGTCCAGGAACTCCCGCACCAGACGGTCCCATCCCTTCGGCAGGTCCTGCGCCGTCCCGCCGATGCGGAACCAGGCGGGATGCATGCGGCCGCCGCAGACCGCCTCGACGATGGCGAAGACGCGCTCGCGGTCCGAGAAGGTGTAGAAGACCGGCGAGAGCGCGCCCACGTCCTGGGCGAAGGTGCCGTACCAGACCAGGTGGCTCTGGATGCGGAAGAGCTCGGCCAGCATCACGCGCATCACCTTGACGCGGTCGGGCAGCTCGATGCCCGCCAGCTGCTCCACGGCCAGGACATAAGCGAGATTGTTCATCACCCCGCCGAAGTAGTCGATGCGGTCCGTGTAGGGGATGAAGGTGTGCCAGGTCTGGCGTTCGGCCATCTTCTCGGCCCCGCGGTGATGGTAGCCGATGTCCATGACCGCGTCCCGGACCTCCTCGCCCCGCAGCCGCAGCACGATGCGCAGCAGGCCGTGGGTGCCGGGATGCTGGGGCCCGAGGTTCAGGAAGAGATGCTCGTCGCCGTCCTCCCCGTCCTTCTCGGCCATGCCCCAGTCCGCTGGCCGGAACCGCAGCGCCTCCTGCTCGGCCTCCATCCGCTCCACGGGCATGCGGAAGGGGCCCATCTCGGTGGCCCGCGCCGGGTGGTCCTTCCGGAGCGGATGGCCCTGCCAGGCGGGCGGCAGGAGGATGCGGCGGAGGTCGGGATGGCCGTCGAAGCCGATGCCGAAGAGGTCCCAGACCTCGCGCTCATACCAGTTCGCCGCGGGCCAGAGGCCGGTGATGCTGGGCAGGGAGAGCGCGCCCTCCCGCAGGGGGACCTTGACGCGGATGTCCGCGTTGCGGTCGAAGGAGAGGAGGTGGTAGACCACCGTCATCTCCGCGTCCGGCAGGCCCTGCCGGCGCCTGCGCTCCCGCTCGTCCACGGCCGTGAGGTCGTAGAGCATGCGGTAGGGCCGGTCCACGCCGGTCTTGAGCCTGCGCAGGACGTCCCCCGCGCGCCGCCGGTCGGTCCAGACCGTGGGGATGCCGTCGGCCGTCGCCTGGACCGCGAGGATGGCGTCCCCGAAGGCGGCCTTCAGGTCGTCGATGATTGTAGAGTTCATCGCAAGATCGATCATGAGACACTGAGGACACTGAAAAGGAATAACCCTTTTGACACGGATCTACACGGATTCGATGCGTTGCCTATAGACTGGACCGAAGCTGTCACAGCGGGGAACGATCCGGGCAAGCCTACCCCCCGGCATCCGGAGCTATACTTCGTCCGGCGGGCGGAGGAGGGTGGCCTTCATCCGCTCCGGCCGCTTCAGGTCGCGCATGCAGGGCGGCTCGGGCGCCACGGTGGCCTGCGGCCCGGCCACCCAGCTCAGGGGCCGGCGCTCCGCCCCGATCTTGCGGCTGAGCAGCAGGAGCCCCTCCATGAAGGCCTCGGGCCGGGGGGGGCAGCCCGGGACATAGACATCCACGGGAAGGAACTTGTCCACGCCCTGCACCACGCTGTAGATGTCGTACATGCCCCCGGAGTTGGCGCAGGAGCCCATGGAGATGACCCACCGGGGCTCCATCATCTGCTCGTAGAGCCGCTTGATGACCGGCGCGATCTTGATGAAGACCGTTCCCGCCACGATCATGAGGTCCGCCTCGCGCGGCGTGCCGCGGATGACCTCGGCCCCGAACCGCGCGATGTCGTACCGGCTCGTGAGGCTCGCGGCCATCTCCACATAGCAGCAGGAGAGGCCGAAGTTGAAGGGCCAGACCGAGTTCTTCCGCCCCCAGGCGACCATGTCCTGCAGCCGCGTGAGCAAAAGGCTCTGACGGACCGCTTCATCGACCTTGGACGGTTGTTTGGAAAACGACCACTTCATACAAGAACCTCACAAGCATCTGGACAGGATTAACAGGATATCAGGATGATGCCAATGATTGCTGGTCTGCCGTGCGATCCCATCTCCGGCCGGAACCTGTACATCCTGTTATCCTGTTCCGGTCTTTCCTTTCCTTCCCCAGTCCAGCGCCCCGGACTTCCAGAGGTAGACCAGGGCCGCGGCAAGGATGACGATGAAGACGAGGGCCCCCAGGAAGCCCGGCCAGCCGGCCTCGCGGAGCGAGACCGCCCAGGCGTAGAGGAAGACGGCCTCGAGGTCGAAGATCAGGAAGAGCATGGCGACCAGGTAGTACCGGACATCGAAGCGCACGCGCGCCGAGCCCGTGGGCACGATGCCGGACTCGTAGGGCTCGCCGGTCGAGCGCTCGCGGTGGCGCTGGCCGAGGAGGTAGGACGCGCCGAGCATGACGGCCAGGATGATGAGCGCCGCTCCGGAATAGACGGCCAGCGGCCAGAGCGGCGCCTGTGCGGTGGCGGGAATATCCAAGGCAGATTCGCTCCTGATCGTTCTGACCTAGGATAACACAGCAGGGAGGAAAGTCAAGCCG
>CAZTXN010000057.1:6333-14728 GCA_964617655.1 uncultured Nitrospiraceae bacterium | reverse complement strand
AGCGTCTCCAGGTATTCCTCCCACTCCGTGGGCAGCAGGTACTTCTTCTTCGAGTTGCAGTCCTTGCAGGCCGGGACCACGTTGCCGTGCGTGGTCCTGCCGCCCCGCGCGATCGGCACGAGATGGTCCATGGTGAGCTCCGCGGGCCGGAAGGCGCGGCCGCAGTAGTGGCAGAGGCCGGAGGAGCGCTTCCGCTTCCACCACTGCGAGGCGCGGAGCTCCCGCGCCCTGGCCTTCTCGCGCTTGATATGCTCCTCGTCGGCTGTCAGGAAGTGTTCGGACATGAGGTATCGGGATGCCGGCCGCCGCTCGCTGCAGCAGTCTACGGCTCCTATAGTACCTGCTCGGCCCTGGATTGTCACCTTTAATGCTCTTATGGGGTCCTGAGCACCCTCCCACCTTGTAACATCTCATAAAATAAATATTTTTCTTGACATCAATATGCGGGATAGTTATACTTGCCCCAGCAGTGGTATAAAGTGGGGAAAGGTGGAGACGGGAGGGGCCCGGTGTTCCGAGGAAGCTTCGAACACAGCGTCGATGCCAAGGGCAGGGTGAGCGTGCCGTCGCGGTTCCGCGAGATCATCGCGGAGCGGTACGAGGGCAGGCTCGTGCTGACCATGGACTTCGACAGGTGCATCACCGTCTATCCCCTCGAGGAATGGGAGCGCGTGGAGGAGAAGATCCGCGCCCTGCCGCAGATGCAGAAGGAAGTGAAGGACTTCATGCGCTTCGTCTTCTCCTCGGCCACGGAGTGCGAGCTGGACAAGCAGGGGCGCATCCTGATCCCGCCGCCGCTGCGCGAGCGCGCGGGCATCAACAAGAGCGTGATGGTCGTGGGCATCATCGGCAAGATGGAGATCTGGGACGCGTCGGCCTGGGAGGCGCGGCGCTCCCAGAGCGGCGACAAGATCGGCGAAGTGCTTTCCACACTGGGGCTCTAGCATGGAACCGAAGCTCAAGGTCTTCCAGATGAACCTCGAGGGCGAGGTCGGACCGGAGAAGGCGGCCGAGATCAAGCGCATCGTCGGCCAGCTGATCAGGGGCGACATGGTCGGCATGATCCTGAACTTCGAGGCCGTGGAGCATGTGCACTACGCCATCCTGCAGCCGCTGGTGGAGGAGAAGAAGCGGCTCCAGTCCTTCGGCGGCGACCTCCGGCTGGCGGGCCTGAGCGACTACCTCAAGAACATCTTCAAGACCACCGGCGTGCTGGAGGAGTTCCAGGTCTTCGACACGGCCCAGCAGGCGGCCAGGAGCTTCGGCGTGACGAAGCCGGTCACGAACCTGCCGCTGGGACTGTGACCGGGAATTGCGGAATGCGGATCGCAGATTGCGGATTGCAGATCGAGAAGCCGGGGCGCGTGATATGGACACTCACCCGCAATCCGAAATCCGAAATCCGAAATCGGAGCATACCACCGTGCTCCTGCGCGAGGCCGTTGAGCTGCTCCAGCCCCGGCCGGGCGGCGTCTATCTCGACGGCACGCTCGGCGGCGGCGGCCATGCCGGGGAGCTCCTGCGGCGGTCCGGGCCGGACGGCGTGGTGGTGGGACTGGACCAGGACGCCGAGGCGCTCCGCCGGAGCGGAGAGCGGCTCGCGGGGTTCGGCCCCCGGGTGATCCTCCGGCAGGAGAACTTCCGGCGCATGGCCGAGGTGCTGGAGGAGCTCGGCATCACCGCGGTGGACGGCATCCTGCTGGACCTGGGGCTCTCGTGGTTCCATCTCCGGGCCGCGGAGCGGGGCTTCAGCTTCCAGGCGGACGGGCCGCTGGACATGCGGATGGACGCGCGGGGCGGAACGACCGCCGCGGACCTGGTGAACGGCCTCCCCCGGAGGGAACTGGTCCGCGTGCTGCGCGAGTACGGCGAAGAGACGAAGGCGGACGCCATAGCGAAGGCCATTGAGCAGGCGAGGAGCCGGGGGCCGATCACCAGCACGGTCCAGCTCGCAGAGATCATCTCCCGTGTATTTCCCCCCTATCCCCCCCGGCGGACCCACCCCGCCACCCGGACCTTCCCGGCGCTGCGCATCGCGGTGAACGATGAACTGGGCGCGCTCCGCGACGCCCTCGAGCAGGCGGCGCCGCTCCTGCGGCCGGGAGGGAGGATCGCGGTCATCTCCTTCCATTCGCTCGAGGACCGCATGGTGAAGCAGGCTTTCGCCACGCAGGCCCGGCCCTGCGTCTGCCCGCCGCGCCTTCCGGTCTGCCGCTGCGGCAAACGGCCGGAGCTCCGGGTGGTGACGCGGCGGCCGGTGACGGCCGGGGAGGAGGAGGTCGCGCGGAACCCGGCGGCGCGGAGCGCCAAGCTCCGGGCCGCGGAGCGCCTTCCGGAGGAGCCGAAGGAGCAGGACCCATGAGCAGCCGTCTCAGCCAGATCGCGGCGCAGCCCTTCCTGGACCGCCGGACCGGGAGCTACCGGTGGATCGTGATCGCCGCCTGCGTGGTGGCGCTGCTCATGGTCTACGTGGCGGGCAAGGTCCAGATCGTGCGGCTGGGATACCAGATCGAGGAGCTGGAGAAGCAGAAGCAGGAGCTGGAGCGGGCCAACCGGGCGCTCCAGATCGAGGCGTCCAGCCTCGCGGCGCCGCAGCGGATCGAGGAGATCGCGGTGAAGCGGCTGGGCATGGTGCGGCCGAAGAAGGAGGATGTCGTGGCGGTGCGGCGGCTCTCCGGCGCGGCCGCGGCGGACCCGGCGGCGGGAGCGCCGCCGCGGACGGAGCGATGAAGAAGGAACGACGGGCGCGGATCGGAACGCTGCTGATGCTGCTCGCCCTGGGGTTCGCCCTGGTGGCCGGACGGCTCGTCTACCTCCAGGTCATCGAGCGGAGCGACCTCGCCCGCCGGGCGGAGCGGCAGCAGGAGGAGCTCGTCCGGCTCGAGCCGAAGCGGGGGACCATCTACGACCGCCGGGGCCGCGAGCTGGCCGTGAGCCTCGACGTGGAGTCGCTCTACGGCGTGCCGACCGCGGTCGAGGACCCCAAGGCCGTGGCCGCGCGGCTGGCCCGGGTGCTGAGCGAGAACCCGGCGAAGCTGCGCGAGAAGCTCGAGAGCGACCGACGGTTCATCTGGCTCGGCCGGAAGGTCGGCCCGGCCAAGGCGGCCCAGGCGCGGGAGATCGACCCCGACGCCATCGGCACGAGGCTCGAATCGCGGCGCTACTACCCCAAGCGCTCCCTGGCCGGGACCGTGCTGGGGTTCACGAACGTGGACAACAAGGGGCTCGAGGGGCTGGAGCTGGCCTATGACAGCGCGCTCCGGGGCACGGACGGCTGGTTCGTGGCCGCGAAGGACGCCCGCGGCAGGATGGTCTTTCCCGGCGGCCCGGGGTACGAGTACCAGCTCCCCCGGCCGGGGCGGGACCTGACGCTCACCATCGACGAGGTCATCCAGCATATCACCGAGAAGGAGCTGGACCGCGGGCTGGCCGCGGCCAAGGCCCGGGGCGGCGTGGCCGTGGTGATGGACCCCCGCACCGGCGAGATCCTCGCCCTGGCGTCGCGGTCCTGGGACCGGGGGCCGGCGGTCTTCAATCCCAACGAGCCGCAGCGGTACCGGCCGGACGAGTGGCGGAACCGGGCGGTGACGGACGCCTTCGAGCCCGGCTCGATCTTCAAGATCGTGCTCGCCGCGGCGGCGCTCGAGGAGCGCGTCGTCCATCCCCTGGAGCGGCTGGACTGCAGCGCCGGGAGCATCCAGGTCGCGGACCGCGTGATCAAGGACGTGCACCGGAGCGGGGTCCTGACCTTCAACGAGGTGATGGCCCAGTCGAGCAACGTGGGCATCATCAAGGCGGCCCAGCGGCTCGGCAAGGCGCGGCTCCATCACTACATCACGGCCTTCGGGTTCGGGGCCCGGACCGGCGTGGACCTGCCGGGCGAGATCCCCGGCCTGCTGCGGGACCACCGCCTCTGGTCGGGCGTCTCCTATGCCACCATCTCGATCGGCCAGGAGATCGGCGTGACGCCGATCCAGATGGCCGCGGCCTACGCCGCCATCGCCAACAACGGGGTCCTCATGCGGCCCTACGCGGTGGCCGGCATCAGCGGGAGCGGCAGGGAGCCGGCGGTGCAGAACCGTCCGCAGGAGCGCGGCCGGGTGGTCTCCGCGGAGACGAGCGGGAAGGTCCGGAAGATGCTCCAGCAGGTGGTGGAGTCCGGCACCGGCCAGAAGGCCAAGCCCGAGGGCTACACCGCCGCGGGCAAGACCGGCACGGCCCAGAAGATCGACCACCGGACCGGGACCTATTCGCGCGACGAGTTCGTGAGCTCCTTCGTGGGGTTCGCGCCTGCAGGCGACCCGCGGCTCGTGGTCCTCGTGATGGTGGACAGCCCCACGGGCGTGGTCTGGGGCGGCAGCGTGGCAGGCCCGGTCTTCCGCGAGATCGCCGGGCAGGGGCTCGCCTATCTCCAGGTGCCGCCCGACGACGCGGGCGGCAGGATGCTGCTGGTGGCGAGATGAAGCTGGCCGCCCTCGCGTCGGCTGCCGGGCTGCCGGGGCCCCTGCCCGCGGCCTGGGGCGGGACCGAGATCACCGCGGTGGTCCAGGACTCCCGGCAGGCGTCGCCGGGCAGCCTCTTCGTGGCCGTGCGAGGCTACCACTCGGACGGCCATCAGTTTATCCCCCAGGCCCTGCGGCAGGGCGCCGCGGCCCTGGTGGTGGAGGAACGGTCCGTCGCGGAGCTGCCCGAGGGGCTGCCGGTGCTCCGCGTGCCTGACAGCCGGGTGGCCCTGGCCGCGATCGCCGCTGCGTTCTACGGCCATCCGTCCCGGAAGCTGATGCTCCTGGGGATCACCGGCACGAACGGCAAGACCACCACGAGCTACCTGGCGCGGTCGATCATCGAGGCGGCGGGCCTGAGCTGCGGCCTGATCGGCACCATCGACTACCGCATCGGCGGCCGCGTCATCCCGGCGCCGAACACCACGCCCGAGTCGCTGGACCTGCAGCGGCTCCTGGCGGAGATGGCCGGGCAGGGCGCCGGGGCCTGCGTGATGGAGGTCTCCTCCCACGCGCTGGCGCTCGGCAGGACCGCGGGCTGCGCGTTCCGGGCCGCGGCCTTCACGAACCTGACGCAGGACCACCTGGACTTCCATGGCAGCATGGAGGCCTACTTCGCGGCCAAGCTCCGGCTCTTCACCGGCCTCGGGCCCGGCAGCGCGGCGGTCGTGAACATCGACGACCCGCGGTCCTCCGCGGTCATCCAGGCGGCATCGGCCGCGGCGGTGCTGACCACGGGCTCCTCCGCTGCGGCGGACGTGCGGCCCCTCGGGCCGGTGGTCCAGGACCTGAAGGGCCTTGCCTTCCGCGCCGCGACCCCGGCGGGCGAGGTCGAGGTGGCGTCGCCGCTCCTGGGGCGCCACAACGCGGCGAACATCCTGACCGCCCTGGGGCTCGGCGTTGCGCTGGGCCTCCCGGCCGCGGCCCTGGCCGAGGGCGTCCGGCGCATGGCGGCCGTGCCGGGCAGGATGGAGAAGCTGGACGAGGGCCAGCCCTTCGGCGTGATCGTTGACTATGCCCATACCGAGGACGCCCTCACGCGGCTGCTCGAGACCGTGGGCGAGCTGGCGCAGGGCCGGGTGATAACGGTCTTCGGGTGCGGCGGGGACCGCGACCGCACCAAGCGGCCGAGGATGGGCGCCGCGGCCGCAGCGGGAAGCGACGCGGTCATCGTGACCTCGGACAATCCCCGGACCGAGGACCCCCTGGCGATCATCCGGGAGATCGAGCAGGGCATGGGCAGCGCGGAGCGCACCGTCATCCCGGACCGCGCAGAGGCCATCGAGGCGGCAGTGGCCATGGCGGAGCCGGGGGACGTGGTGGTGATCGCGGGCAAGGGGCACGAGGACTACCAGGACCTGGGCGGCCGGAAGGTGCGGTTCGACGACCGCGAGCAGGCGCGGCAGGCGCTCCGGCGGCTCAGGGCCGGAAGGAAGTGAAGGGAAGGGCGATGAAGGGTCCTGACCGGACCATCCTGGAAGGGCTTGCGGGGAGGCTGGGAAGCATGGAGATCAAGGGGGTGTCGATCGACTCCCGGACGGTGCGGGAAGGCGAACTCTTCGTCGCGATCCGGGGCGACCGCTTCGACGGCCATGACTTCGTGCCCGAAGCCATCAGGAAGGGCGCCTGGGGCGCGGTGGTGGAGCGCTCAGCCCTGGAGTCCAAGTACGGCCTCATGAGCGGGCTGCAGAACGTGATCCCCGTGGAGGACACGCTCCTGTCGCTCCAGGAGATGTCGTACATGCACCGGAAGAAGCATGCCGTCCCCCTCGTGGGCGTCACGGGCTCGAACGGCAAGACCACGACCAAGGAGATGACCGCCGCCATCCTGGCGCTCCGGGGTCCGGTGCTGAAGAACGAGGGCAACCTGAACAACCATATCGGCGTGCCGCTGACGCTCCTGAAGCTCGCGCCGCACCACCGCGCCGCGGTGATCGAGATGGGCATGAGCGCGGCCGGCGAGATCGGGACGCTCACGCGGCTGGCCATGCCCACGGTCGGCGTGGTGACGAACATCGGCTCGGCGCATCTCGAGTTCCTCGGCAGCACCGAGGCCATCGCACGGGCCAAGGGCGAGCTGCTGCAGGGCCTGCGGTCCGACGCGGTCGCGGTCCTGAACGCCGATGACCGGTATCTCGGCCTCCTGCGGTCCCTCGTGCCGGGCAGGACCATTACCTTCGGCCTCGGGAGCGGGGCGGACGTGCGGGCTGAGCGCATCGAACCGCAGAAGGACCTGACCGACTTCCGGCTGCTCCATGACGGCCGGTCGGTCGCGGTGCGGCTCCGGGCCGTGGGCCTGCACAACGTCCGGAACGCCCTGGCGGCGGCCTCGGCGGCCATTGCCCTGGGCGCGCCGCTCGAGACGGTGCAGGCCGGGCTGGAGGAGTTCCGGCCCTCGGCGATGCGGACCGAGCTCCGGGAGCTCGAGGGCCGCACGGTGCTGGCGGACTGCTACAACGCGAACCCCGAGTCCATGCAGGCGGCCCTCGCCGCGCTCGCGGAGATCGGCCGCGGTCGGCGGACCATCGCCGTGCTGGGCGACATGCTGGAGCTGGGCGAGGCTGCCGTAGAGGCTCACCGCGCGCTGGGCGCCGCGGTCCGCGCCGCGGGAGTGGGCCTCCTGATCGCCGTGGGGCCGCTGGCCCGCCAGATCGCCGCGGCCGCCCGGCAGGCGGGCATGACGAACGGCGACGTGGCCGAGGCGGACAGCACGGCGCGCGCCGCGGAGCTGCTGCGCGGGCGGTCGCGGCCCGGCGACGTGGTGCTCATCAAGGGGTCGCGCGGCATGCGGCTCGAGAAGGTCCTGGAGGAGTTCTGATGCTCTACCATCTCCTGTATCCGCTCCATACCTGGTTCTTCGGGTTCAACGTCTTCAAGTACATCACCTTCCGGAGCGCCGGCGCGGTCATCACGGCGCTCATCGTGAGCTTCCTGCTCGGGCCGTCGATGATCCGCTGGCTGCGCAGGCTCAAGATGGGCCAGCAGGTGCGGGACGACGGGCCGCAGTCCCATCTCACGAAGCAGGGCACGCCCACCATGGGCGGCCTCCTGATCATCGCGTCGGTGGCGGTCTCGGTCCTGCTCTGGTCCGACCTGACGAACCAGTACGTCTGGGCCGTGCTCTTCGCCGTGCTGGCCTTCGGCGGCATCGGCTTCTGGGACGACTATCGCAAGGTGGTGAAGAAGCGGTCCACGGGCCTCACGGCGCGCCAGAAGTTCGGGCTCCAGATCCTCGCGTCGGTCGCCATCGGCGCCTACCTCCTCTGGTTCTCGGGCGACAAGGATGCGGCCCATCTCTCGGTGCCCTTCTTCAAGCGGCTGGTGATCGACCTGGGATGGTTCTACATCCCCTTCACCGTGCTGGTGATCGTGGGCTCCTCGAACGCCGTGAACCTCACCGACGGCCTCGACGGCCTCGCCGCCGGGCTGGTGGGCATCGCGGCCATCGCGAACGCCGTGATCGTCTACGTGGGCGGCAACCGCATCATCGCCGACTACCTGCGCATCCAGTACATCCCGGGCAGCGGCGAGCTCGTGGTCTTCTGCGGAGCGATCCTGGGCGCGAGCCTCGGCTTCCTCTGGTACAACGCCCATCCCGCCGAGGTCTTCATGGGCGACACGGGCTCCCTGGCTTTGGGCGGCGCGCTCGGCGCGCTGGCGGTGGTGACGAAGCACGAGCTGATCCTGGTGGTCACGGGCGGGATCTTCGTGGCCGAGGCGGTCTCGGTCATGCTGCAGGTGGCCTCGTACAAGCTGACGGGCAAACGGCTCTTCAAGATGGCGCCGGTGCACCATCACTTCGAGCAGCTCGGCTGGCCCGAGTCGAAGGTGATCATCCGGTTCTGGATCGTGGGGATCATCCTGGCGCTGGTATCGCTCAGCTCGCTGAAGCT
>CAZTXN010000057.1:2487-6233 GCA_964617655.1 uncultured Nitrospiraceae bacterium | reverse complement strand
GTGCTTGAGCATTGGTGCTTGGAGGTTCTGTGCATTCTGACTTCGCGGGCAAGCGGGTGACGGTGGTGGGCATGGCGCGGAGCGGCGTCGCGGCCGCGCGGGCGCTCCACGGCCTGGGCGCGAAGGTCACGGTGACGGACCGGAAGCCCCTGGAGCAGCTGCAGGAGCAGGTGCGGCAGCTGGGCTCGCCGGAGATCGCCGTTGCGGCCGGCGGCCACCCGGACCGGCTCTTCACCGGAGCGGACCTGGTGGTGCTCTCGCCCGGCGTGCCGAAGCTGCCGCAGGTGCTCGCCGCGAAGGAGCGCGGCGTACCGGTCATCAGCGAGCTGGAGCTGGCCTGGCGGCTGGCGGACGCGCCCTTCATCGGCATCACCGGCACGAACGGCAAGTCCACGGTCACGACGCTCGTGGGCATGATGCTCAGGCGGGCGGGCAGGAAGGTGCTGGTGGCCGGGAACATCGGGAACGCGCTGACCGAGGACCCCGCGCTGCTGCGCGGCCAGGACTGGATCGTGGCGGAGCTCTCGAGCTTCCAGCTCGAGGAGATCGAGACCTTCCGGCCCCGGGCGGCGGCGGTGCTGAACGTGACGCAGGACCACCTGGACCGCTACGCAAGCATGGAGGAGTACGGCCGGGCCAAGGCCCGGATCTTCGAGAACCAGCGGCCCGGCGACCTGCTCGTCCTGAACTTCGACGATCCCCTGGTCCGGGCCTTTGCGAAGGAGGCGGCAGGCACGGTGGCGCCCTTCTCGCGGCTGCGGCGGCAGAATCCCGGGGCCTGCGTGCTGGAGGACCGGATCGTGTACGACAACCGGCCGGTCATGGCGGTCCGGGAGGTCCGCATCAAGGGCCTGCACAACCTCGAGAACGCCCTGGCCGCAACGGCCCTGGCCATCGGCGCCGGCGCGGACGCGGACTCGGTCGCGGCGGTGCTGCGGGAGTTCCCGGGCCTGGAGCACCGGCTCGAACCGGTGCGCGAGAAGGACGGGGTGGTCTACATCAATGATTCGAAGGGCACCAATGTCGGGGCGGTGATCAAGTCGGTCGAGGGGTTCGCGCGGCCCGTCATCCTGATCGCCGGCGGCCTGGACAAGGGAAGCGATTTCAGCCCCCTGGCGGAGCTCTTCCGCAGGAAGGTGAAGCTCCTGGTCCTGATCGGCAAGGCCGCCGACGCCATGGAGCGGGCGCTCGGCGGATCGGTCGAGACCGTGCGGGCCGCGGACCTGCGGGAGGCGGTGCGGACGGCCCATGACCGCGCCAGGGCCGGGGACGCGGTGCTGCTCTCCCCTGCCTGCGCGAGCTTCGACATGTTCCGGGACTTCGAGGACCGGGGGAGGCAGTTCAAGGAGGCGGTCCTGGCGCTCTGACAGGACCGGGGAGCGGCATGGCGGCGCGGACGACAACGATGACGAAGCCCTACGTCCGGCGGGAGGGTCCCTACGACGCCTCCCTGCTGGCCGCGGTGCTCGGCCTGCTGGCCCTGGGCGTGGTGATGGTCTACAGCTCGAGCAGCGTGGTGGCGCTCCAGAGCTACGGCGACGCCGCGTACTTCGCGAAGCGCCAGGTTGTCTGGGCGGCCCTCGGGCTCGGGGCCATGACCTTTGCCATGCGCTACGACCACGAGAGGCTCGGGAAGAAGCAGGTGGTCTGGCTGCTGCTGATCGTGACGCTCCTGCTGCTCGCGGCGGTGCTCCTGCCGGGCATCGGAAGGACCGTGAACGGCGCCCGCCGCTGGATCCGGCTGGGCTTCCTCTCCCTTCAGCCGGCGGAGCTCATGAAGTTCACGCTGGTGATCTACCTGGCCGCCTACATCAGCAGCAAGGGCGAGCGCATCCGGAGCTTCGGCAGCGGCCTGCTGCCGGCCCTGCTGGTCTGCGGCCTCTACCTCGGCCTGACGGTGGTCCAGCCGGACTTCGGGACCGTGGTCGCCGCGGGGCTCGTCCTGGCGGGGATGCTCTTCGCCGGCGGCGCGAAGATCGGCCATCTCGCGCTGCTCGCGGCGCTGGCGGCGCCTGCGGCCTACCTGGCCGTGGCGAACAGCGCCTACCGCCTCCGGCGCATGCTCGCCTTTCTCGACCCCTGGGCGGACCCGCAGGGCGCGGGCCACCAGATCGTCCAGTCCTTCCTGGCCTTCGGGAGCGGCGGCATCTTCGGCCGGGGCCTGGGCGAGGGCAGGCAGAAGCTGCTCTTCCTGCCG
Source organism: uncultured Nitrospiraceae bacterium (assembly GCA_964617655.1). GTDB lineage: Bacteria > Nitrospirota > UBA9217 > UBA9217 > UBA9217 > JAKAHZ01. The sequence goes on along the minus strand of CAZTXN010000057.1, from coordinate 4,036 downwards.
GAGCGCCACTCGGACTTCATCTATGCGGTCATCGGCGAGGAGCTGGGCATCCTCGGCGCCCTGGCCGTGCTGCTGCTCTTCGGCCTGGTGCTCTGGCGCGGCATGGCCATCGCCCGGAACGCCGAGGGGCTCGGCAGGATGCTGGCCCTGGGGTTCACCCTGATGATCACGGTCCAGGCGCTCATCAACATGGCCGTGGTCACGGGCATCGTGCCGACCAAGGGCATCGCCCTGCCGCTCGTGAGCTACGGCGGCTCGGCGCTGGTGGTGACGCTCGCCTCGGTGGGCGTGCTGCTGAACATCTCGAAGCGGAACGGTTGAAGCGGGAAGCATCGACGGACGTTAGGCGCAAGGCGTCAGGCGGAAGGCGAAAGAACGTGAAGGTACTGATCGCGGCCGGCGGCACCGGCGGACATCTCTATCCGGGCATCGCCATCGCCCGCGCGGTCCTGGCCGCGCCGGGCGGCGAGGCGGTCTTCGTCGGCACGGAGCAGGGCATCGAGGCCAGGGTGCTGCCGCGCGAGGGTCTTCCGCTCCGGATCGTGCCTGCCGGCAGGTGGAAGGGCATGGGGCTCCTCGCGCGGATCGCCACGGTCCTGGCGCTGCCCCTGAGCGTGCTGCGGGCCGCTGCGCTCCTGCGGCAGGAGCGGCCCAAGGCGGTGGTCGGCGTCGGAGGGTACGCATCAGCGCCGGTCGGGCTCGCAGCCTGGCTGCTCCGGGTGCCGCTGGTGCTGGTGGAGCCGAACTCCCATGCCGGCCTGGCGAACCGGCTGCTCGGAAGGTTCGCGACGAAGATATTCGTCTGCTTTCCCGGCAGGGACCAACAGGGCTTCTTCCCCGGCCGGAAGAAGGTGCTTGCCGGGCCGCTGGTGCGGAAGGGCATCGAGCAGGGCGACGGCAAGCGGCTCCTTGCGGCGCAGGGCCTTGCTCCCGGCAGGTTCACGGTCCTGGTGACGGGCGGGAGCGGCGGGGCCCATGCCATCAACGCGGCCATGCAGGCCGCGGCAGCGGACCTGGCCCGGGTGCCGGGCCTCCAGGTGCTGCACCAGACCGGGGAGAAGGACCATGCCGATACCGCGGAACGCTACCGGGCAGCGGGGCTGCAGGCCGCGGTCGTGCCCTACCTGCATGAAATGGCGGACGCCTACGCGGCCGCGGACCTGGCGGTCTGCCGCGCCGGGGCGACCACGGTGGCGGAGCTGGCGGTCTGCGGCAGGCGGGCGGTGCTGGTGCCGTATCCCTATGCGGCGGACAACCACCAGGAGCAGAACGCGCGCACCCTTGCCGAGCGGGGCGGCGCGGAGGTGATCATCCAGAAGGACCTGACCCCGCAGCGGCTCGCGGCGGTCATCGCGGCGGCCGCGGCCGGGGGGCCGCGGCGGACCGAGCCCCTGGCCTCGGACGCGGCAGAGGAGATCGCCAGGGCCTGCGGGTCTTTGTGAGGAGATAAAAGAATGAATAACATACAGGAGGAAAGTATCCAACGCAGATTGACGCTGATCTCTGTATGAGAACATATGATGAAATAGCTCTTGCAGCGGTCATCATA
>CAZTXN010000057.1:0-2387 GCA_964617655.1 uncultured Nitrospiraceae bacterium | reverse complement strand
CTTGCAGCGGTCATCATAATGTATCATAGGTCTTCAGCGTTCAATTCCTAGGACGAGCGGGACGACCATGTTCAAGAAGATCAAACATATCCATTTCGTGGGCATCGGCGGCATCGGCATGAGCGGCATCGCCGAGGTGCTGCTGAACCTGGGGTACCGCGTCTCGGGCTCGGACCTCCGGGAGTCCGAGACGACCCAGCGGCTGAAGGCGCTGGGCGGCGAGATCCTGATCGGCCACCGGGCCGAGAACATCGCGTCGCCCCACGTGGTCGTGATCTCCTCGGCCGTGAAGGCCGAGAACGTGGAGGTCCGTGCCGCGCGGGAGAAGCAGGTCCCGGTCATCCGGCGCGCCGAGATGCTGGCCGAGCTGATGCGGCTCAAGTACGCCGTGGCCATCGCAGGCGCGCACGGCAAGACGACGACCACCTCGCTGGTGGCCACGGTGCTGGCCGCGGGCGGGCTGGACCCCACGGTGGTGATCGGCGGCAAGCTGAACAGCCTGGGCTCGAACGCCAAGCTCGGCCAGGGCGAGTTCCTCGTGGCCGAGGCGGACGAGAGCGACGGCAGCTTCCTGAAGCTCACGCCCGCCATCGCCGTGGTCACGAACATCGACGAGGAGCACCTGGACTACTACCGGGACATCAACGACATCAAGGACGCCTTCCTGGCCTTCATCAACAAGGTGCCGTTCTACGGCGCGGCGGTCCTCTGCCTGGACCAGAAGCACATCCAGTCGCTCATCCCGGCGGTGGAGAAGCGCTATGTCACCTACGGCCTGAGCACGCAGGCGGACTGCCACGCGGCGGACGTCTCGCTCCTGCCGCTGGGCTCGCGGTTCCGGGTCCGGGACCGCGCGGGCGACCTGGGCTGGTTCGATCTCTCGATCCCGGGCCTGCACAACGTGAGCAACTGCCTGGCGGCCATCGCCGTGGCGCGGGAGCTGGACATCGAGCTCGAGACGGTGCGCGCGGCGCTCCGGGAGTTCTCGGGCGTGCAGCGGCGGTACCAGGTCAAGGGCGAGGCGCGGGGCGTGCTGGTGGTGGACGACTACGGCCACCACCCCACCGAGGTGCGGGCCACGCTGGCCGCGGCCCGGGCCGCGAGCGGCCGGCGGGTGGTCTGCCTCTTCCAGCCCCACCGGTACTCGCGCACCCGGCACCTCTTCGAGGAGTTCTGCACGGCCTTCAACGAGGCCGACCGGGTGGTGATCATGGACATCTACCCCGCGGGCGAGCAGCCGCTGGAGGGGGTCACCGGCGCGGCGCTCTGCGAGGGCATCCGGGGCCACGGCCACAAGGACGCGGTCCATATCAGCGACCGCGCACAGGCGGTCGAGCACCTGGCCGGAGCGCTCCAGGAGGGCGACCTGCTGCTGACCCTCGGCGCGGGCGATGTCTGGAAGCTGGGCGAGGCGGTGCTCGAGAGGCTCCGCAGATGAACTTCGAGGGACTGCGCGGCGAGCTGCGGCTCAATGAGCCCCTGAGCGGCCGCACGTCCTACCGCATCGGCGGCGCCGCGGACGCGCTGGCCCTGCCCGCGGACCGGCAGGACCTCGCGGGGCTGCTGCGCGAGGTGCGGCGCCGGGGCCTGGCCTACGTCATCCTCGGCGGCGGCACGAACCTGCTGGTGCGGGACGGCGGGTTCCGCGGCGTGGCGGTGAGCATGGAGCGCCTCCGCGCGATGGCCGTGACGCGCGAGTACCGGTCCGTGGGCGGCGCCTTCGCCGTGGTCCGGGCCGAGGCCGGCGCGCCGCTGCCGAAGCTGCTCCAGTTCTGCGCGGACCGCGGCCTGGCCGGGCTGGAATTCGCCGCCGGCATCCCGGGCACCGTGGGCGGCGCGGTCTGCATGAACGCGGGCACCGCGGAGGGCGATATCGGCGGCCTGGTGGACACGGTCACGCTGCTCGATGCCGGGGGGGAGGAGATCAACCGCCGCCGCGACGAGATGGAGTTCGCCTACCGCTCCGCCCGGGTCCTGCCGGGGGAGACGGTGCTCGAGGCGAAGTTCATCCTCCGGCTGGGCGAGCGGGAGCGCATCAAGGCGCGGATCAAGGATCTCCTGGACCGGCGGCGCGAGCGCCAGCCCTGGGGCCGGCCGAACGCGGGCTCGGTCTTCAAGAACCCGCAGGACGAGGCAGCCGGCCGGCTGATCGAGGCGGCCGGGCTGAAGGGCCTGACCGTGGGCGGCGCGCAGGTCTCGACGAAGCACGCGAACTTCATCGTGAACCTCGGCGGCGCCACGGCGGCCGATGTGCTGAAGCTGATGGAGATCGTGCGGAACAAGGTGCTGGAGGTCCACCAGGTGCGGCTCGAGCCGGAGATCAAGATAGTGGGAGAAGACTAGAGGAGGAACAAATTCCAGATCACAAATGACAAATATCAAATAAG
>CAZTXN010000056.1:0-15153 GCA_964617655.1 uncultured Nitrospiraceae bacterium | reverse complement strand
GCGAGATAGGCGTCCATGGCCCGGGCCACGCGGCGGCCGGTGCCCAGGGCGAGGATGACCGTGGCCGAGCCGGTCACGATGTCCCCGCCGGCGAAGACGCCCGCCCGGCTGGTCCGGCCGGTCTCGGGATCGGCGATGATGTAGCCCCTGGGATGGACCGCCAGGTCCCGGGCGCTCTGGGTGACCAGGGGGTTGGCGTTCGTGCCGATTGCCATGATCACCATGTCAACCGGGATGCGGAACGCCGAGCCCGGCGCCGGGACCGGCCGGGTCCTGCCCGCGCCGTCCGGCCTGCCGGGCTGCATGCGCAGGCACTCCAGCTCCCGCACCGCGCCGTCCCTGCCGATGATGCGCGACGGCTCGGTGCAGAGTTCGAACCGGACGCCCTCCTCCCGGGCATGCAGGACCTCTTCGCGCCGGGCCGGCATCTCCTCCTCGGTCCGGCGGTAGACGATGCAGCAGTCCGACGCGCCGAGCCGGAGCGCGGTCCGGACCGAGTCCATGGCCACGTTCCCGCCGCCGACCACGGCCACCCGCGCTCCCCGCCGGACCGGCGTGTCGTACTCCGGGAAGGCGTAGGCGCGCATGAAGTTCATCCGGGTCAGGAACTCGTTGGCCGAGTAGACGCCGTTCAGGTCCTCGCCCTCGATGCCCATGAACCTCGGCGTGCCCGCGCCGGTGGCAACGAAGCAGGCGTGATGCCGCTCCAGCAGCTCGTCGAGGGTGATCAACCTGCCGACCACGGCGTTCTTCACGATCTCGACGCCCATGCGCGCCAGGACCGAGATCTCCCGGCTCACGATCCTCTTCGGCAGGCGGAACTCCGGGATGCCGTAGAGCAGGACCCCGCCCGGCTCATGGAAGGCCTCGTAGATGGTCACCTGGTGGCCGAACCTGGCAAGCTCGTAGGCGCAGGCAAGGCCGGCAGGCCCGCTCCCCACCACCGCCGCCTTCCTGCCCGTCGGCGCCGGCACCGCCGGCGTCCGGTCCCGGTTCTGCTCCATGACCCGGTCGGCCACGAAGCGCTCGAGCCTGCCGACGGCCACGGGCTCGTGCTTCCTGCCGAGCGTGCAGCGCTCCTCGCACTGCTTCTCCTGCGGGCAGACCCGGCCGCAGACCGCTGGGAGCAGGTTCGCCTCCCGGACCGCGGCCAGGGCCTCCTCGAACCGGCCCTCCCGGACCAGCCCGATGAAGCGCGGGATCGGCACCTGCACCGGGCAGCCCTCTACGCAGAGGGGCTTCCTGCAGTCCAGGCACCGGCCCGCCTCCCGCACGGCCAGTTCCGGCGTATAGCCGAGCGCGACCTCGTTGAAGTTCTTTCTTCGTACGGCGGGGTCCTGTTCCGGGATGGGCGTCCTGCGCGGGATGATCCGCGGGCGGCGCCTGCGTTGTACTGCCGGTTCGCTCATGGTCATTCTGATCCTTTATTATTCACACACCGGCCGGCGGTCGCCCAGCATGGCCCCATGGCGCGCCTTCCATGCCTCGAAGGACTCCTGCTCCTCGGCAAGATAGGCCTTCTGCCGGTTCCGGAAGGCGGTCCAGTCCACCTGGTGGCCGTCGAACTCCGGGCCGTCGACGCAGGCGAACCGGACCTCGCCGCCCACGGTCACGCGGCAGCCGCCGCACATGCCCGTGCCGTCCACCATGATGGGGTTCAGGCTGACCACGGTCGGCACGCCGAGCGGCCTCGTGGTCTCGCAGACGGCCTGCATCATCACCGCCGGCCCCACGGCCAGCACCAGCCCGGCGGGCCCGCGCCCCAGCTCCCGCTGCAAAGCCGCGGTCACCCTGCCGCGCATGCCCCGGCTGCCGTCGTCGGTGGTGATCACCACGCGGTCCGCCGCCCGGGCCATCTCCTGTTCGTACACCAGCAGGTCCGCGCTGCGCGCGCCCATGATGACCAGGACCTCGTTCCCCGCCTCCCGGAAGGCCCGCGCGATGGGATAGAGCGGCGCGACGCCGAACCCGCCTCCCACCAGGATGACCCGTCCGTGCTTCTCGATGCGGGTCGGGAGCCCCAGTGGTCCGCAGAGGTCCTGGATCCGGCCGCCCTGCTCCAGCCGGGCCATGGCGTTCGTCGTGGCGCCCACGGCCGTCACGATCAGGCGGATCGTGCCGGCCGCGGGGTCGATGTCCGCCAGCGAGAGCGGGATGCGCTCGCCGCGCTCATGGAGCCGCAGGATCACGAACTGACCGGGTCGGGCCTTCTTCGAGATGAGCGGTGCTTCCAGCGTAAAGGAGAAAACATCAGGCGGGCGGATCAGCTTCTTCTCGACGATCAATGCCATGGGGCGGCATACTACCACAAAGGCCGTTGTTTGAACAGGGAATTATCCTTCCCGCGCCTCCCGCGGGAGCGCGGGGACCGGCTGTACGGCGGTCCGCGCCCGCCGGCGGACCGGCGGGCGCGGAAAGCATCATTTCGCGCAGGGCCCGAGCCGTTTTCCCTTCATATGCATGGTCGTGCGCACCGTCTCTCCGGCCTCCTTGGAGCGAATGGTCGTCCTGACCACGCCCTTGTAGGTGCTCCCGGAGTAGGTGATCTCTCCCTGTCCCTCGCTCGTGCCGTCCGCGTCCCTGCAGACGACCGTCCAGGAGACGGTGTTCCCGGTCGCCTTCCGGCTCCGGACCTCGCACTTCTGGTCTTTCTCCGCCGTGCTCGGCACCAGGTCCTTCTTCGTGAGGCACTGGGTCGACCGGTAGGTGGTCGGCGGCATGGGGAAGGGCATGCCCTCCATCGTCATCTCCACCGTGGTCTCCCAGTTCCCCTCCTGCATGTCCACGCCGGCCTCCGCCGCGCCGGCGTACCCGAGCACGAACACCAGCATGCTGCACACCAGAACTCTCATGGAAGCTCCCTCCTTGGACCGAACGCGCCCTGAGGCGGCCCCGGCTTCGGGCCTCACAGCAGGGTCGCGGCAAGCTCCGCCAGATCCGACCGCTCGCCCTTCACCAGGGTGATATGGCCGGCGATGGGCTCCTCCTTGAACCGCTCCACCACGAAGGTGAGGCCGTTGCTGGATGAGTCGATGTAGGGGTTGTCGATCTGGTAGGGATCGCCGGTCAGGACGATCTTGGTGCCCTCGCCCGCGCGGGTGATGATGGTCTTGATCTCGTGGGGCGTCAGGTTCTGTGCCTCGTCCACGATCAGGAACTGGTTCGGCATGCTCCGGCCGCGGATGTAGGTGAGCGGCTCGACCTCGATCATGCCGAGGTCGAAGAGGCTCTGGAGGTCCTTCCGCCCCTTGCCGCGCGCCGCCGTGGCGGCCGAGGACCCCATGAGGAAGTCGAGGTTGTCCCGGATCGGCTGCATCCAGGGCTTCAGCTTCTCCTCGATGTCCCCGGGCAGGAACCCGATGTCCTTGCCGAGCGGAAAGACCGGGCGGGAGACCACGAGCCGCGCGAAGGTCCGCGTCTCGATGGTGCGCTCCAGCCCGGCGGCCAGCGCCAGGAGGGTCTTGCCCGTGCCCGCCTTGCCCACCAGGGAGACCAGCCGGATGTCGTCGTTCAGGAGCAGGTCCAGGGCGAACTGCTGCTGCTTGTTCCGCGCCGTGACCCCCCAGATCCCGTGCTTCGCGGAGGCGACGGGCACGAGCGCGTGCTTCTGCCTGCTGAAGCGGGCGAGCCCGGTCTGCGCCGGATTCGCGCTGCTCTTGAGCAGGACGAACTGGTTGGGATAGAGCGTGCTCGCTTCCGGCGGCGCCAGCGAGCCCTCGTCGAAGAAGGCCTTGATCTCCGCCGGACCGACCATGATCTCGGCCTCGCCGGAGTAGAGCTCGTCGATCGTGACCGTATCGGTCTCGTAGTCCTCGGCCTTCAGCCCCAGGGCGTCGGCCTTGATCCGGAGGTTCGTGTCCTTCGTGACCAGCACCACGGGAACGTCCTTGTTCGTGTGGCAGAGGTTCAGCGCCGTGGCCAGGATGCGGTTGTCGCCCTTGCTCGCGATCAGCTCGAGCGGCAGGTGCTGGGGGGACTGGTGGTTCAGCTCCACGCGGAGGCTTCCGCCGCCCTCGAGCGGCACGCCCTGCGAGAGCTTGCCCTGCTGCCGGTAGGTGTCGAGGATGCGGGAGATCTGGCGGGCGTTCCGGCCCATCTCGTCGATGCCCTTCTTGAACTTGTCGAGCTCCTCGATCACCACGATGGGGATGATGACGTCGTTGTCCTGGAAGGAGCGGATGGCGCGGGGGTCATGGAGCAGCACGTTCGTGTCCAGCACGAAGATCTTCTTCATGGTCGTTCCTTGCCTTTCCCCTGCTTTCGGTTGCTGCGCCGGACCGGCCGCGCTCAGACCGGCAGGGAGGCCTCGATGGCCCCCTGCCGGATGACCACCGGCGCTCCGCCGCTCACGTCCACGACCGTGGACGGCCGGCTGCCGGCGGCCGGGCCGCTGTCCAGCACCAGGTCCACCTCGCCGCCGATCGCCTCGATCACCATGGCCGCGCTGACCGGGTCCGGCCCGCCCGAGCGGTTCGCGCTCGTTCCGGTCAGGGCGGTGCCCGCGGCGGCCAGCAGGTCCCGCGTCAGCGCGCTGCCCGGCAGGCGCAGGCCGATCTTTCCGGTCCCTCCGGTCAGCGCCGGCAGCACATCCGGCCGCGCGGGAAGCACCAGGGTGAGCGGTCCCGGCCAGAACCGCTCCATGAGCCGCAGGGCCGCGGGGTTCACCTCCGCGGCCCAGTCCGCGACCGCGGACCGGTCGGGCAGCAGGAGGAGGATCGGCTGGTCCTGCCGCCTGCCCTTGATCCGGAAGAGCCGCTCCACCGCTCCCGGGTCCCGGGGGTCCGCGCCCAGGGCATAGAGCGTGTCCGTGGGATAGACGACCACGCCGCCCGCCCGGACCGTCGCGCGCAGCCGGTCCGCCGCCGGAGCGGCGAGCCCGGAGCCCAGGGCGATGATCTCACCGGCCATCGGCGGTCCTCATCCGGCAGGCTGGAGCACGGGCCTCCGGTTGTCCAGCAGCATGATCCCGCCGTTCTCCCTGCCGAGGCCGTCCGCCACCACCGGGCACTTCACCTTGAAGAGAAAGAAGAGGCGGTCGTCCTGCTCCGTCGAGAGCGTCTCGTAGTTCGCCTGCCCCTTGCTGATGATCAGGTCCGCGGACCGGCAGGCCTCCAGGAACCGCGGCGAGCACTGCTCGAGCAGCGTGCCGATGCCGTCGCTGCCGTTGTCGATGACCTCGTCCGCCGATGCCCCGAGCCCGACGGCGTCCGCGTCCTCGAGCGTGGCGTCATTGATCACCGCGCTGCCCTTGACCGCGGCGGTCACCCGCCCGCCCTGCTGCCGCAGGACGTCGATCAGCACCCGGTCGAAGGCGACCTCCCCGGCGTTGTCGCAGAGATAGAGGATGCGGCGGGCCGAACGCACGGCGCGGGAGAGCTCCTGAAAGGCGGGCCCGTCCAGCGGCAGGGCGAAGGAATCGCTCAGCGACCTCTCGATGTCGATCTGGTCATAGATGCCGAAGTCGATGATGTTGCCGGCGATCGCGGCGCGGACTGCGCCGCCGAGGCGGGCGTCCCCCCCGGGGCCGTCGTCTCCGACCGATGCCATGGCACGCACGGCGGGAAGCATCTCCAAGGCGATGCGGTTGTACTCATCCTTGATCGCCCGGTACGGATCGGCCCCGCTCGCCTCGCGCAGCAGCCGGTGCAGGACCGTGGTGATCCGCGCCGGCGGCTGGTCGAACGATGCGTCCTCGATGATGCGCCGGGCCTCGCGGGTGATCTCCCGCGCCCGGTCGCCGTTCACGCCGGCGAAGTCCAGGGTCCTGCTGACCTGCCGGAAGAAGCAGGGCAGGCATGCCGGCTCGGTCCTCACGATGCCGAGCCCTGGGACGGGCCGCCGCCGGGCCGCTTCTTCCTGCGCCGCCGCCGGGGCTTCTTCTTCCCCGCCGGCGTGGCCGCCGCCGTCTCGGGCTCCTGCGCCGGCTGCTCGGCCGCGACCGCTGCGGCGAGCTTCTTCGCCTTCTCCTCCACATCGCGCTCCATCTCGACCTTGAAGACCTTCAGCCGGTTCGCCACCTTCACGTCCGTAGTGGCGATGATCTGGGCGGCAAAGATCCCGGCGTTCCGCGCCCCGGCCTTGCCGAGGGACATGGTGGCCACCGGGATGCCGCCGGGCATCTGGACCGTCGAGAGCAGCGCGTCGAGGCCCTTGAGCGCCGAGGAGTCGATCGGCACGCCGATGACCGGCAGGGTCGTCTGGGACGCGATCACGCCGGCCAGGTGCGCCGCCCACCCCGCGCCGGCGATGATGACCTTGAGCCCCCGCCGTTCGGCGCTCTGGCTGTACTCCAGCACCTTCTTCGGCGTGCTGTGCGCCGACGCGACGGTCATCTCGAACTCGATGCCGAACTCGCCCAGCATCGCCGCCGCTTCCTGCATGACGGGAAGGTCCGAATCGCTCCCCATCAGGATCCCTACCTGCGGTTTTGCCATGGATATGCTCCTTCACACTGCATGATCACGGTCCGTGAAACACGACAGGATGCCTGCCGCGGCTCGGGCAGGATTCAGCTGCCGGTCTCGAGCGCCCGGGCGCCGATGTCCCGCCGGTAGTGGGCCCCCTCGAAGGTGATATCCCGCACGCCGGCATAGGCCCGGTCGATGGCGGCAGCGATGGTCGGCCCCGTGCCGGTCACGCCCAGGACCCTGCCGCCGTCCGTCACGACCACGCCGCTCCTGAGCGCGGTGCCGGAATGGAAGACCACCACGTTCCCGTTCTCCGCCGCGCGGTCCAGCCCGGAGATCGCCTTTCCCTTCTCATACCCGCCCGGATAGCCGCCCGATGCCATGACCACGCAGACCGCCGCATCGGGCCGCCAGACGACCGGGGCCGCGGCCAGGCGGTCCTCCAGGACGGCCTCGATGATCTCGATCAGGTCGCTCTCGAGCCTGGCCATGATCGGCTGGGTCTCGGGATCGCCGAACCGGGCGTTGAACTCCAGGACCTTGGGCTCGCCCTGGAAGATCATCAGCCCGGCATAGAGCACGCCCTTGAAGGGCCTGCCTTCCTTCGCCATGGCCCGGACCGCGGGCTCCATCACCCGCTCCATGGCGATCTTCTCGATCTGGCGGGTCACCACCGGCGCGGGAGAGTAGGCGCCCATGCCTCCCGTGTTCGGCCCCTTGTCCGTGTCGAAGACCCGCTTGTGGTCCTGCGACGAGGCCATGGGAACGACGGTCCTGCCGTCCGTGAAGGCCATGAAGGACGCTTCTTCCCCCTTCAGGCGCTCCTCGATCACCACCACGTCGCCCGCGGCGCCGAAGGCCTTCTTTCCCATGATCAGGTCGACGGCCGCGAGCGCCTCCTCCACCGTCTCGGCCACCACCACGCCCTTGCCTGCCGCGAGCCCCGCGGCCTTCACCACGATCGGCGCGCCCTGGGCGCGGATATAGTCCTCGGCCTTCGCCCGGTCCGTGAAGGCGCCGTAGGCCGCCGAGGGGATGCCGTACTTCCGCATCAGGTCCTTGGCAAAGGCCTTGTTCGCCTCGATCTCGGCCGCCTTCCGGGAGGGCCCGAAGACGCGCAGCCCCGCTGCCTCGAAGGCGTCCACGATGCCGGCCGAGAGCGGGCCCTCGGGCCCCACCACGGTGAGGCCGATGGCGCTGCTCCGGGCAAAGGAGACCAGTCCCTCGATATCCTCGGCCTTGACCGGAACGCACTCGGCAAGCTGCGCCATGCCGGCGTTCCCCGGCGCGGCGAAGATCTTCGTCACCCGGGGGCTCTGCGATATCTTCCAGACGAGCGCATGCTCCCTGCCGCCTCCGCCGACCACGAGAACCTTCATGCCTTTCTCCTTCTGCGATTTCGTTCCGCTCCGGACCCGGTCCGGGCCGCGGAGCGGCGGGATGTCCTGCCGCGGGAACCGGCCCGTCAGCGGACCGGCGTCCCTCCCCCGGACGCGTCTGCGCGCCGGCGCTCCTGCTCCGGCAGTCCCTCGTTCATGCTGCCGGTGCGATACCCCTCCAGGTCGAGCGAGACATAGGTGTACCCCAGGGCCTTGATGCGCCGGCTGATCTCCGCGGCGGCGCCGGGCTCAAGGACCCTGCCGAAGTCCGCGGTCCCCACCTCGATCCGGGCCGTGTCTTGGTGATGCCGCACGCGCAGCTGCAGCACGCCGAAACGGCGGACGACGTCCTCGGCGGCCTGCACCTTCCTGAGCAGGTCCGGGGTGATGCGGGTCCCATAGGGGATGCGGGAGGAGAGGCAGGCAAGGGACGGCTTGTCCCAGAGGGGGAGTCCGCGCCACCGTGCCAGGGAGCGGATGTCCTGCTTTCCCAGCCCGGCCTCGACAAGCGGGCTCCTGACCGAGAGCTCCGCCGCGGCCCGCCGGCCCGGCCGGTGATCTCGCAGGTCGTCGATGTTCGACCCGTCGAGCACCTCGTCCATGCCCTCGGCATCGGCGATCTTCCGGAGCCCGCCGAAGAGCTCCTGCTTGCAGTGATAGCAGCGGTCCGGGCCGTTCCGGACGAATTCGTCCCGCTCGAGCTCCGCGCTCCGGATGATGCGGTGGCGGACGCCCAGGGACAGGGCGAAGGCCCGGGCCTGTTCGATCTCGTCGGGCGGATAGGCGTCGGAGGCCGCGGTCACCGCGAGAAGGTCCGTTCCCAGGACCTCGGCGGCAGCGGAGAGAAGGAGGGAACTGTCAACGCCGCCTGAGTAGGCTAGCACGGCGGACCGCATCTCGCCGAGCACGGACCGCAGGCGACCCCACATGCGTTCGTTCTGCATCGGGCCGATAATAACACAGGGGGAACGGAAGTGTCAACACAGTCCTGCTCCGCGGCCCGTTCCGCTCATGTTCCCGGCGGTCCCTGCAGGTAGCCGAGCTTCGACGAGATCGCCAGCGCCGCCTCCTGCACGCGCGAAACGATGCGCTCCGCCTTCAGGCGGTCGTCGGCCAGGCGCGACACCGGCGCGATGATGCCCACCGCGGCGATGACGTTCTTCGAGAAGTCCCGGACCGGCGCGGCGATGCTCCTGACCTCGAGGTCGCACTCCTCGTTCTCCAGGGCGTATCCCCGCTCGCGCACCGCCCCAAGGTCCGCGGAGAGCGCCTCGCGGCTCCGGAGCGTAGCGGACGTAAGCGCCGGCAGCTCGGATCCGGGATAGAGCCGATCGACCTCCGCAGGCGCAAGGAAGGCGAGCTGCGCCTTGCCCACGGCGGTGCAGAACGCCGGGAGCATGGCGCCGACGCGCGAAACGGCGCGCACGGTCCGCTCCGACTCGACGCCGTCCATGTAGACCACCTTGTCGGCGCGCAATACCGCCACCACCGCCGTCTCCCCGGTGGCCGCGGTCAGCGCCTCGAGGACCGGCCGCGCCTGCCGGCGGCATTCACGCTGTTCGATGAAGATCGAGCCGATCTGAAGGGTCTTGGGGCCGAGCCGGTAGTTCTCGGTCTCACGGTTCTGCTCGATATAGCCGCGGTGCTCCAGCGTGGCCAGCAGGCGGAAGACGTTGTTCTTGTGCAGCCCCAGCCGCTTCGACAGATCCGTCACGCCCAGCTCCTTGTCCAGCCGGGTGAAGGACTCGAGGATATCGAGCGCATGGGAAACGGACTGGATGAGATAGTTCGCTTTCTCTCGCTTCATGGCGGTCTCCGGGGCGCGGTCTGCGGTCAGCGCGGCTTCGGCAGCGGCCCCGCGGCGTCCCCTTTCCGGACCGGCAGGCCCTTGTCCGTCCATTCGGGCATGCCGCCCTGGAAGATCATCAGGTAGGTATAGCCGAGCTCGCGGGCCGCTCCTGCGGCCCCGTTGCTGAGCGTTCAGCCGGCGCCCCGGCAGTAGAAGACGAGCGGCGTGGTCCTGTCCTTCGGCAGTCGTCCCTGCTCCTGGAACATGCGCTCCGCAGGGATGTTCACCGCGCCGGGGATATGCCCCTGCCGGTACTCCTCCGGCGACCGGACATCGATGATCAGGGCCGTCCTGGGGCCCTTCATCCAGCCCTGGACCTGTTCGGCGTTGATGACCGGGAACTGTGCTGCTGCCGGCAAGGCATAAAGGAAGAATAACAATATGAATATAAACAGTTTTTTCATCATGGTCAGCAGGTTCCTCTCACAGCTCGGATATAAAACACATGTTTCTTAATAAAGCAGCAGGCAGCATTTGTCAAGAAAAATAAACTCGACCAGCCGCGTACAGGGCGGAGCGCCCCGCTCTTCGCTCTTGCGGCACCGCTCTCCTGCGGGTATTATGCAGCATCTCTTCAGGCGCGGAGGCCCAGATGCGCAAGCGCGCGGTCGCAATGATCTCGGGCGGTCTCGACAGCATCCTGGCGGCACGGGTGGTCATGGAGCAGGGTTTCGAGGTCGCCGGTCTCTATTTCACCTCGGCATTCAGCAAGAGCTACGGCAATGAGCAGGCCACCCACGCGGCTGCCGTGGCGAGAGCGTGCGGGATCGACCTTCGGGTGCATGACCTCGGCCAGCCTTATATCGACCTGATCAGGGATCCCCGGCACGGTTACGGCAGGAACAGCAACCCCTGCATCGACTGCAAGATCCATATGCTCGGCAGGGCCAGAGCGGTCATGCAGGAGCTGGACGCGGCTTTCGTGGTCACCGGCGAGGTGCTGGGCCAGCGGCCCATGTCCCAGCGCAGGGATACCCTGCATCTCATCGAACGGGAAGCGGGGCTGCGCGGCATGATCCTGCGGCCGCTCTCGGCGGCCCTTCTTCCCCCCACTTCCGCCGAGCTGGACGGCCGCGTGGACCGCAGTTTGCTGCTCGGCATAAGCGGCCGCAGCAGGACCACCCAGTTCCGGCTTGCCCAGCGCTACGGGATCAGCGGCTTCTCCACGCCCGCGGGCGGCTGCCTGCTCACGGACAAGAACTTCTCCGAGAAGCTGCGCGACCTCTGCGCGGACCAGGACCGCGTCACCTCGCAGGACATCCGTCTCCTCACCCTGGGCCGCCACTTCCGGTTCGGCCGGAACGAGCGGATCGTCCTGGGCAGGAACAAGCGTGAGAACGATATCCTTGCCGGCCTCGCGGCAGCGGGATACCGTCTCTTCCAGCCCCACGGGTTCCCGGGGCCGCTGGCGCTCCTTGCCGGCGAACCCACGCCTGAGCTGAAGCAGGCAGCAGGCCGCCTCATCATCACCTACAGCAAGAAGGTCCCGGGCCAGCCGCGCATGATCCGGTGCGGCAGCGAAGTCTTTGACCCCGGTGATCCGCTGCCGCTCGACACCATGGGCATCAGGAAGGTCGGGACCGAGCACTGACCGCGCCCGCTCTCCCGGAGCGCCCTGTTCTGCGGCATAATCAGACAGGAACACCGCCGGAGGCGCTCATGCCCCCTCTCTCCTTCGACGCCGTTGCCGATTACCTCAGCCGCCTGCTCGGCGGGCCCGTGCGGGTGCTCTCGCTCGCCGAGCACTCGAAGCAGGAGCTCGGGGGTGAACTGAAGGGATTCGGCTACGGCACGCCGGTCTTCATCGAGTTCGAGCTTCGCGGAGAAAAGCGCCGCGCCGTCCTCGAGACCATGTCCCCCTCCTCCTACGGGCACGACCATTTCTCGGACCGCGCCCAGGCGGTCCTCTGGGAGCATGACGCTTTCAACCGTCTCCCCCGCCATGTCCGTTCCCTCGACAGCGGCGCGGTCCTGCGGTCCGGCGGCCTTGTCTCGACCGGCGCTGCCGAGGAGTTCTTCCTGCTCACCGAGTTCGTGGAAGGGAGCGGATACTTCCTCGACCTCGAGCGGGTACGGGCAACGGGCGATGCAACGGACGGCGACCTCCGGCGCTGCGTGGCCCTCGCGGACTACCTCGCAGGGATCCACGGGAAGAAACGCGACGCCCCGGGGCTCTATGCGCGCCGGATCCGCGACCTGCTCGGCCATGGCGAATGCATAATGGGATTGATCGACAACTACCCGGACCGGTCCGGGTTCATCGACCAGGCCCTGCTCCGGAGGATCGAGACCGACTGCCTCGCATGGCGATGGAGGATCAAGGGTCGCGCCCACCGGCTCTGCCAGGTCCATGGCGATCTCCACCCCTGGAACATCCTCTTCCGCGAGGGGACCGACTTCACGCTCCTGGACCGCTCGCGGGGCGAATGGGGAGAGCCCGCAGATGACACGACCTGCCTCTCCATCAACTATCTCTTCTCTTCGCTGCTGCGCTCCGGAAGGCTGGAGGGCGGCTTCGAGCGGCTTTTCCGGCTCTTCTGGGACCGATACCTGGAGCGGACCGGGGACGCCGAGATGCTCGAGGCGGCCGCCCCCTTCTTCGCCTGGCGAGGACTCGTGATCGCGAGCCCTGTCTGGTACCCGCGCCTGCCCGAAGCGGTGCGGAAGGCCGTCTTCACTTTTCTCGAGAACGTGCTCGCCGCGGAGCGGTTCGATCCCGCCGGTGTGAACGGGTACCTGTCATGACCGTCCCGCCCGCCTTTGCCGTCTGGATCACCGGCCTCCCCGCATCCGGGAAGAGCACGGTGACGCGGGAACTGGTCACGCTCCTGCGCTCCCGCGGGGTCCATCCCGTGGTCCTGGAGTCCGACGAGCTCCGCAGGATCTTCACACCGGACCCGGCCTACACACCCGAGGAGCGGGACCGCTTCTACGGCAATATGGTGCAACTCGGCGAGCTCATCACGCGCAGCGGCATCCCGGTCATCTTCGACGCCACCGCGCACCTCCGAACATACCGCGACCGCGCCCGCGAACGCATCCCGCGGTACCTGGAGGTGCTGGTGGAGACGCCGCTCGAGCTCTGCCGGGCCCGCGATCCGAAGGGCATCTACGCATCCGCGGCTGCGGGCGCCGCAACGTCGGTCCCGGGTCTGCAGGCGCCCTACGAGCTCCCGCGTGCTCCGGAGCTCGTGCTGGACGGCAACGGACCGCCGGAACGGTCGGCCAGCCGTGTCATCGGGCTCCTGCTCGACCGCCGGTATATATAAACAGTTCTTTCCCCCCTATTAGCGAAACTCATTTGACCGCCCCCCCCTGCCTCGTTAGAATGCTTCGAATCATGGGGAAAAAAGTTACGTACGAGCGCTGGATCAATCTATTCCTTCCTGACGGCTGGAGCGAACGGGAGGAGATGGGGTTCGTTCTTCTGGAAAAGGCTAACTGGCCGGGCTTGATACAGCTTTCGTTCATCGAACGCGAAGAGACCAAGTTGCCGCCCGCCAAGGCGGCGGAGGTGCTGCTGGAGGATACGCTCGAGGAGCGGGACATCCCCTTTCCCCGCGAGGCGGTCCGCGTCGAGGACCTCGGGGACCACGGCATCGCGGTGATCGACTATCAGCGCACGGACACGAAGGAGCCGTCCCACTGGAGGGTCTGGTTCCTTGCCGACCGGACGCGCGCCATCATGGCCGCCTATGTCTGCGATCCGGCCCATGACGGCCTGGCCATCGAGGAGGCATCAAGAATCATCGCGGACCTGGAGTTCATCCCGGCATCGAACGACTGAGACTCGCGCCTGCCGCATCCACGCGAAAAGAAAGATGGCAGGCCCCAAACAGGGTCCGCCATTCTTGTTCTGCCGATCCTATCGCTCCCGCAGAGTCTTTAGACGTATTCCTTCAGAAGCTTGCTCCGCGCCGGGTGGCGCAGCTTCTTGAGCGCCTTGATCTCGATCTGCCGGATGCGCTCCCGCGTCAGGTTGAAGTGCTTTCCCACCTCTTCGAGCGTATGCTCGCTGCTCACGCCGATCCCGAACCGCATGCGGATGATCTTTTCCTCCCGCTCCGTCAGGGAGGAGAGCACCTGCTCGATCTTGTTCGAGGCCTCGTTGTTCTCCAGGGTCTTGAAGGGCGATGCCGCCTTCTCGTCGATGATGACGTCCTTGAGCTCCTTTTCTTCGGACAGGATCGGGGTCTCGAGCGAGACAGGCTCCTGAATGGCGCGAAGGATCTCGTTCACCCGCACCACCGACAGCCCCATGATCTGGGCGACCTCCTCGGCCGACGGCTCGCGCCCCTTCTCGCGCATGAACTTGGCGAAGATGCGGCTGATGCGCGTGCTTTCCTCGATGAGATGCACGGGCAGCCGGATGGTCCGCGCCTGGTCCAGGATCGCCCGCGTGATCCGCTGCCGGATCCACCAGGTCGAATAGGTGCTGAACTTGGTGCCCTTGCCGGACTCGTACCGGTCCGCGGCCTTCATCAGGCCGATGTTCCCCTCCTGGATCAGGTCGAGCAGCGTCAGGCCGCGGTTCACGTACTTCTTCGCGATCGAGACGACCAGCCGGAGGTTCGCCTTGATCAGCTCGTCCTTGGCGAACTTGACCCGTTCTTCCTCGCGCTCGATGCGCCTGGCCAGGTCCTTCAGCGTATCCTCGTCGAAGCCGAGCTTCACCGCTTCGGCGGCATGGCCGCGCTCCGCCTGCTTGCTCAGGTGATGGATCCGCTTGATGATCTTCTCCACCTCGCGGAATGACAGGCTCATCTCCCGGATGGTCCCGTTGGCGCGATCGATGCTCTTCTGGGCCAGCTGCCGCTTCAGCCGGTTGTAGAGGCGCATGAACTCCGTCTCGAAGGCATCGCGCCACTCGCCCGGGAAGCGGAGCACATCCGGCGCCTTGACATGGCCGTCCTTGATGTTCTGGCCCAGCGCCAGGATCCGGGGGATCGCGAGGGGGGAGCTGAGGGCGATCTCCTTGAGCGCCGCCTTGCCGTCCTCGAGCATGCGGACGAACTCCTGCTCCTCCTCGATCTTGAGCATGGGGTATCTGCCCACGGACTTGAGGTAGGTGTCCACGAGGTCGGCGCCGCCGACCTCCTCCACCGCTTCG
Organism: uncultured Nitrospiraceae bacterium; assembly: GCA_964617655.1. GTDB lineage: Bacteria > Nitrospirota > UBA9217 > UBA9217 > UBA9217 > JAKAHZ01. The sequence continues at coordinate 408 of CAZTXN010000056.1, read as the reverse complement.
ACCGCCGCCTCCGCCGCAGGAGACTCCTCGCCTTCCTCCTCGTCGAGCAGGTCCTCGACCATCTCCTCGGCAAGTCCCTCGGGCATACCGTCAGGATAGCTGTTCTTTTCCTCTGTTACCGTAGCCTTCGTCATCGTACTGCCTTTCCTTTGTTCAATTATAGCAAAAACGCCCCTTCGGTCAATCTCCGCGGCCCGTACCCCCTGCACCGAACGGTTCCGGGCGACCAGGCCTATGTAGGATTTATTTTATCCTAATTTGCTGATACCGGCAACCCCCAACGGTCTCCGTCACGCTCTGCGGGACCGCTGTCCCCGCCCCGGAAGATGTTCAGCAGTGCGCGGTCGTCACGAAGCGGCAAGAATACAGAAAAAAGAGGAAGATGTCAAGAACTTCTTGCGGAGAGGG
>CAZTXN010000055.1:11162-15724 GCA_964617655.1 uncultured Nitrospiraceae bacterium | reverse complement strand
GCAGCCTGCCGACTACGCTTCCGGGTGCGATGCCGATCTTTTTCGCAAACCGGCTAATCGACGCGTTATCTAACCTGCCGCTTGCTAGAAATTCCTTGTAGTCGCTGGAAGGAATCAGAAATTCCTGCGCAAACCGATCCGCATCCTGTTCCGCCTTGCTTTCCAGCATCCCCTTCTCCTCAATGAACACTTCCCTCTTCCCGTGATACAGAATATGTCCCGCCTCATGGAAGAACGCAAACCAGAGGTGATCGTCGCTCTTTCCCCGAAGGCTGAGCTGGATCAGCGCCTTGTTCGGGGTCAGCCAGCGTGTCACGCCATAGACGCGCGTTCCCGGCAATTCAGGAACAAAGACAACCGCGACGCCCGCATCAGCGCAGAGCTTCACCAGTTCCGGCACAAAGGTCTCGGGGTGCGTTGTCGTCAGCGACCGAATCTTTCCCAGGGCAGCTTCGAACGCCGATGCATCATGGGGCTTGCACTGAATCCCGGCTGCATCGATCTCGCCTTTTCGCAGCCAGGCGGCCGTCGCATGCGGACTCGTCTTGAAGGATGCAGACTTGCGGAACACCGCCTGCGGGCTGGTCCAGATCGCTTTCCATTCCCCGATTCCCGCCACGCCGAAGAAGTTCAGCAATGATTGAAGCTGCTTGAGCTGATCATCCTCCTTCTTGATCCAGCCGAGCTTGATGAGCTGCTTGACCGGAAAATTCCTGAGCCACGCCACCTGCGCCTGGAGGTGCTCCTCCTCCTTCATCCGGGCGCGGGCCTCCTGAAAATTCCTCTCCAGGTTGTTCCAGAATGAAGCCGGCACGTTCAGCACCCGCTCCAGCTGGAGCGCGGTCTCCGCGGTTATGGCCGCTTTGCCCGCAATGATCTCATTGATGGTCTTGTTCGGCCGTCCCATCCGCTCCGCCAGCTCCGCCTGGCTCATCCCGTAGGCCTCGATGGTCTCCCGCAGGGTTTCGCCCGGCTGTATGGCATAGTTCGGCCGATAGGCGTTGTGCGCTTTCTTACTCATGGGTATCCACCACTCCCGTAATATTGCATGTCTTCTCAAGCTTCCTGGTTTTAAAGGATATTAGCATGGCCCCCGCGCGGCTGTCAATCTAAATAACCCTTGGGGTTAATAGTACATGCCGCCCCCGGGACGGTCGTTCGGGCTGTCAAAGGGCGCCCCGAGGATACTAGACCGGGCAGGAAATGTAAAGCAGAATGGGGATCTATTACATCAAATTCACCGGGTCCACGTCCAGGATCACCTGGACCTTTCGTCCGTACCGCTCCTCCACCGCCCTCCGCGCCTCGACCGCCGCGGTCCGGAGGGCCTCGCGCGACGGCGAGAGCAGCAGCAGCTGGTACCGGTGCTTTCCCCGCACCCGGCTGACCGGCGAGGGCGCCGGGCCGAGCAGCACCGAGTCCTTTTGCCGCAGCACCCGCTTGACACGGTCCCGCGCCAGGCCTGCGGCCTCGATCACGAGCCGCTCCCTGCTCCCTTTCACCTCGATCTTGACCGCCCGCCGGAGGGGCGGATACCCCAGCTCCGTGCGGTAGCGTATCTCCTCGTCGTAGAAGCCTTCGTAATCGTGCGTCCTGCTGTGGCGCAGGGCGTAGTGGTCCGGGTTCCTGGTCTGGATCACGACCTCGCCCGCGGCCGCTCCCCTTCCCGCCCGGCCCGCTGCCTGGGTGATAAGCTGGAAGGTCCGCTCCGCAGCGCGGAAGTCCGGGAGGTTCAGGCCCACGTCCGCGTCCACGGCACCCACCAGCGTGACCGCCGGGAAATCGTGGCCCTTGGCGATCATCTGGGTGCCGAGCAGGATGTCGATCTCCCCGCGGTCCACCTGTCCGAGCAGACGGTCGCAGGCGTTCCTGCCCCGCACGCTGTCGCTGTCCATGCGGCCGATGCGCGCATCGGGGAATGCCGCGGCGGTCTCCTCCTCGATCCGCTGGGTGCCCGCGCCGAGCGGCCGGAGCGATGCGCCGTTGCAGACCGGGCAGCGGTCCGGCGGGGCCGCCTGATGGTCGCAGTAGTGGCACTTCAGCAGCCGGTCGGTCTTGTGAAAGGTAAGCGATACGCTGCAGGAGGGGCAGGGCATGACCTTGCCGCAGTCCCCGCAGATCAGGACCGAGGAGAAGCCCCGGCGGTTCAGGAGCAGCAGCGCCTGCTCCCGCCGGTCGAGCCGCTCCCGGACCGCTGCGGAGAGCCCGGGAGAGAGGGCCGCGGGCCGCGGGAGGGCCTTGAGGTCCACGATCCCGACCCGGGGCAGGGGCCGGTGGTCCACGCGGTTCGCGATCCGGAGACAGCGGTACCTCCCGCTGCGGGCATTGAAGAAGCTCTCGAGCGACGGCGTGGCCGAGCCCAGCACGCAGACCGCGTCCTGGAGCTTGGCGCGCATCACGGCAACGTCCCGCGCGTGGTACCGGAGCCCGTCCTCCTGCTTGTAGGACCCCTCCTGCTCCTCGTCCACCACCACCAGGCCGAGCCGGGCGAAGGGAGCGAAGACCGCGGACCGCGCGCCCACGGCCACGTCCACGCGGCCCTCGCGGACCGCACGGTGGGCCTCGGCCCGCTCGCGCTCCGTCAGCCCGCTGTGCAGCACGGCCACGCGGCCGCCGAACCTGCGGCGGAACCGTCCCAGGAGCTGGGGCGTCAGGGCGATCTCGGGCACCAGTACGATCGCGCCGCGGCCGGTGCCCGCGAGCTCCGCGATGCTCCGGAGGTAGACCTCGGTCTTGCCGCTCCCCGTGACGCCGTGGAGCAGGAAGACGCCGAAGACGCCGCTCCTGACCGCATCGCTGATCCTGCCTGCTGCCTCGGCTTGTTCGGGCATCAGCACCGGCAGAGCATCCGCGGCAGCGGCCGGACCGTCCGCAGGCCCTTCCCGCTCCTCCTCGATGATCTCTGCTGCACCACGGTCCACCAGGGCCTTGACGGTCCCCGGGGAGTAGTCGCCCAGCTCTTCCAGGGGAACGGTCCGTCGCTCCGCAAGCAGTTGGAGCAATGCCGCCTGCTTCGGACCCCGCACCGCATGCCCGTCCGCAGGTCCGTCGAGCAGCCGGAGCAGCCTCCGGGTCCGTGGCTTGACGCTTTCCGCGGCCCGGGGAAGCATGGCCTCGAGGGTCAGGCCGATGGGGTGGAGGTAGTAGTCCGCCATCCAGCGGCCGAGCCGCAGCAGCTCCGGCGGGAGCGAAGGGCCGGCCTCGTTGAGCACGGCCTTCAGCTCCCGGCCTCCGGCATCGGCGGGAAAGCCCACGACCGTGCCGACCACGCGCCGGTTCCCGAGCGGCACGAGCACGCGCGAGCCGATGATCAGCCTGCTGTTCAGCTCGTCGGGAATGCGGTAATGGAAGGTGCGGGGAAGATTGACCGGAACGGCGATATCGGCGATGGTATGATGCATTGCGGATTTCTGATCCTGGATCGCGAATTGTGAGCAACTATCCCGTGATGAGAATCCGCAATCTACAATCCGCAATCGGCATTTCTGTCGGCTGTTCTACTGGCTCTTGGCCCCGGGCTTCTGGGGGCTCTTCGCTTCCTTCTCGCTCAGGATGTCCTTCAGCTCGCTCATGAACTCGTTGATGTCCTTGAAGGAGCGGTAGACCGAGGCGAAGCGGACATAGGCGACCTCGTCGAGGGAGTGCAGGCTGTTCATGACCTCCTCGCCGATGGCCTTGCTCGGGATCTCCTTGAACCCCTTCTCCTGGAGCGACCGCTCGATCTCGTCCACGGTCCGCTCGAGCACCTCGACGCTGATGGGGCGCTTCTCGCAGGCCTTCTTGAGGCCCGAGAGGATCTTCATGCGGTCGTAGGGCTCGCGCCGGCTGTCCTTCTTGATGACCGAGGGCAGCACCTCCTCCACCCGCTCGTAGGTCGTGAAGCGGCCCTCGCACTTGATGCACTCGCGCCTCCGGCGGATGGTCTCGCCTTCCTTCCCCATCCGGGAATCCACGACCTTGTTGTCCAGGCTGGCGCAGTAGGGGCAACGCATAGCTCAGACAAGCACCAAATCACAAGCATCAAATCCCATGCAATCTCCAAACACCAATGCTCCGCCGTTACTTCGGAGCTTGATCATTGAAGCTTATTTGATATTTGGGACTTGTTATTTGGTATTTCCCTCCTTCTTATACTGCTCGCAGGCCAGGCCCGCTTCCTTGATCATCTCGGCGGCGAGCTGGTCCGGGTACCCGTCCTGGAACACGACCTTCGTGATCCCCGCGTTCATGATCATCTTGGCGCAGATGCCGCAGGGCTGGTTCGTGCAGTAGAGCGTCGAACCCTGGATGCCGGTGCCGTGCTTGGCCGCCTGGATGATGGCGTTCTGCTCGGCATGCAGCCCCCGGCATATCTCGTGCCGTTCGCCCGACGGGATGCCGAGCTGCTCGCGGAGGCAGCCCCGGTCCAGGCAGTGCTGGATGCCCGAGGGCGTGCCGTTGTATCCCGTGGCCAGGATGTTCTTGTCCTTCACGATGACCGCGCCCACCTGCCGCCGCAGGCAGGTCGCCCGCTTCTTCACCAGGTGCGCGATCTCCATGAAATATTCGTCCCAGGAAGGGCG
>CAZTXN010000055.1:0-11062 GCA_964617655.1 uncultured Nitrospiraceae bacterium | reverse complement strand
CCCGCTTCTTCACCAGGTGCGCGATCTCCATGAAATATTCGTCCCAGGAAGGGCGGGTCATAAATAAAGCGCCAAAATACAAATAGTAAATGACAAACAAATCGCAATGCTCAAGCATCAAACATCAAAGTACGGTTGCCCGAAATTTCGAACTTGAACATTGGAGCTTATTTGCGATTTGTTATTTGGTATTTGGCATTTCCTCCATATGCATCGCGAACATGGGGTACTTGCCGCAAAGCGCCCGGGTCCGCTCGCGGATGGACGCGAGCTTCGCGGCGTCGCGGCCGTTCGCCAGGGCCTCGCAGATCAGGTCGCCGATGACCTTCATCTCCGGCTCCTTCATGCCGCGCGTGGTCACGAGCGGCGTGCCGAGCCGGATGCCGCTCGTGGTGACCGGCGGCTTCCGGTCCCAGGGGATGCTGTTCTTGTTCACCGTGATGCCGGCTGTGTCGAGCGCAGCCTCGGCGTCCCTGCCGGTGATGCCCTTGGGCGTGAGGTCCACGAGCATCAGGTGGTTCTCCGTGCCGCCCGAGACGATGCGCAGGCCGTCCTCGGTCAGCCGCCGGGCCAGGGCCTTGGCGTTCGCCTTCACCTGCCGCTGATAGTCCTTGAACTCGGGCTGGAGGGCCTCCTTGAGGGCCGCGGCCTTGGCCGCGATGACATGCACCAGCGGACCGCCCTGGATGCCGGGGAAGATGACCTTGTCCACGGCCCTGGCGTACTTCTCCTTGCAGAGGATCATGCCGCCGCGGGGGCCCCGCAGGGTCTTGTGCGTCGTGGTCGTGACGAAGTCCGCATGGGGGACCGGGCTGGGATGCTCGCCCGCGGCCACCAGGCCGGCGATATGGGCGATGTCCGCCATGAGATAGGCGCCGACCCTGTCGGCGATCCTGCGGAACCGGGCGAAGTCGAGGATGCGCGAGTAGGCGCTGTAGCCGGCCACGATCATCTTCGGCTTGTGCTCCAGGGCCAGCCGCTCCAGCTCGTCGTAGTCCAGGAGCTCGGTCTCCCGCGCCACGCCGTAGGAGACGGACCGGTAGAGCTGGCCCGAGAAGCTGACCGGCGCGCCGTGGGTCAGGTGGCCGCCGTGGGGCAGCGACATGCCGAGGATCGCGTCCCCGGGCTTCAGCACGCTGAAGTAGACGGCCATGTTGGCCGTGGAGCCCGAATGGGGCTGGACGTTCACATGCTCGGCGCCGAAGAGCTGCTTCGCGCGCTCCACGGCCAGCGTCTCGACGATGTCCGCGTACTCGCACCCGCCGTAGTACCGCCGGCCGGGGTAGCCTTCCGCGTACTTGTTCGTAAGCACCGAGCCCTGGGCCTCCAGGACCGCCTTGCTCACGCAGTTCTCCGATGCGATCAGGACGATCTTGGTGAGCTCGCGCTCCTCCTCGCCCTTGATCGCGTTGTAGACCTCGAGGTCCGCTGCTTTCAGTTCCGACATGGCCTGTTCCCTTGTAATAGCGTAGTCTTGCCAAAGGCATGCAACGCAGCATGACGCAGTTGAAATATGACGGGCTATGCGGAAGGCCCGGCGGCGTTCTTCATAGCTTCCCTCATATCTGTTCTGCGTTAATATCTTTCAGCTCTTCGGTCCGACGAGCTTCTGGACCCGCGCAAGGTGGCGGCCGCCCTCGAACTCCGTGGCGAGCCAGGTCTGGAGCACGTCGCAGGCCACGCCCCTCCCGATGACCCGCTCGCCCAGGCAGAGGACGTTCGCGTCATTGTGCAGCCGGCTCATCCTGGCGGTGAAGTGGTCGTGGCAGAGCGCGGCGCGCACCCGGGGATAGCGGTTCGCGATCATGGACATGCCGATGCCGGTGCCGCAGATCAGGATGCCCCGGTCCGCAGCGCCGGTCGAGACCGCCTCGGCCACCTGCTTCCCGAAGTCCGGGTAGTCCACCGAGTCCGGCCCGGTGGTCCCGAAGTCCGTGACCTCGATCTCGGCGGATTTCCTGAGGAAATCAACGAGGTGCCTCTTCAGCTCCCATCCGCCGTGGTCCGCGCCGATGGCGATCTTCATCAGGCAGGACTTCCTTTCGGAATTTCAAGGGATTGTGAGGCCTGATATTAACACTCAATCTGTTGGGGTGTCAAGGGAATAGAAGGTTCTTCCCTTTTTGGGGGAAACCGAAAGAGACAGAATCCCAGAAGGAAAGAATTCAACGCAGATTCTCGCTGGTGCATGTATGAAACATCATATGATAAAAGGGTTTTTCCGCGATCATCATAACGGATCATCGATATTTTCAGCGTTCAAATCGATGCTGTGTTCTCAGCTCTGGTCTTCAACTAACTTACGGCCGAAGTCTGCTGCCGCAGCTCATACCCGATCATGCTGAGCGCGGCGATGGCCGCGGTCTCGGTGCGGAGGATGGTCGGGCCGAGGCTCACGGCGCGGAATCCCCGGTCCTTCGCCCTTCCGGCCTCGTCCAGCGAGAACCCGCCCTCCGGGCCGATCAGCACGACGACGGTCTCCGCGGCCGGGAAGGCCCGCAGCACCTCCTTGACGGGCTGAGTGCCTTCTTCCCAGGGGATGAGGAGCAGGGTTCCGGCGAACGGCGAGGTGTCGGCTACCCCACCCCCCTCCTTCTCCCCCCCTGCCAAGGGGGGATGCAGGGGGGTCACCAGGCCCTCCAGGTCTCCGAGGAACTCTTGAAAGCTCATTACCTGCCGGACCGTCGGGATGTCGAGGCGCCGGCTCTGCATGGCGGCCTCGCGGGCGATCTTCCGCCATCGGGCGATGCGCTTCTCCCCGTCCCGCACCTTCACGATGGTCCGCTCGGTCAGCAGCGGAACGAGGGAGGAAACGCCCAGCTCCGCGGCCTTCTGGACGATCCAGTCCATCTTGTCCACCTTGGGCAGGCCCTGGCCGAGGATGATGCGAGGCCCCGTGAGCTCATGCTCCTGTTTCCCGATGACAGAGGCCTCGAGCTCATCCCTGCGGAGCTCCCTGATCTCGGCCGCATACTCCCCGCCCGCGCCGTCGAGCAGCGTAAGCAGGTCGCCGGGCCGCTTCCGGAGCACCGTGCGGATATGGCGCAGGTCATCGCCGGTGATGATGATGCGGTCGCCGGTCACTTGTGCGGGGTCTATGAAGAAACGCGGTGGGTGAGCCATAGAATGAAACAAGCACGAAATGCGAATATCGAACCTCGAAACAGGGTAATAATGAAATGTCGATCTCCTTTAGGATTTCGGGTTTCGGATTTCGGATTTGCTTCTTCTCGGTCTTCTCCGCCGCCTGCGCCGGCCGGGCTGCTGCGGCCGCCGCACCTCCGCCGGCTGCAGGACCGTCACCCCGGGACGCTGCTCCTCCCCTGCTCCGTCCTGCTGCCGGATGAGCTCCTTCCACCACGCCCGGAGCTCCCGCCGCTCGCCGGTCGTCTCGCTGGTGAACCGGAGGTACTCGAAGGCGTCGCGGAATCCGGGCCGCCGCAGGAAATAGAGCGGTTGCTTGCCCTGACGCTTCTCGAACCTTCCCTGGTTCCAGAGCATGTCCCGGATGGCCAGGGCGGTCTTGCGAGGCAGCTGCACCCGCTGCACGACCTCGGCGAGGAACTCGGCAACGGCGCGGTCGAGCGCCTCCAGGGGCGCCGTCCCCCCGTCGCGGAAGCGCTCCCACTTCTGCTCGATGTACCTGCCGAACATGAGCCCGAACAGGACCTGGGGCTCGACCTTCTTCCCGGACTGCACGCAGGCATCCACCCACTCGAGCGCCTTGCCCGCGCTGACCCGGGGAAAGCCCTCCTCCTCGGTGTCGAGCCAGGCGTTGATCTGCGGGAAGAGCACGCCGAAGATGCCGGTCCGCCGGAGCATCTGGAAGACCTTCTCGCCCTCGCCGAGCAGGAAGAGCTTCTGCACCTCCTCGTACATGCGGGCCGGCGATGCCAGCGCAACCTTGTCCTTCAGCTCCAGCAGGGCGCGCTCGGTCCCTTCTTCGATCGTGAAGCCGAGCATGGCGGCGAAGCGCACGGCGCGGACCATCCGCACAGGGTCCTCGATGAACCGCGCTGCCGGATCGCCGATGATCCGGATCAGCCCTGCCCGGAGGTCCTCCATGCCGCCCACATAGTCGATCACCGAGAAATCGGCGATGTTGTAGAAGAGCGCATTGACGGTGAAGTCCCTGCGGAGGGCGTCATCCTCCGGCGTGCCGAAGACGTTGTCCCGCAGGATCATCCCCTCGTCGGAACGGAGCATCCGGGGCGGACGGGGCCGGCCGGCCGGCGCCGTCGGGACCGGCCCTCCCGCTGCGTCCGGCGCGATGGTTTCCGGCGCCGGGACCGCTTCGGACTGCGCGGCATCCGCCAGACCTTCCGGCGCAGCCTCGGGCTCCGGTGCGGCGTTGGACCGGAAGGTCGCCACCTCGATGATCTCGTCATGGAAATGGATATGCGCCAGCCGGAAGCGCCTCCCGATGAGCCGGCAGTTCCGGAATATCTTCTTGACCTCGTTCGGCCGCGCATCCGTGGCAATATCGAAGTCCTTGGGCTCGCGGCCCAGCAGCAGATCGCGCACCCCTCCTCCGACGAGGCAGGCCAGGTGGCCGCGCTCCTTCAGGCGGTAGAGCACCTTGACTGCGTTGGGGCTGATCCAGTTCCGGGAGAGGGGATGCTGCGATCGGGGAATGATGACCGGCCTCATGCTCACGGACGGCATAATAGCACATCACACCGGGCGAGGCAAAGAGAAAGAGCGGAGAGGAAGGCCGGCCGTGGTCGCGGAGCAGCGCCGCGCCCCTGGTAAGCGCCGGCGGCCACGCCGGGAAAACATGCAACTTTCTGCTCCCCAATGATGCAAAAAACTGTTATAATGGCCCTTATGGCGCAAGGCACTTGCAGCAGCGGCTCACCTGTCCCGCTCTCCGGCGACATCAAGGAAATGACCGTCCCCTGGCTCTTCCAGAGCCTCCGCAGCCGTTCGAAGACCGGCACCGCGGTCTTCGAGCATGTCCACGGTCAGGCTGCCGAGAAGGCGGTGAAGAAGGTCTACTTCAAGAACGGGGACATCACCTTCGCGTCCTCGAACCTGCAGGAGAACTGGCTCGGCCGGTCCCTCGTCCGCGCCGGCAGGCTCTCGGAGCAGCAATGCATGGCCTCCGAGGAACTGGTTGCCAAGACCGGAAAAAAGCAGGGAACCATCCTCGTGGAGCTCGGCTTCCTGACCCCCCAGGCGCTCGTGGAGGGCGTGAAGTTCCAGGTGAAGCAGATCATCCTCGGCCTTTTCCGGGTGCGCATGGGCGCCTACCGGTTCGACGAAGGACCGCTCCCCATGGCGGACATCATTCCGCTCCAGATGAGCACCGGCAACGTGATCCTCGAGGGCGTGACCAGCCAGGACTGGAAGGATATCCGGAAGACCCTGCCTCCCCCCACGGCCGTGATCCGGCCGGCGAACGACCCCTCCTGCCTCTACCAGGACGCCCAGCTCTCGCAGGACCAGCTGACGGTCCTCTCCTTCGTGGACGGCAAGCGCAGCATCGAGGAGATCTGCGGCCTCTCGGGCATCGGCGATTTCAACGCCATGAAGGCCGTGTATGTGCTGCTCGCCCTCCAGATGGCCGAAGAGGGCCAGCTCAAGACCGAGGAGGAGATGAATTTCGCCCGCGAGGCCGTGCGGGAGGCGGTCCGGCCCAAGCCGGCGGAGCCCGCGAAGCCGGCGGAGCCGGAGCTCGTGGTCACGAAGCAGATGCTCGAGGAAGCCTTCGCCGCCCTGCCGCAGCAGGACCACTTCGAGGTCCTGGGCGTGGACCGCACCGCCACGGCGGTGCAGGTGAAGAAGGCCTATTTCCGGCTGGCCAAGGCCTACCACCCGGACCGCCACTTCGATCCCGCCATGGCGGACATGAAGGACCGGCTCGATGCGCTCTTTGACCGCATCCACAAGGCCTACGAAGCGCTGAGCGATATGGCGAAGCGGACCGGGTATGAGCAGGAGCTTGCCCGGCGGAAGGCGGAAGAGGCGCAACGGACGGCCGGGACCGGCTTCGTCGAGAAGAAAGCGGAGGAATACGTCGAGAACTATGCCGAGAAGGCCGCGCGCGCTGCGGACCAGTTCAACAACGGGATGAAGGATTTCAAGTCCGGCAACTACTGGGGCGCGGTGGAGGCCTTCAGCTGGGCGACCCGGCTCGATCCGCTCAAAGCGCCGTACTTCTTCTATCTCGGCCTCTGCCTCGCCCATGTCCCGCGCCGGAAGCACGAGGCCGAAGAGCATCTGAGCAAGGCCCTGGAGATCGACCCGACCAAGGTGGAGTACCACATCGAGCTGAGCAATCTCTACCTTGCAAGCGGGATGAAGCCCCGCGCGGTCGGGGTGCTGAACAGCGCCCTGCAGCACGTGGCATGGAAGGACAAGATCGAGGAGGCCCTCGCCCTGGCGAACGAGGGCAAGCCCGCTGCGGTGCTGACCGGGCAGACGGCCCGCGAGGCGCAACCGCGCGCAGCCGGGACCGAGCGGGTGAGCAAGGGAAAAGCGGAAGAGGCCGGAAAGAAGCACGACAGCGGGATGAAGCAGTTCAGGACCGGGAACTTCGGCCTGGCCGTGAACGACCTGGCCGATGCCGCGCGGCTGGACCCCACGAAGGCGGAGCACCACTTCTTCCTGGGAATCTGCCTCAGCCGCATCTCGCGGCGCAAGGCCGAGGCGGAGCAGAGCCTCAAGAAGGCCCTGGAGCTCGACCCCGGGACCATGGACCACCACTACGAACTCGGCTCCTATTACCTGCGGAACGGCCAGAAGGCAAAGGGCGCCGGGATCCTGAACAACGCCCTGCTGCGGTTCCCGGACGCGGAGAAGGTCCGCTCCGCGCTCAAGGCCGCGGGCGTCGCCGTGGCAGAGGCCGCGGCCGAGGAGGAGAAGAAGGCCGGGCTCTTCTCCAGGATGTTCAAGGGATCGAAGTGACCGGTCCTTCGCCCCTTCGTTTCACCGCCCGCACGATCTCCGCGATCCGCTGGTCCGCCGCCTGCCCTTCGCCTGCCTTCAGCAGATAGAGCACGTCCGACTCCACCATAGCCTGGTAGACCTTCCGACGCGTCGCTTCATCGGTATCGTCATGCTGCAGCTTCCTGCGCAGCAGCGCCATCTTATCCAGAAAGACACCATACTCCGGACCATAGGCCTGTTCGAGTTCCTGGCGGACCTTCCGGGAGAGGGCCGGGCTGCTGCCGCAGGTGGACACGGCGATCAGCAGGTCGCCCTGCTCCACCACCGAGGGGACGATGAAACTGCTCTCGTCGGGAGGCGCCGCGACGTTCGCCAGGATGCCCCGGCTGCGGCAGGCGCGGGCCACGGCGGTGTTCACCGCGGGATCGTTCGTGGCGGCAATGGCGAGAAAGAAGCCGGCGAGGTCGCTCTCCTCGAAGCGCTTCTGTCGATGGGAGATCTTGTGCCTGCGGACCAGGTCCTCGAGATGGGGGGTCAGGCCGGGGCTCACCACGGTCAGGTCCGCGCCGGCATCGAAGAGTCCCACGGCCTTGCGCTCCGCCACAACGCCGCCGCCGACGACGAGGCAGGGCCTTTCGGCAAGGTCCAGGAAGACGGGATAGAATCTCACGGAAGCCCCCTTCTGGCGCCCGGCTGAGCGGGGGAGCGTGCAGGACCGCCACGCCGGGGTTTCCGTTCGCGGCGAATGACAGGAGAACGGGTCAGGGCAGCGACCGGAGACGATCCGCCAGCGGAGTTGCCCGGGAAGCCCATTCGACATGGCGGTCGGCAAGGGTCTCGAACACCTGGAGCGCCTTCTGCCGCTCGCCCTGCTCCTGGTAGGCCAGCCCCGCATGGTAGAGAGCATCCGGCTCGACCTGCGAACCCGGATAGTCCTTCAGCAGCCTCTCCAGCCTGCCGGTCGCGGACCCGTAGGACCCCTTCTTATAATAGAACTTCGCCACGTAGAGCTCGTACTCCGCCAGATGCTCGCGGCATTTCGCGATCCGTCGCTTCGTCTCGTCCTCGTACTGGCTTTTCGGGTATTTCTCCAGCAAGATGCGGAACTCCTTCAATGCGGTCCGCGTGATGCCGGGATCCCGATCGATCGTCGTGATCTCCTGGAAACTGCACATCCCGACCTGGAACTGCGCATAGGAAGCATCCCGGTGCACGGGATGGAAATTGAGGAAAGCCTGGTACTCGACCTGCGCCTCGGCGTACTTCTCCTCGCCGTAGTAGGTGTCCGCGATGCGCAGCATGATGTCGGCGTCATAGCTCCGGTCCGGCGCCTTCTCCTGGATCTCCTGGTAGGCCTTGCGCGCCTCCTCGTACTTGAAGGCCCGCATATGCTCCTCGCCCTCCCGGAACTTGGCGACGGGATCGAACGCAGGCTCCTTGGCGGCGCAGCCGGCGATAAGGAGAAGGATGAGGATGTAGTGTATCTTTTTCATGAGGACTGAGGAAGATCCTTCACCGCGAGGACGCAAAGCGCGCGAGGAGATCGCCCGGGGAAGTAAGGATGGCTGTCTCGGAACTCTTTGCGGCCATTGCGTCCCGGCGGTTCTGGGACACCGGTGTTCGATCGAAAATGGTGCCGAAGGGGGGATTTGAACCCCCACGGGCGTACGCCCACTGCGCCCTGAACGCAGCGCGTCTACCAGTTCCACCACTTCGGCACGGAGGTAATATTAAGGAGAAAGCCCCCGTTTGTCAACGGGTAAATCTTGGTGTGCCGGCGTCGATGCGGGAATCGTGCCCGGTATTCGTACCTTGACAACCTTCCCCCTCTTTACTACAATAAGCCTATTCTGGAGCCGTTCCAGCGCTGTCGTGTACCCTGGCATTCCGCAGCAGCAACTACTCCCCCAGGCCGAGGCTGCACCTATGAGAACCGGTTTTTTTTCATCATTTCCATTTGTTTTTCCCCTGATGGTGCTCTTTTTGCTCGTTCCGGCGCAGCCCGCGCAGGCAGAGTTCAAGAAGACCAAGATCGCGGTCCTCGACTTCCAGCTCCAGGGCGAGGACTTCGCCTCCAAGGACATGGGCAAGATCGTGGCCGAGTGGCTCATCACCGGCCTGGTCGAGACCGGCCGGTTCGACGTGATCGAGCGTAGGCTGCTCGAGACCATCCTGGAGGAGCAGAAACTGGGTGTGACCGGGGCCATCGACCCCACCAGTGCCGCCCAGCTCGGCAAGGTCCTGGGGGTCAAGACCATCGTTTCGGGCACCCTGCTGAGCTTCGGCGGGTTCGTGGAGATCAATGCCCGCCTTATCAATGTGGACACGGCCTCGATCGTTGCGGCCGAGAAGGTCCGGGCCGGCAGCGCGGTGCGGCTGAACGAGCTGGTCTCGCAGGTCACCGAGAAGATCGCCCAGGCCTTCCCGCTGGAAGGGTATGTCGTACAGCGGACCGGCCGGCGCGTCACCCTCGATCTCGGGAAACAGATGGGCGTCAGGCCCGGCATGCGGTTCGTGGCCTTCAAGGAAGGACGGGTCATCAAGCACCCGAAGACCGGCGAGGTGCTGGACGTGGAGACGATCGAGATCGGCGAGATCGAGATCACGGAGGTCCGCGCCAAGACCGCCTCCGGCGAGGTCAACAAGGAGTCGGCGCCCGAGGCCGTGACCTACGGCACCATGGTCCGCAGCGCGATCAAGGGCCAGCTCATCAATATCGAGGAGACGGAGCCCGAGCGGCCGGTCGTGGAGAAACCGCGCGAGCCCGAGCGGCGGCCGGAGCGGGGAAGGTCAGACACCAAGCCCTTCATCGCTCCCACCTTCTGACGACCGACCAGCTCTGACGGGACACGTCTCACACACGCAGAGGCCGTCCCTGGTTCTGCCATTAACCGCTCACTGGCGTGAAGCGGCATTTTACTTCCAAGGAGGAACGAGTATGAGAAAGATAGTGGCTTTATTCGCTCTCATGACAGTGGTGGTCGTAGCTGCGCCTGCGGCTTTTGCCGAAGGTGCCAAGACGACGCTGAGCGTGAAGACCTGGATGAACTCCTGGGAAATATCGGACTCAGCGGGTAACTCTGTAGATTCCGACAACACGGTACTGATGATCGGTCCGGCGGTCAGCGTTCGTCTTGAGAACAATGTCTTCTTTGGAGGATCGCTGCTCTTTACGACCGGAGACTACGAGTTCCCTTACGGTGATGGCACCAGCGCCACGGAGACGATCAGCAGGACCGACCTCGATCTTACGATCGGTTACATGTTCACGCCCCGTTTCGGCGCGTTCGTCGGCTATAAGTCCATCACGGGAGACTACACCGATGAGTGGCCGGCCTCAGGCATCCAGTATGCGACGGGCGATCTGACTATGAACGGCCCGGGCTTCGGCATCCTGGCCAATATCCCGCTGAGCGACACGGTCGCTCTCTATGGCAGCCTTGCGTGGATGTTCATGGACTTCGAGTTCACCTACAGCGGTCCGGATTCGTTCGAGAACGCCCTCTACTCATCTACGGATGACGTGACCGGCGCTTCTGTGGAGATCGGCCTGGCTTTTCTTCTCAATCCGCAGACCTCGATCAATGTCGGCCTCAAGTCCCAGTCCTTCTCTGGCTCGGACACAGATATTGAACACTCCTTTGCCGGCCTGACCGCAGGCTTGAACTACACCTTCTGATCGCGGTCCCCGTCACCTGCCGCGGGGCGGTCGTGTGGACCGCCCCGCGCTTTTCTCCTGCGTGTTCCGGCAGCCTGCCCAGAGCTCCTGCTCATGCATGCACCCCTGCTTCCCGTCCCGGCCGTCGTGACGACCCCTGCGCGCCGCGATCCCCGCCGCCTGTATTCCATTCTCCTGAGATGCAGATGATGACCGCGGTGTGGCACCAGCGGACCGAAGCTTTGCTCCTGTTCGCGATCACGGTCCTCCCGTCCCGTGCACCCGCTGGCCGTACGAGGACGGGGAACGCGGTCCGGGACGTCCCGCTCCAAGGAATGATCATGCAGAGGGATATGGTGAGATGGCGGCCCGATGGCTCATCCAGGCCTTGTGAAAGCATGTGACGAGGCAATTGATGCTGGCCAGCCATCAGCGGCGCAGCCAGGCCCTTTCCTCAATAATACCAGTTTCCCAGCAGCTCAAGATCGGTCCGGTAGAGACCATAGGTCTGCT
>CAZTXN010000054.1:0-15799 GCA_964617655.1 uncultured Nitrospiraceae bacterium | reverse complement strand
GGCGCTCACGGAGGTGTGATATGAAGCCCATCTTCATGATCGGGACCCAGCGGTCGGGATCGAACCTGCTCCGTCTGATGCTGAACCAGCTCCCCGAGATCGCGGCGCCCCATCCGCCGCACATCCTGCAGCGGATGATGCCCCTGCTGCCGGACTACGGCGACCTGGCGGACGACGGGAACTTCAGCCAGCTCGTGGAGGATATCTGCCGCCTGGTGGAGCTGAACCCCGTGCCCTGGGAGGGCGTGGTCCTGGACCGGGACGACGTCGCCCGGCGCTGCCGGGAGCGGAGCGTGCCCGCGGTCCACGGGGCGGTCTATGACATCTGCGCGGAGGCGAAGGGCGCCCGGACCTGGTGCTGCAAGAGCCTGGCGAACATCAACTACGCCGCGGAGATCGAGGCCTGTTTCGGCGAGCCCCGGTACATCTATCTCTACCGGGACGGACGGGACGTGGCCGTCTCCTTCAGCAAGGCCGTGGTGGGCGAGAAGCACTTCTACCACATCGCCCGGGAATGGGCGGCGACCCAGGAGATCGCCCTGCGGCTCCGCGAGCGGATCGGACCCGAACGGTTCATCAGCGTCAGCTACGAGGAGCTGACGGCCTATCCCGAGCGGACCGCGCGGCTGCTCTGCGCCTTCCTCGGCGTGGCCTTCCGGAGCTCCATGCTGGACTACCACGGAACCCGGGAGGCCCGGCGCGCCGCAGCGTCGAGCGAGCTCTGGAAGAACGTGACCAGCCCGGTGATGAAGAACAACAGCCGCAAGTTCCTCCGCGAGGCGAGCAAGCGCGACATCGGGATCTTCGAGTCCGTCGCCGGCCGCGTCCTGGACGCCCTGGGCTACGTGCGGGCGGTGGTGCGCGCCGGGTCGGAAGAAGTGTTCGAACGGGAGAGCATCCGCGCCTTCGATGAGGAGAACAGCAGGAAAAAGGAAGAGTTCCGGAAGCTCGTGGATCCCGCCGACCTGATGCGGCGGGACCAGCAGTCCGGCCTGCTCAGGGCGGTCCGTGAACGGCTGGCACGCAGGACCGCGCTCGCCCTGATCCCGCGGCGATTTGCAGAATCCGCGCCGTGACCGAGGAACGCAGGGAGTACACGAGAATAACGGCCACCGGGAGGTCCCATGCAGTTCATCGCCGAACAGCCCTGGGCCATGTACGTCTTCCTCTGCCTCACCCTCGGCCTGGCGCCCTACAACCCGCCCCATCTCTGGGAGAAGCTGGTGATGCTCTTCCGGGGCGCCCTGAAGCGGCCGGTGGACTGGTTCGACCTCTTTCTCCACGCCTCGCCCTGGGTCCTGCTCTTCCTGAAATGGACGACCACCTGGGACTGAGACCGGAACAGAGGGGAGCGGTTCTCGGTTCTTCACACCCGGTCATCGTCTGCGCAGGCTGAAGCCTGCGGCTACCATGCAGACTTATCTACCTGTCTTCTGTCTTCTTCCTTCTGATTTCTGGCTCCTTTCTCCTGGATTCTGACTCCTGGCTCCTGACTACTGCTTTCTTATCCTATAATACCTCTCCATCTCCTCGAGGTACCGCTGCCGGTCGATGGGCCGCACCTCGATGCCCTCGCCGGAGCTTCCCGCATCGGTGAAGAAGCGGTCCGGCAGCAGGTCGTCCCCGGATGCGAACCCGTTCCGCCGGTTGTGGTCCCGCTCCAGCGCGATGATGCGCTCCCCGGTCTTGAGCAGGCCCTGGCCCGTGTAGTCCAGGCCCGTGGCGCCGGCCAGCAGATGGGCGTACTCCTCCATGGAGGCGCCGAGGAAGGCGAACTTGCAGACCGAGAGCGAGTCCACCACCGCGTTGGTGTCCTCGCAGACCTTGATCAGCCGCGCCTTGCCGTCGAAGCTGAACCGGTCCGTGGCGACCGGCTTCCTCAGAATCTCCTGGCTGATGGGATAGGCGCGGAGATGGCAGGCGCCGCGGTTCGAGGTGCCGTAGGCCAGGGCCATGCCGTAGGACCCCCGGGGGTCGTAGGCAGGCAGCTCCAGGCCCTTTACGCTCATCGAGAGCCCGGGCCGGCCGATGGAGTCGCAGTACCGCCGCGAGCCTTCGGCGAGGCCGTCGCCCTCGCCCTCGCGCCAGGCGATCTTCCGGACCATCTCGAGGATCTCGTCCGGCGAGAGGAACCTGCCGCGCGCCTCGCCGTAAGCCGCGATCGTGGCGGCCGTGGAGATGGTGTCGAGCCCCAGGGTGTTGCAGAGCAGGTTCGCCCGGACGATGGACTCGGCGTCGTCGTTGGCGTTCAGGGCGCCGAAGTGGGAGAGGGTCTCGTACTCCGGCATGGGCCTGCCGCAGGAGGTCGTCTTCTTGCACTGGATGGGGCAGACCGCGCAGCCGTCCTTCTTCGAGCCGTACCGCTGCTTCAGCGCCGGACCGGAGTAGGCCCGGGCGCCGGGGAAGACGGTCTTCCGGAAGTTCTCGGTCGGCGCCATCCGCCGCTGCTCCACGATGTCCACGAGCGAGCCGGTGCCGTACTCCGCGAGCCCCAGCTCGCCCATCACCACCGGCGAGGCCTTCAGGAGCCGCAGCACGTCCTCACAGGCCTTCCGGAAGGCCGGCGGGTCGGCGACCTCGGCGGATCCCGCCCCGTTCACCACGATGGCCTTCAGGTTCCTGCTGCCGAACATGGCGCCCATCCCGCCCCTGCCCACCGAGTCGTTGCCGCCGATCATGATGTTCGCGAACCGCACGAGCCGCTCGCCGGCCGGGCCGATGCAGGCCACCTCGCCCTGCTTCCCGAGGCTCGCGGTCACCTCGCCGGCGCCTTTGCCCCAGAGCTGCGCCGCGTCCCGGAGCGCGGCCTCTCCGCCGAGCAGTTCGAGGTAGACCGGCCGCGGGGAGCGGCCGAAGATGCAGATGCCGTCATAGCCCGCCTGCTTCAGCTTGAGGGGGAACCGGCCGCCCACCGAGGAGTCGAAGACCGTGCCGGTGAGGGGCGAGCGGGTGACCAGGGACATGCGGGAGGAGGTGGGCGCAGCGGTGCCGCAGAGCGGGCCGACGAAGAGATAGACCGGCATGCGCTCGTCGTAGGGGTCCAGAGCGATGCGGTCGTGGATCAGCGCCACGCCGAGCCCCCGGCCGCCGAGCCAGACCTGCAGCAGGTCCTCGGGAAGTGGCTCGATGCGCAGAGAGCCTGCGGAAAGGTCCACGACCAGCATCCTGCCGTGCCAGGCGAACATGGTGGATAGTAATCGGTTCTACCGGAGGGGGTCAAGAGGAGAGATGGACGCAGGGGCTCCAGGTTCCCGTTGCGTGCTTGAGGGCTTTGCGATGAAGAACGTTGGTTTTGTTCGGTCTGATCGATGGGCTTCTCTCTGAACCGTGATCGCATTCTTTTCTGCATCCCCTTCCCGATCCTGCTCAGGCTCGCCAGTAAGCCCCGCACCGCTCCCTGGCATGGCTTCCGACTCGCGGCACTCGACGCTGACGCTGTGCCGAGGCGATAGGCGGTCTTCGCGTGATAACGGGGGCGAGCTGGTGAGCAGGTTCGCTCAGGGGATGCAGGGTCCCGGGAAAGACCTTACTTCGTCACCACCACCACGCCGGACTCGGTGATCAGGCAGCCCCGCTCCCGGTCCTCCTCGGGGTCATAGCCGATGCGCATCCCTTCGGGGATGCAGATGCCCTCATCGATGATCGCCTTCCGGATGCGGGCTTTCCGGCCGATCTCCACGTTCGCGAAGAGGATCGAGTCGTCCACCCGGGCATAGCTGTTCACCCGGCAGGAGGGCCCCAGGATGGACCGGCGGACCGTGCCGCCGCTCGTGATGCAGCCGCCGCAGACCAGGGAGTCGAGGTTCTGGCCCCGCCGGCCGTCTGAGTCGAAGACCGTCTTGGCGGGCGGAAGATTCCCCTGGTCGGTCAGGATCGGCCACTGGTAGTTGTAGAGGTTCAGCTGCGGCGTGACCGCGATGAGGTCCATGTTCGCCTCGTAGTAGGTGTCGATGGCGCCCACGTCCTTCCAGTAGCCGCGCGTGTGCGGCTCCATGCCCGGCACGGTGTTGTCGAAGAAGCTGTAGGCGAAGACCTTGTCGCCCGCCTCGATCATCAGGGGGATGATGTGCTTCCCGAAGTCCAGGTCGCGGTGGAGCTTCTTCCCCCGGTGGAGCAGGTCGATCAGCTTGCGCTTCGAGAAGATGTAGTTCCCCATGGAGGCGAAGCAGGTGTCCCGCCCCGGCACGGTGGCGGGCTGCGGCGGCTTCTCGATGAAGGACTGGACGCGGAACTCGTCGTCCACGCGCAGGATGCCGAAGCGCTTCGCCTCCTCCGGCGTCACGTCGAGCGCCGCGATGGTCAGGTCGGCCTTGTTGATCCGGTGGTACATGAGCATCTGGGAGACGTCCATCTTGTAGACATGGTCCCCGCCGAAGATGGCGATGTGCTCCGCGTCCGACTCCTCGATGAAGCCCAGGGTCCGGTAGATGGCGTCCGCGGTGCCGCGGAACCACTCCTCGCTCATGCTGCTCGTCTCGGGCGAGATGGTGTCGTAGAACTCGCCCAGCCCCGTCCACTTGTCCCAGGAGTCCTTGATGTGCTTGTTCAGGGAGTAGGCCTGGTACTGGGTCAGGATGTAGGTCCGCCGGATGCCGGAGTTGAAGAGGTTGCTCAGGACGAAGTCGATGATCCGGTACTTCCCGCCGAAGGGCACGAAGGGCTTGGACCGCCGGATGGTGATCGGGCTGAGCCGTTCGCCCTTGCCTCCCGCCAGGACCATGGCCAGGGTGTTCTTCGTGATGTTGCCTGCTGAGTACATGGGACCTCCGGGACCTGCCGGCCTGGACGCTCCGTCGGCGCGGGAACGGACCCCTGCTGCGCCGCTCTGTGCCGCAACCTTACCATAGATGCGCAGCAGTGTCAAAAACCGATGGAAAGAAATCCTTTTGACAGGCCTTCGGTATCCCTTTATAATCAAGGCCTATGACCGGACCGATCGGTGTCATCGGCGGCGGCGCCTGGGGCACGGCCCTGGCGCTATTGCTGGCGGACAAGGGGCTCGATGTCTCGCTCTGGATGTACGAGCAGGACCTGGCCGAGGAGGCCGGCAGGACGCGGGAGAACCGCGTCTACCTGCCCGGCTTCCCCCTGCCGCAGAACATCACGGTCACCTCCTCCCTGGAGCAGGCCGTGGCCGGACGGCCCTTCGTCCTCTCGGTCGTGCCCTCCCACACGGTCCGGACGGTCTCTGCGCAGTTCGCCCCCCTTCTGACGCCGGAGGCCGTCATCATCAACGCATCCAAGGGCATCGAGATCGAGACCCTGAGCCCCCTGGCCGAGGTCTTCAAGGCCGCGCTGCCGAAGAGGTATCACGACCGGCTCTGCTTCCTCTCGGGGCCCAGCTTCGCCAGGGAGGTGGCCCGGAAGCTCCCCACGGCCGTTGCCCTGGCCTCCTTCGACCCGGCCGCCGGGAAGGCCGCCCAGCAGCTGCTGAGCACCGGCTATTTCCGCGTCTATACCAACAGCGACGTGATCGGCGTCGAGCTCGGCGGCTCGGTCAAGAACGTGATCGCCATCGCCGCCGGCGTGCTGGAGGGGCTGGGCTTCGGCCACAACACCATGGCCGCGCTCATCACCCGCGGCCTTGCGGAGATCTCGCGCCTCGGCGCGGCCCTGGGCGCGGACCCGCGGACCTTCGCCGGCCTCGCCGGCATGGGCGACCTGGTGCTCACCTGCACCGGAGACCTTTCCCGGAACCGCACCCTCGGCAGCCGGCTCGGCAGGGGCGAGACGTTCGATGAGATCATGAACGGGCTCAAGACCGTGGCTGAAGGCGTCAGGACCGCCAAGGCCGCCCGCGAGCTGGCGCGGAAGCACGGGGTCGAGATGCCGGTGGTGGAAGAGGTCTACCGCATCCTCTACGAGGGCAAGGACCCCCGCCAGGCGCTCAAGGACCTCATGGGACGGGAACTGAAGCAGGAATGACCAGGAACGGCCCAAGATAAAGCAGGAACACGAATGACACGAATAACGGCTGTACGAACGGTCTCAGGCCATGGTTCTCATTCGCGCCATTCGAATCATTCGTGCTATTCGTGTTAATGATTTTTTCCTTGACGTCAGTACCTGAGAGGATATATCCATCATGAACGCTCTCGATCTTGCCAAACTGCTCGAATCCGTCCGGAGCGGGAAGACCGGCGTCCAGGCGGCGCTCAAGCGGCTGAAGCACATGCCCTTCGAGAACGCGGTCTACGCCCATATCGACCACCACCGCAGCATCCGGCACGGCATGCCCGAGGTCATCTACTGCGAGGGCAAGACCGTGGCGCAGGTCGCCGGCATCGTAAAGCGCATGCTGAAGGCGGGCAGCGACATCCTCGCGACCCGCGCCACGGAGAAGGTCTTTCGCTCGGTGCGGAGGATCGACCGGCGGGCGGTCTTCCACCCTGCCTCGGGCGCAATCGTGATCGAACGAAGGAAGAAGGAGCTCACCGCGGGAAAGGTGCTCATCCTGTCCGCCGGCACCTCGGACATGCCCGTGGCCGAGGAGGCCGCGGTCACTGCCCGGACGCTCGGCAGCTCGGTGCTCTCGGCCTTCGACGTGGGCGTGGCGGGCATCCACCGGCTCTTCAGCAAGAAGGACCTGCTCGACGAGGCGCGGGTCATCATCGTGGTCGCGGGCATGGACGGCGCCCTGCCGTCGGTCGTGGGCGGGCTGGTGGACAAGCCGGTGATCGCCGTGCCGACCAGCGTGGGCTACGGCGCCGGGTTCCACGGCCTGGCCCCGCTCCTCACCATGCTGAACTCCTGCGCCTCGGGCGTGGCGGTGATGAACATCGACAACGGCTTCGGCGCCGGCGTCCTGGCGCACCGGATCAACCTGCTGGGGGAACGATAGGACCTTCTTGACACGGAAGGGGCGGATGAACGGCCTGATAGGATCGGACAGGAAGAGCGATCACCCTGCTGACCGGGCGTATCCGCCGTTATCCGGTCTTCATCGGCCTGTATCCGTGTCAACATTCTTGACGGTCTCGCAAAAAGTCCTAACGTGTCACCCTGAGCAACGCGAAGGGTCTCTCAACATATTGGAAAACCGAGATTCTTCGCTTCGCTCAGAATGACATTTTGTGTGATTTTTGACTTTTTACGACTTCATCATTCTTGTTCTGATCGAATTCATATGACCATTGTCTACTTCGACTGCTTCTCCGGCATCTCCGGCGACATGGTGCTCGGCGCCCTGGTGGACGCGGGAGTGCCGGTCGAGGTCCTGCGCGGCGAGCTGGCGAAGCTGGAGCTCCCGGGATACCGCCTGACCGCGGAGCAGGTCCGGCGCGCCGGCATCGCCGCAACGCAGGTGCAGGTGGCGCTCGAGCAGCAGGAGCAGCCCGCCCGGCGCCTCGCGGACATCGGGAACCTCATCACCGGCTCGTCCCTCGCCCCGCCGGTGAAGCAGAAGAGCCTCGCCGTCTTTCGTCGGCTTGCGGAGGCCGAGGCAAAGGTCCACGGCGCCACGCCGGAGGAGGTCCACTTCCATGAGGTCGGCGCGGTGGACGCCATCGTGGACATCGTGGGCGCGGTGATCGGGCTGGAGCAGCTCGGCGCGACCGAGATCATCGCCTCTCCGGTGAACGTGGGCTCCGGGTCCGTGCATACGAGCCACGGCAGGCTTCCGGTCCCGGCGCCGGCGACCGCGGAGCTGCTGACCGGGATCCCGCTCTACTCCTCCTCCGTGACCCTGGAGCTGGCGACCCCCACCGGCGCCGCGCTCATCAGCACGCTGGCCTCCTCCTTCGGCCCCCTGCCGATGATGACCGTGAGCCGGGTCGCCCATGGCGCGGGCGGCAGGGACATCCCCGGTCAGCCCAACGTGCTCCGGCTCCTGCTCGGCGCCTCCGCTTTCCACGGCGGGGAGGATGCGTCGGTCCTGATCGAGACGAACATCGACGACATGAACCCCCAGGTCTATGAGCACCTGATCGAGCGGCTGCTCCAGGCAGGCGCCCAGGACGCCTTCCTGACGCCGGTCATCATGAAGAAGGGCCGGCCCGGCGTCCTGCTCTCCGTGCTGACCGACCCCGCGCGGAGCGAGGCGGCCGCGGAGCTGATCTTCCGGGAGACCACCAGCATCGGCCTGCGCCTGCAGCAGGTCTCGCGAAGGAAGCTGGAGCGCGAGGTCCGCGAGGTCGCGACGCGGTACGGCGCGGTCCGGGTCAAGGTCAGCAGGCGCGGGGACGAGGTCCTGACCGCCACGCCGGAGTACGAGGACTGCCGGCGGCTTGCGGAGCAGCACAACGTGGCGCTGAAGCAGGTCATGGACGAGGCAAGGGCCCTCCTGACAGAGCGGTCCTAAAGGACGAGCAATACGATCCTGAGATTAAGATAAAGAAGAGAGCACTTGACAGGATGAATACCCGGATACGATCCGGACCCCATCCTGTTATCCTGTCAAAGCTTGATGAGACCTATGAGAACCCTCCGACTATCCATGGCCCAGATGAACCCCACGGTGGGCGACCTGGCGGGCAACCGGGACCTGATCATCGAGTACCTGTCCCGGGCCCGGCGGCTCGGCGCGGACCTCGTCGCCTTCCCCGAGATGGCCGTGACCGGGTACCCGCCCGAGGACCTCCTGCTGAAGCCCCAGTTCATCCGGGACAACAGCCTCGTGCTGCGCGAGATCGAGCGGGCCTCGAAGGGCGTCACCGCCGTCGTCGGCTTCGTGGACAGGCAGGATTTGCTCTACAACGCCGCCGCGGTGCTCCATGACGGCAGGCGCGCCTATGTCTACCACAAGATCCTGCTGCCCAACTACGGCGTCTTCGACGAGTACCGGTACTTCCGGCCCGGCAGCCGCTACCCCCTCCTGACCCTGCGCGGAGTGCAGGTGGGCCTGAACATCTGCGAGGACATCTGGTTTCCCGAGGGTCCCACCCGCTCCCAGGCCCTGGCCGGCGCGGAGCTGATCGTGAACATCAACGCCTCGCCCTACCACAAGGGCAAGGGCGCGCAGCGCCTCCGGATGCTGGCCGAGCGGGCCCGGCGGAACCGGGTGATCATCTCCTATACCAATGCCGTGGGCGGCCAGGACGAGCTGGTCTTCGACGGCCAGAGCATGGTCCTCGGCGCGAACGGCATGGTGCTGGCCATGGGCGGACAGTTCGAGGAGGAGCTGATCACCCTGGACCTCGAACTGCCGGAGCGGAAGCCCCTGAAGGCCGGCCCGAAGGAGCGGCATTTCGTCTCCGTGGACCGGGTGGTCCTCTCGACAAAGCCCGCGCCGCGCAGGCGTCGGCAGCTCCCTGGCGGCAGGAACATCGCCCGCCCGCTCTCGGCCTGCGAGGAGGTCTACCGCGCCCTGGTGCTCGGCACGCGGGACTACCTGGCCAAGAACGGGTTCACGACCGCCGTGGTCGGGCTCTCGGGCGGCGTGGACTCCTCGCTCGTCGCTTCCGCGGCCGCGGCCGCGCTCGGCCCCTCCCACGTGGTCGGCGTGCTGATGCCGTCCCAGTACAGCTCGCGGGAGAGCCGGGAGGACGCCCTGGCGCTGGCGAAGAACCTCGGCATACGCACCTTCGAGCTGCCGGTCCAGGACGCCTTCGAGGCCTATCTCCGCACCCTGCGCCGCCTCTTCGCCGGCACGATGCAGGACGTGACCGAGGAGAACCTCCAGGCCCGCATCCGCGGCAACCTGCTGATGGCCCTCTCGAACAAGTTCGGCTGGCTCGTGCTGACCACGGGGAACAAGAGCGAGCTGTCCGCGGGCTACGCCACGCTCTACGGGGACATGGCCGGCGGCTTCGCGGTGATCAAGGACGTGCCGAAGACGATGGTCTACGATATCTGCCGGTGCATCAACCGGCTGGAGGGAAAACAGGTCATCCCGAAGCGGGTCCTGACCAAGGCGCCCACGGCCGAGCTCCGGCCGGACCAGAAGGACAGCGACTCCCTGCCCGAGTATAAGGTGCTCGACCCCATCCTGAAGGCCTATGTGGAGGACGACAGGGAGTTCCGCGACATCCTGAAGAGCGGCTTCGACCGGAAGACCGTGGAGCGCGTGATCCGGCTCGTGGACACCAGCGAGTACAAGCGCCGCCAGGCCCCGCCGGGCGTCAAGATCACGCCCCGGGGGCTCGGCAAGGACCGCCGCTTCCCGATCACGAACAGATATAAAAGCTACTGAAAGCGAATTCAACGCTGATCAGTGCCGATAATTTATGAATAACGCTGTAAAGATAATACCGATCCAACAGCGACACTCATAAGTCATCATATGTATTCTGCGTTGAAAGCCGTTCCTTCGGATTATTATCGAGTTCACGCTAAACGGTTCTATTCTCTATGCCTGTCGGAATGCTCTATATCGTCGCCACGCCCATCGGGAACCTGGAGGACATCACCCTCCGGGCCATCCGCGTGCTGAAGGAAGCGGACGTGATCGCGGCCGAGGACACGCGCCACACCCAGAAGCTCCTGACCAGGCACGACATCCGTACCCCTCTCACGAGCTACCACGACCATAACAAGGAAGAGAAGGCCCCGGTCCTGCTAAGCCGGATGCTCGAAGGGAAGAGCGTCGCCCTTGTCTCGGACGCCGGCACGCCCGGCATCTCGGATCCGGGCTACTTCCTGATCAACCTCGCCGTGGACCAGGACATAGCGGTTGTTCCGATCCCCGGAGCGACCGCTGCCATTGCCGCGCTCTCGATCTCCGGCCTGCCCACGGACAGCTTCGTCTTCGAGGGATTCCTGCCGAGCAGGCAGACCGCCCGTCGCAAGCGGCTGGAGGAGCTGAAAGCGGAGAAACGCACCCTGCTGTTCTACGAGGCCCCCCACCGGATCATGAACTCACTTGAGGATATGGCCGCCGTCCTCGGCGACCGGAAGGCCGTCGTGACCCGGGAGCTGACCAAGGTCCATGAGGAGGCCATCCGGGGGACGCTCTCGCAAATCCTTGACCGCCTGCGCCGCGGCTCGCAGAAGGGCGAGTTCACCGTCATCGTCCATGGAGCCGTTGAAAGACCGGCGGACCAGAACATCGACACGAAAGAATATCTGCGGAACCTGATGCTCCATCGGGGACTGACGAAAAAGGAAGCCGTTGCAGCGACAGCGGAAGAGCTGGGGCTGCCGAAGAAGGAAGTGTATAGGGAAAGTCTTAATCTATAATACTGTCGGGTTTCGCCTGCGCTCTACCCGACCTGCAAACTGGATTCCCGCTCAGGATCGCCGCGGGAATGACGATCATAAACAAGGAACATGACATCTGAGGTCCCTATGTCCACCGTCTACTTCTCCTCGGCCCGCACGCTCCGCTGGAACCACCGCCACAGCGTCCCGGGCAAGCTCGAGGCCCTGCTCGGAAAGCTCGGGATGCAGAAGCGCTTCGCCAAGGACGACTGGGTGGCGGTCAAGACCCACTGGGGCTCAGCCGGCGCCTTCCGCATCGTGCCGGCGGTGATGCTCCGCGCCGTGGCGGAGGCGGTGAAGGCCGCGGGCGCGAAGCCCTTCGTGACCGACACCGTGCGCATCCAGGGCCTGGACTACCTCGAGGTGGCGAACCGGAACGGCCTGAACCACCTCTCCTGCGGCGCGCCGCTCGTGCTGGCCGACGGGCTCTACGGCAGGGACAGCATCCTGGTGCAGGCCGGCCCGGTCCTCGGCAGCATCGCCGTGGCCTCGGTGATCCATGACGCGCCGGCCATGGTGGTCTGCTCCCATGTGAAGGGCCATATCAACTCCGGCTACGCCGGGGCCATCAAGAACCTGGCCATGGGCTGCGTGAGCGGCCGCCACCGGGACCACGGCTGGCAGAAGGGCCGGGGCTCCATGCACTGCCACGGCGAGACCGCGCTCCGATGGGACCGGGAGCGCTGCACCCTCTGCCGGCAGTGCGCCGAGGTCTGCCCGCTCGACTCCATCGAGTTCCGGGACAACGAGTTC
Organism: uncultured Nitrospiraceae bacterium; assembly: GCA_964617655.1. Classification (GTDB taxonomy): domain Bacteria; phylum Nitrospirota; class UBA9217; order UBA9217; family UBA9217; genus JAKAHZ01. The sequence continues at coordinate 3,910 of CAZTXN010000054.1, read as the reverse complement.
ACCTGCGACGAAGAGGCCTGCTGGCACTGCGGCCGGTGCGGCCGGGTCTGCCAGGAAGGGGCGCTCTCGCTGCCGCAGGACGACGCGACCTTCATGACGGGCATGGCCGAGGCCGCGGCCGCCGTGCTCTCGACCTTCCCGGACCGCTCCAAGGTCCTCTACGTGAACTTCCTGCTCCAGGTCCAGCCGGAGTGCGACTGCATGCCCGTGGCGGACGTGCCGGTGATCCAGGACCAGGGCATCCTGGTCTCGGACGACCTCGTGGCCGTCGAGCAGGCCTCGGTGGACATCCTCCGGAAATCGCCTCCCCTCCCCCAGTCCGCAGCGGAGGATGCCGGGATCAGGTCCGGCGAGGACATCCTCTCGGCACTGAACCCGAGGCCTCTCCAGCTCCAGATCGACGAATGCGAGCGGCTGGGGCTCGGGGCGAAGCGCTATGAGCTGATCGCGCTGGAGCCCTGACGCCGCGAAACGCCCTGTCGCCTCATGTTCAGGCCCCTTTCCCTGGAGTGCTGCCCTTCTGCCCGATCTTGACCAATGCCTCTTTCCGGCCTCTGCCTTCCCTTCAAGACCGCTTACCTGGCTGTTTCGGATGTCATGAATAATCCTGAAAAAGCATTTGGACACGGATAACATCTGATAAAGTCAGGAGAAACCTACGGTCAATACTTGAAAAAAAACTCACCTGCAGAGTGAAAAGCTTTTCAGAACAAAACTATTGCCTTTTCAGGTTTTATCTGCATTTTCCGTGTCCCAACTGCCGTTTTTAGGATAATCTGTTTTGTTTCCTGCGGCAGACAATGGTAGAATACGACGGTTTGTTGCAGAACGGCACAGGAGCGGGGATTTGCCTGAGTCTCCCCGGTGCTCCTGTTGCCTGCGCGATTGCGGACGGAACGCGGTCACTTTCCGATGAAAAACCTGTTCAGAGCGGTCGTACCTCCTGACTCACGCTCCTCCCTGCGGCGCTGCGTCCGCAGATCCCTCATTGCGCTTGTTCTGGGATGCGGCGTACTGCTCCTTGCCTTCCTGACGACCAAGTTCACCATCCGGGGATCGCTCGACGCGCTCTACCTCCTGAAGGGTTCGCCCGGATGGGTCTTCGAGGTCAAGGACACGATCCTGCTCGGCGAGTATGAGCGGGTCATCATGAAGGTAGAACTGGGCGGGCTCTTCTCCCCTGTCACGAAGGATGACGGCCGCGGTCGCTCGGTCCCGGAATTCAGCTATTCCTGGGACCAGGAGGAGGGGCAGGGATATATCAAGAGCTTCTTTCCTGACGGTACCCGGCTCATCATGAGCTTCAGCCGGTTCGTGGATAGCGAGGGTGGTGCGCCCCAAGGGGTCTTCGTGGGAGGCGGGCTGCCCTATTACGAGTACGAGAACGGCAAGGTCGCGCTGAACGAGACCGGCATGGCCTTCTTCGACGGCTCAAGATGGCGCCATCTCTGGTGCAATGCCAATGAATCGCTTCTCTCGGGCGTGAACCCGGGAACCATCCTCTATCCCTCCCAGTGGACCTTCCGGGGAAGCAGGGTGCTGCATGCAACGAACCGCCGGATCATCCTGGGGAGCGCTCATGAGACGATTCTCGACGGCGTGCCGGTCCGCATGGACCGGTACGCTCTCTACCGGGCAGGCGAGCATTACTTCATCCTGCTCCTGAAGTTCAGGAACATCGGGCGGCAGCCGGTATCGTTCATGTATATATACGGAGATGAGCCCTGGGTGGGGAATTACGGGTCATCTCTCGGCAATGTGGGATGGGTTCGGGACCGCCTGGTCTACTACGAGGGCGCCGTGGACCCGAAGCGATACACCCATACCGGCATGTACGATCATGGGAACAGGATGATCTCCCATGAGCAGGGCGCGTTCTCCGGAACAGCGAACTTCATCGAGTGGCTCGAGGACAAGCGGCCGGACCTGGTCTATTTCTCGAACAGGCTGGGATCGTATGCCGAGGAGAGCGAGCGCGTGCCGCTCAAGAGCGTCCAGAACCGGGTCCTGATGCTCCAGTGGGGGCCGAAACCGCTCGCACCGGGCGAGATGGAGGTCATCATCCTCGCCGTCGGGATGGCCCTGCAGAACAAGGAGACCGGAATGCCGGAGAAACCGACGGTCCGGCTGAACCTTGACGAGTTTGCCTTCCTGCTGGCCGATGAGGGGAGAAGAAGCGGAGACGAGTGAGCGCCGGAATGGTGACCGCCTTTGCCGGCCGGAATCCTGGTTATGAGCCGGCTCGCTTCTTCTCGATGCGCTCCTTCAGCTTTCGCATCGACCCCTGTTTTCCGGAGCCCTGGTTCTTCTTCCGGATGATATCGGCCACCTGTGCGGCGCAGAAGCAGACCGGGTCGGCCTGCCCGATCATGTCATCGCTGATCACGGAACGCTTCTTCGGCTTCATTGCGGTCACCTCTTTTTCAGCACCTTCTGGTAGACCCTGCCGATCTTCTTCAGGTTCCTCTTCAGCAGCAGGTTCACCAGCTGGGTCATGATCCTGCCTCCATGGCTCCCGGTGATCGCCTCGGCCTCCAGGGACCCCGGCTTCTTCTTCCACCGCCCCACGATCTCGAATCCGCCCTTCACCTCGTACCCCAGGTTGTCGGTCTGCACGGCAAGGACCATGCTCCGGTTCACGAGGTCGTAATGCCTCAGGAGGCCGACCTCGCCGAAGGGGACCGGATTGAGCGTCTCCACATGCACCACCTGGGTCCGCGTCCAGGGCGGAATGACCTTGAACCGCTCGGTCCGGCGGCCGCTCAGATGGTCATGCAGAACGTTGTCGAAGAAGTTCGTGCTGATCTCGCCCATGCCGAGCACATTGATGCAGTACTGTTCTTGCACTCCCAGCACCGTGCGGCATTTCTCGGCATATTCCTCCCGCGAGCATTCGCCGAACTGGCCCAGATATCCGCCGCCGTCGCAGACCCTGCTGCCCGGGGGGAGCGAGAAACTGAGCCCTTCCGCCTCACAGGCCTTGAAAAAGTAGATGAACCCCGAGGTGGAACCGATCAGGGCCAGCGGTTCGCCCGTGCGCTCTGCCCCGGCAATGGAGCTGAGCAGCCGCTCCACATCGAGACCCAGGGGCGATATGAGATAATCGCTGTCCTGCGTGCCGAACTCGCTCCGCACGCGCTCAAGGCCGACCGCCATCCCCATGCCCGGCGCCATCCGGGGTGAAGGCGTCATCAGCAGTATCTTCATCCGGTCCAGGTCGGGGAAGACATAGCGCCGCGTCAGCAGCCCGTTCGCCGCGTTGATAAGCTCCACCGCGCCGGGGTCACGGTAGATCTTGCCCTTGCGGGAAGGGTCCGTGGTGCCGCTCGTGAAGTAGGCGTGCTCCGCCCGCTCGACGGGGAAGGAGGCCATGATGAATTCCTTGAAGGCCAGCGAAGGAACTGCCGGGATGTCCTGCCATCTGTTGATCGAACCGGGCGCCGCGCCCTTCCGGTCGCAGTAGTCGCGATAGGGAGCGATGGTGCTGTACTGCAGCTCGAATTCCTTCAGGGCGATGTCGTTGAAACCCCGGTCATCGGCGTGGTCGAGCCCCTTCCGGACATAGGCCAGGATGTCCTTGTCGAGCTGCTTCACAAAATCAGATTCCAGAGAATACTTCATGCAACACCCTTGATCCTGTTTGTTTGCCACGGATGCACACGGATTGGCGCGGATATGACGGATGCTTAACGCCCCATGATCGAGTGAAACAACCGAACAGCTGCACCCGTGCTTCACCCCATCCGTTCATAGATGCTTCCGGTCTGCGAGAATTTCCAGTCAAGGAACAATTCCATCACCTTGGAGACGATCTTTCCGCCGGGATGGGGAGGATGGGGGTCGAGACCCTCTTTTCCCAGGACCCGGTCCCATCGTCCCGTAACTTCGAAGCCGGTGTCGGTCACATGGC
>CAZTXN010000053.1:0-15804 GCA_964617655.1 uncultured Nitrospiraceae bacterium | reverse complement strand
GGGTTCTCGGCTGAGACATGGACCAGGGCGATCCCGTATCGGGCAACCGGCGCCCAGTCCGACGCAGGATGCTCTTTCAGGAACCGACGGTACTCATCCAGCGCCTGAGCGAACTTGAGCTCAGCATGGAAGCGTTGGGCCGCGGCCAGGGCACCGGGAGCATCGGTCTCGGCCAGAAACCGTGCGCAGCCGATGGTGAGGACCAGCGCCAGGATCAGGATCGCCCTGGTCATGACGTCCTCCGTTTGTCTATGACGTAGATGCTCCGGGGAAAGGTCTTGGCGTAATCCTTCAGTTCCGCGGCGATCTCCGATGCCTGGATGGGGCTCAGAACCTCCCTCCGCTCGTTCGTGACGATGGCGATCGAGATGGTCATGATGGGGAACTTCATCTCCACGCCCTGCCGCGTCTTCCCCAGGATGTAGCCGTTGCTCCTGTCGCGCTCGTCGTAGAACGCGGGGATCCTGCGGTCGAACTCAGCGATGATCTCCTCGCAGATAGCGCGCATGTTGTCCGGGATTGTCACGACGACGAAATCATCGCCCCCCACATGGCCGATGAAGTCCTCAGGCGTCCCTTTCGACCGCACGCCCGTCTCGATGATCCGCGCCGTCTCCTTGATGACCTCGCTGCCGCTGGCGTATCCGTACCGGTCGTTGAAGGCCTTGAAGTTGTCGAGATCGAAGGTGCAGAAGGCGAGGAGCTGCTTCGACTCGATGCGCTTCTTCAGGACGTTCTCGATGGCGATCCCGCCCGGGAGCCGCGTGAGGGGGCTGGCGTCCAGGTACATCTCCTCGAGTTTCCGGAGGCGCTTCCCCATCTCCACAAAGGAGGCCGCGAGGTCGCCGATCTCGTCGTTCGTCCTGATGCCCGGGTCATAGTCGAAATTGCCCTCGGCGATCTGGCGGGTCGCCACCCGAAGCCGGTTGATCAGCGAGGAGATGTGATGGGTGACGACCAGGCTCCCGAGGAGCCCGATGAGGATGCTCACGACGAGCAGTCCCGCGGTCGTCAGCACCGCGGACCTGCCGAGCTCGCTGATCTTGAGCATCTTCTGGTCCTGGGCCGCGACCGATGCGCTGGACATCTCCGCGAGAAGCTGCATGATCGATTCGGACCGTTTCTTCAGGGGACCGTTCGATATCCGGAGCGCATCCCGCCGCCGGCCCTTGTTTACCAGGTCCGCCTCGTTCTTGAAGAGGTCGGAATATTCCTGGTGAAGCGGGCCGATCTGGACGATGAGGCGGTCGTGCTCCGGCGAAAGCCCTTTGACCGCTGCCTGCCACTGACGGAACTCCTCGCCGCGCCGGTGGAACTGGTTCTCCATGTCCGAACTCTGGAGGATCAGGAACTTCTTCTCATAGGTGTCCTGGGCGATGATCGCCTCGCGCATCTTGTCCGCGGCCTCCTGGACCGGCACATCGATGTTCACGATGCTGCTGTGCAGGCTGTTCAGCCGCTGCAGGCTCACGAGAGCGTAACTGACCACCACGACGGTGAGGAGCACGAGCACCATGTATCCGGAGAGCATCTTGCTGGCGATATCCAGCCGGACGAAGAGACCCTTTGGGGCAAGAAGCTCAAGGATCGAGGAGGGAATGATGCCGGCGAGTCTTGAGAAGCGGAATTTCACGTCCCTAGAGTACCAAAGAAATCAGGGAAAGTCAATTAATCTTATGATTTCACTGGGAAAATCACTCCAGCGGAGCCTCGTCCCGGATGATGATCTCTTCCGCGGCGGCCTCTTTCTCCTCGCAGTAGGTCCGCGGCTCCGTACCGGGAAGGAAGGCCTCGCGAAGCGAGCTTCGGCAGCGCTCGGTGCTCAGCAGGCCGGTCCGGGGATCGATGGTCCTGAAGATGATGCCGCCCGGCACGCTGAAATCGACCGGGTCCTGGTCTCTTGCCGCGTCCTGCATGAACGCGAGCCAGAGGGGGAGCGCGGTGCGCGAACCGGTGGAGCCGGGGCCCAGGCTCCGCTGGTCATCATATCCCACCCAGACCCCGGCAACAAGGGTCGGCGTATAGCCGACAAACCACGCATCCCGGTAATCATTGGTCGTGCCGGTCTTGCCGGCGACCGGCCGTCCCAGCTCACGGGCCTTCCAGCCGGTCCCCCGCTCCACGACGCCGCGCAGGAGATTGGTGATGAGAAAGGCCGTTTCCGGCCGGATGGCCTGCGTGGGCGCCGAGTCGTTCGCGTAGAGGACCTTTCCGCTGCTGTCGGTGATCGAGAGGATCGCGGCCGGGGCCAGGCGGATGCCGTGGTTGGCGAAGACCGCGTAGGCCGAGGTCAGTTCCAGGAGGGTGACGTCGGAGCTGCCGAGAGCCAGCGGCAGCACCGGCCGCAGCGGGCTGCGGATGCCCATCTTCCGGGAGAACCGGATGACCTCATCAGCCCCGATATCCGCGAGCAGACGGACGGTCGGAACGTTCAGGGACTGGGTGAGGGCTTTGCGGAGCGTCACGCTGCCCTGGTAGGTCCGGGTGAAATTCTCCGGATTCCATGTCTTCCTGTTGTCGACCTTGACGAGGAGCGGCGTGTCATCGAGCAGATCGGCGGCGCTGTACCCCCGCTCGATAGCCGCTGCATAGACAATGGGCTTGAACGCCGATCCGGGCTGCCGGAACGCCTGCCATGCGCGGTTGAACTGGCTGGTATCATAATCCCTGCCGCCCACCATGGCGAGGATATGGCCGGTCGAAGGATCGAGCGCGATCAGCGCCGCCTGAGGGGTTGCGGGCTCGTTCTTCCTGGACCGCTGCATGCGGTCCAGGGAGGCCAGGCCGGAGCGCACGGCCTCTTCGGCATAGCTCTGGAGCGCATCGTTTATGCTGGTATGGATATGCAGTCCGCCTGAATACAGGATGCCCGATCCGTACCGTTCTTCGACTTTTTGACGGATATACTCGACAAAGTACGGAGCCGGCGTCGTTCCCCGGGCATTCAGTGTCGGACGGGCGGGGAAGGGCGTTTTGCGCGCCTCGTCAGCATCTGCGGGAGTGATGATTTCCGCGGCCACCATGCGCCGCAGCACATGGTTTCGCCGGGAACGGGCGCCCTCGACGGAATGAAAAGGGGAATAGTACCTGGGAGAGCGGGGAAGGCCTGCCAGCAGGGCGCACTCGGCCATGGTAAGATCTCGCGCGGATTTTCCGAAATAGGTCTGTGACGCGGCCTCGATCCCGTATGCGCCGCTGCCGAAATAGATCTGGTTCAGATAGAGGGAGAGGATCTCCCGCTTGGTATAGCGCTGTTCGATCTTGAGCGCCATGACCATCTCTTTCAGCTTCCGCGTGTATTTCCGTTCCGGGGTGAGGAACAGGACCTTTGCCAGCTGCTGCGTCAGGGTACTGCCTCCTTCAACGATCCTCCCTGCGCGGATGTTCCGGTAGAATGCTCTGGCGATGCCCCGGAAATCCAGCCCCCGGTGCGCATGGAAGCGGGCGTCCTCCGTCGCGATCAGCGCCTGAATGAAGATGTCGGGCACGTCGTCTATCCGCACCGGCGTTCTGTTCTCGATGAAGAACTCCGCCAGGAGGCGGTTCGTATCCGAATATACCCGGGTGGTGATGCTGGGCCGGTATTCCTCCAGCGCCGTGACCTCGGGGAGGTCCCAGGCGGAATAGAGCAGGAAGCCGATGGCGCTTCCCAGGAGCGCCGCGGCGGCGGCGAGCGCGCCCATGCCGAGGAGGGAACGGGGATTCATGGGCGACATTATACATCGGCGTGTTCGGGAAATCCATGCCGCGCCGGACACGGCAGGCGTCCGTGTCCGCCGTTCGCTTGAGTTTTGGACGTTGAGATGCTATCATTGAATCCTGCCGCGCAAACCATTTCCCTCAAGGAGGTCGCCATGTCACCCTATGCTGCACAGGACTTCAGCGCGCTCATCGGCGCCAAGGGGTTCAGCGACACGCTTCTCAAGAACCATTTCACCCTCTACCAGGGCTATGTGACGAACACGAACAAGGTCGCCGATGCTCTGGCGCAGATGCTCAAGGACGGGAAGACGGGAGCGCCTGAGTACGCGGAGCTGAAGCGCCGGTTCGGATGGGAGTTCAACGGCATGCGGCTGCATGAGCTCTATTTCGAGAACCTGCAGGGCGGGGGCGGCAACAGCAAGGGCGGAGCGCTGGCAAAGAAGATGGAGAAGGACTTCGGCGGCGTCGAGGCATGGGAGAAGGATTTCCGGGCCTGCGGGGCCATGCGGGGCATCGGCTGGGTCGCTCTCTATCATGACGGCGCCGGGGACCGGCTTTTCAATGTCTGGATCAACGAGCATGATGTCGCACACCCGGCCGGCTGCAGACCGCTGCTGATCATGGATGTCTTCGAGCATGCCTACCTTACTGATTATCAGCTTAAACGGGCCGATTACATCGATGCGTTCCTGGCGGCGGTGAACTGGAAGGTCGTGGAAGCGCGGCTCAAGTGATGCAGCGCGGCCTCGTGATAGTCTTCACGGGTGACGGCAAGGGAAAGACCTCCGCCGCGCTCGGCGTCGCCCTGCGGGCCTGCGGTCACCTTATGCGCGTGTCAGTGGTCCATTTCATCAAGTCACCGGATACCAGCGGGGAGGAACACGCTGCCCGGCGGCTGGCGCCTGAGCTCGAGATCCTCAGGGCAGGGAAGGGTTTCGTGAACCACCCGGGGGACCGCGCCACTCCCGAGGAGCACCGCCGGGCGGTCGAGGAGGCCTATGACGCGGCGAGAGAGCGGATCACGTCAGGCGCCTGGGACATCGTGGTCCTCGATGAGATCAACAATGCGGTGAACCTCGGACTGATCGAGATCGAACGCGTGCTTGCTCTGGTCAGGAGCAGGCCGCCACGGCTGCATCTCCTGCTCACCGGCCGCGATGTCCATCCCGACCTGGTCGCCGAAGCCGACCTTGTTACCGAGATGCGGAACGTGAAGCATCCCTACGGGAAAGGGATCCCCGCGCAGAAGGGCATCGACTTTTGAGCGGCGTGTTCGGTGATGCAGGGAACACCGCAGCGAGGGTACTGGTCACCATCCGGAAACGGTCTCCGGGTGAATAATACCTTGACTTGACCGGGGTTTTGTGAAATTCTATCAATACACGATCGAACCGGTCATCCCCTGCGCAGCGTCCGGGGGCGCGTGCGTGCCGGAACGATCCCGCAGGTTATTGCGCAGAGCGATCCGTTTCACGATGTATCCACTTTCATAGGGAGGTACACAATGCGTTCAGGGCGTAAGGTTGTATGGTATTCGTGTGCAGCGGTCATGCTTATCCTTGTTGGCACCGCCGCGTTCGCACAGCTCGTCGGTTCTATCACGGATGTGGAAACGGCCGTCGGAACGACCGGGAAGGTCGACTGGACCACGGGGGTCGTCACCGCGGTGGGCATCGGCGCACCGCCGGCCAATGCCGCCAACCCCGCGCAGGCCAGGGCCATGGCGGAGCGGGCTGCGCAGGTCGTTGCCTACCGGAACCTGCTTGAAGCGATCAAGGGTGTCCGCGTCGACTCGACCACGACGGTCGAGAACTTCATGGTCACGAGCGATCTGATCCGCACACAGGTCAGCGGATACGTGCAGGGCGCAACGGTCATGGACAAGAAGTACATGTCGGACGGTTCCGTCGAGGTGACAGTGGGCATGAAGTTGAGCGGAGCTCTGGCGGACACGCTGCTTCCCAAGTCCCTGCCGGCTCCGCCGACCGGTCTCGTGACTACGCCGGGCATGGCAGGCCAGGCATTCACGGGGCTTATCGTTGATGCGCGTGGCCTTGGTGCGCGTCCCGCCATGGCGCCGAAGGTCCTGAACGAGGAGGGGAAGGAGGTCTACGGCTCTGCCTGGATCAACCGCGACTGGGCGGTGCGGGAAGGAATGGCCGGCTACCTCAAGGACCCGGTGCAGGCGCAGCAGAATCCGCGGGTGACGGACAAACCGCTCCTGGTAAAGGCCATCAAGACGGCCGGCGACGCGCGGGTTGACGTGGTGATCTCCAATGCCGATGCTTCCATGATCCACGGCGCGGCGCAGAACCTGAGTTTCCTCGAGAAATGCAAAGTGATTATCCTGGTCGACTGACCGTGCGGCGGGAACGGTCTGCCCGGTCAACGAACGTACCGTCCCGCAGAGCAACGGGAGCCGAAAAAAACATGATCGGAGGTTAGGCATGATTACCCACACCAAGCGAGTGTTGGCAGTAGTAGCCGTGATCGCGGCGATCGTCGCAGCCGGATGCGGCCCCAAGGCGGCCCCGCCGACATCGGTGCTCGATACTCCCGAGTATCACTATCAGCAGGGGCTGAAATACCTTGACAAGGACCAGATGGATGATGCCATGCGGTCGTTCCAGCGGGCCGTGGACCTTGATCCCAAGTCCCCCCTCGGCTATATCGGCAGGGGGCTGGCCCTCGGCAAGAAGGGCGACTTCAAGGCCGCGATCGAGAACATGGAGAAGGCGAAGGGCTACGAGACCAAGGGAATCGAGGCGCGGATCGGCATGATCCGCCTGCTGAGCATGCAGCGTCCCAAGAACTGGATCAAGGAAGCGGAGAGCGAGTTCAAGGCCGCCAACGACCGCGAGCCGAACAACGCCAGGCTCCACTACTACATGGGAATGGCCTACAAGATGGACCTGAACTTCGAGAAAGCGGCAGGCATGTTCAGGGCCGTCCTGGACCTGAACAAGGACTTCACCGGCGAGGCGAACGCTGAATGGGCCGTGATCCAGAAGATCCAGCGCGCAGCACCCGGCACGGAGATCGGCAGAAAGATCGCCCTGATCGACAAGATCGACCGGGCCGACATCGCTGCGCTCTTCGATCAGGAGATGAACCTCGAGAAGCTGTTCACCAAGCGGGGACCGAAGACCTATGACACCGCCTTCAAGGCGCCGACCGAGGCCACTACGCGGTTCTCGCCCGAGACCACGGTGAAGATGGCGGCGGCAACGGACATCGCCGAGCACTGGCTGAAGCCGAGCATCGAGACCATTTTGAAGCTCCAGGTGCGCGGGCTCGAGGCGGGGCCGAACCACACCTTCGATCCGGACAAGCTCATCACCAAGGGCGAATTCGCGGTGATGCTCGAGGATATCCTGATCAAGGTGAGCGGCGACGAGAAGCTTGCTACGAAGTTCCTCGGTGCGCCGTCTCCGTTCCCGGACATCCGCAACGACCATTACTTCTTCAGCGCGGCGATGACGGTGACCTCTCGCGGCTTCATCGAGGCCGACAAGGCAACGGGCGAGTTCAAGTCCGGGGACCCCGTATCGGGCGCTGACGCGCTCCTGTCGATCCGGGAGTTCAAGAACCAGCTGAAATTCTGATGAGGAGGACGCCGCCCGCCTCTCATCGCAGGGAGGCGGGCTTTTTTCCGTTATGAGGAACGTTGCTGTCAGCATGCTTCTCCTGGCCTGCCTGCTCCTGGGCATAGCCGCTCCCTCCGAGGCCGCGCTCAAGATCCTCGAAGGGGAACACACGGTCGTCTACGATATCGTGAACCCGCGGGGCGTGGCCTTCATCCCGGACTATGCGAACGAGTCCTTCGTGCAGAAGGTCATCAGCCAGGACGAGTTCAGCAAACGCGTCCAGGTGACCACGAAGATGCACCCGCTGCGGTCCCGCGTGCCCTATCCCGTCGCGCCGGGGTCCATTTCCGGGTCGAACCGCCAGTACCTGCTGCCCGAAGGGGACCGCCAGTCGAACGATCCGGCCCTTGTCCGGCTGGCCCAGGACCTGGCCCGCGGGAGCCGGTACGCCCATGAAGCGGCGAACACCATCCTCACCTGGATCGCGGACAACCTGACCTTCGACACGAGCATCACCGTGCCGTCCGATGCCGTGTCGGCCTACCGGTATCGCAAGGCCTACTGCGTGGGCTATTCAAACCTTGCCGTCGCGATGCTCCGCGCGGCGGGCATTCCCGCCCGTGTGGCGCACGGCTATCTTCCGCCGGGATACGAGTGGGGCTTTTCGAAGGAGTACTGGGGAGTGAAGGTCAATGACGGCGGCTTCCATGCCTATATCGAGATCTTCTATCCCGACGTGGGCTGGGTCTTCACCGACGCGGAGCACTCCCACCATTTCGTGGACCCCTTCCACATCATCCTGCGTCTGGACGGGATGGAGATGCCCGGTGCATACAGGGGCGGCTTTTTGGATGTGGAAAAGGCGACGTTCTATACCATCTTCCAGGAGAACGACCGGACGGTCATGGTGGACGAGCAGCCGCTTCCGAAGCAGCAGCGCCTCGGACGGAGGATGGACGACCGCCAGTACTCCGCGCTGGTCTCCGGCCGGGTGCTCGACACCCGGGGGAACCCCGTGCCGAAAGGGACCGCGGTCCTCTGGAAGGACGGACGGGGAACGCAGCACCCCTTCTCGGAAGGAAAGTATTCCGTTGCCGTCACCGAGCCCGGAAAGTACCGCGTCGAGCTGAAGGGCTCCGGATTCGCCAAGTCCTCCCGGGAGTTCCAGATCGAGAAGAGCAAGGTCTACCATCATGACTATACCCTGCCGCCGGGCGGCGTCATCCTGGGAAAGGTCGTGGACGGGGCCGGCCGCGCCCTGCAGGAGGGCGATGTGTTTTATCGGGCAGGGGACACGAGCTTCGGCGTGCCGATCGATCATGACGGGTCCTACCGTATCGAGGGGCTGACGCCGGGCGAGTACAAGGTCTCGGTGATGGTCGGTGAGAAGAACGTCTCGCAGGTCGTCCGGGTCGAGGCAGGGAAGGAATCAATACAGAACTTCACGGTGCGCTGAACCGGCAGGCGCCTGCGCCGCGATCTCATGCTATCTATGGGGTGGACCATGGTCAATCTGGTGTTCATGCTCGTCCTTTCATTCCTGCTATCCGCGCCGGCCGGAGCGCAGACCTTCAGCCGTTCTGATGCGATCGAGACCGTCGGTCAGGGGACCATCAACTGGACGGTCGGCGAGGTCTATGCCACGGGGATCGGCGCGCCGCCGGCGAACGCCGTGAACCCGGCCCAGGCGAGGGCCATGGCCGAACGGGCCGCCATGGTCGTGGCGCTCCGGAACCTCCTCGAGACCGTGAAGGGCGTCCGGGTCGACTCAGAGACCGTGGTGGAGGACTTCGTCACCAAAAGCGACGTGATCCGCACGCGCGTCGACGGCATCGTCCGGGGCGCCATGCCGGTACGGAAGCAATACCTGTCAGATGGATCCGTGGAGATAACCGTCGGCATGCGGATGAAAGGCGCGTTCCTTGACGTGGTCGTTCCCGAGACCTTCGGCAGCTTTACCCATGTTCCTCCTTCTCCGCCGCCCGCGCGGCCTGCGCCGACGCCTCCACCTCCGCCACCGCCGGTAACCGGAAGACCGTCTCCTCCTCCTGCACCGCCTGCTGAACCGGTCCGTCCGGAACCTCCGGCTCCCCAGGTCCGGCCAACGGAGCCTCCGCAGCCGCCGCCCGCGGCGGGCGGGGGTCCGGCAACGACCGAGTTCAAGGGAGGGAAGGCCACCGGCGTGGTGATCGACGGCAGGGGGCTGGGGCTTCGGCCTGCTCTTCTGCCGAGGATCATCGACCCCCAGGGGCAGGAGATCTATGTCGGGCAGGTGGTGACGCGGACGAACGCCGTTGAGCAGGGCGTTGCCGGATACGCAAAGGACGTGAATGCTGCGGCGAACAATTTCCGGGTGACCGACAATCCGGCGGTCATGAAAGGCCTTCGGGCTTCGGGCGCCGCTCGGACCGATATCGTGCTGAGCGGCTCCGACGCCCAGATGCTCCGCGACCTGGGACGGAAAGGGGATTTTCTCCAGTTCTGCAGGGTCATCATCGTATACTGATCTCTCGGTCGGACAAGGCGGGTCGCACCGGACCGTCCAGAAACAGGGGAAGTCCAAGGAGGCTGAATCATGAGACGGTTGTCCATTCTGATGTTCATCGCAGCGCTGGGATCGGTCCTGGTCCTCGGCGCGCTTGTTCCGAGAGAAGCTCCGGCCTCTGAGGACGCCGCGGTGGTGACCTATCTCGAGGGCAAAGCGCAGGTCTCGGGTCCAGGCGTGAAGGACGGCGCGCTTCTCAGGAAGAACGACCGCGTCGTGAGGACCCAGGGGGTCACGGTCGGCGAGCGGTCGAGACTTGAACTCAGGTTTCCGGACGGCACGATCATGCGCTTTGCGGAGCGGTCCGTGATCCGCATGGAGGACCTCTCCTTCGATACGAAGACCAAGAGCAAGAAGGTCCGCGTGGACATGGGAGTAGGCAAGCTCTGGGCGAGCGTAAAGAAGCTCTATACCGCGGATTCGAGGATCGAGGTCAAGACGGTGAACGCCGTCGCCGGGGTCCGGGGGACCGTATACCGGGTCAATGTGAACGAAGATAACAGCGCGCTGGTAAAGGTCTATGACGGAACGGTCGCTGTGGACGGCATGCAGCGGTCCCAGCCTGCCGCTCCGCCTCCAGGAGGATTCGCGGCGCCCGTGCCGGTGCCTGGGCCCCATGAGGTCCCGCCGCCGTACCATGAGGTCACGATGGAAGAATGGCACGTCATCGTGAAATCCTTCCAGCAGATCAGCATCTCTCCCCAGGGGGTGGCCTCCAAGCCCCAAGATTTCGATCCCCAGAAGGACATGGATGACTGGGTGAAATGGAATATGGAGCGGGATAACCAATTGAAATAAGAAGATAAAAATCTTCCCGAAGCATTGTTCCGGCCGTTTCCCGAGAAAGCGGGGAACGGCCGTTCGCATTATTCAACGCCAAATGGAAATTAGTTCTTGACAGATACGAGCGTCTGATGGTATTAATCATTCGTTGATAATGGTTATCAAATTCACCATGATGCCATGAAACGCAGACCAGCCGAACAGCTAGCCTCCTATCTGGCGGTCCAGGGGCTCAAGTCTACGCGGCAGAGGGACCAGATCCTCAAGGCCTTCGTGTCTGCCGGACGCCACCTGAGCGCAGAGGAGCTCTACAGCGTCGTCCACCGGAGCGATCCGGGGATCGGATATGCCACGGTCTACCGCACGCTCAAGCTTCTCGCAAAGGCGGGCGTGGCGGACGAGCGGCGGTTCGAGGACGGCGTCAGCCGGTATGAGTACCACGCCTCGGACGAACACCATGACCATCTCATCTGCACCCGCTGCGGCGCGATCATGGAGTTCGAGAACGAGCAGATCGAACGGCTCCAGCAGGATGTGGCGAGGAAGAACCGGTTCCTGGTACAGAGCCACCGGTTGGAGCTGTACGGCCTCTGCAGCGTCTGCCAGGACCATGGTACGCGTTCGGAGGAAGGTTCCCGATAGGGAAACCAGGGAAGGGACAGGGCATGCATGATCACGATGCATCGGACGGCAGGGAGCAGCGCGGCGATCTCGACCGGGTCCTCCTCATCGGCAACCCCAATGTGGGAAAGAGCGCGCTCTTCGGCCTCCTGACCGGTAAATATGTCACCGTCTCGAACTATCCGGGAACCACGGTCGAGGTGGCCTACGGGAACGCGGTGATCAACAAGGTGCGGACGGTCGTGGTGGACACGCCCGGCGTGAACAGCCTGGTGCCCATGTCCGAGGACGAGCGGGTGACCCGGGACATGCTCCTGGCGGACCGCGCCGGCGTGGTGGTGCAGGTCGCGGACACCAAGAACCTGCGGCGGGGCCTGGTCATTACGATCCAGCTTGCGGAAATGGGGCTGCCGTTCATCCTGGACCTGAACATGGATGACGAAGCGCGCAGCAGGGGCATCGCCGTGGACCAGGAGAAGCTCGGCTCCCTGCTGGGGATCGAGGTGGTCAAGACCGTGGCAACGCGCCGTTCCGGCATCGATAAACTGATCAAGAGCTTGTCGATGCCGAGGCAGGCATCGCTGGAGATCACCTACGAGACCGAGATCGAGGCGGGGATCCGCGATATCTCGGCACTGCTGCCCGATGCGCCGATCACCAAGCGATCGCTTGCGCTCATGGTGCTTGCGGGCGATGAGAGCCTCCGGGAATGGCTCCATGCGCGCCTCAAGGACCACGTGGTAGCGGAGATCGACCGCATCCGCCAGGAGACGCAGGCGCGGTTCCATAACTCGCTGGGCTATGTGGTCAACCAGCGGCGTCTCAGAAGGGCGGACGAGCTTCTGGGCCAGGTGATGACCACGCATGCAGCCGGAAAAGGCTCCGAGATCGCTCATCACATCGGCAACCTCTCCACCCATCCGGTCTACGGCCTCCCCATCCTGCTTGCCGTCCTCTACCTGATCTATCAGTTCGTCGGCGTCCTCGGCGCCGGCGAGATGGTGGACCTGCTCGAAGAGGGCGTCTTCGGGGAGTATATCAATCCCTGGGCGACACGGATCATCGAGTATGTACTGCCCGTGCCGCTGCTGCAGGAACTGCTCGTCGGCGAGTACGGCGTCATCACCATGGCAATCACCTATGCCATCGCCATCGTGCTGCCCATCGTGGGATTCTTCTTCCTTGCCTTCGGGGTGCTCGAGGACTCGGGATACCTGCCGCGGCTGGCCGTCATGGTCAACCGCGTCTTCCGGGTGATGGGACTGAACGGCAAGGCGGTGCTGCCCATGGTGCTGGGTCTCGGGTGCGTGACCATGGCAACGCTCACGACCCGCATCCTCGAGACGCGCAAGGAGCGTATCCTCGTGACCCTGCTCCTGGCCCTGGGCATTCCCTGTTCGGCCCAGCTCGGCGTCATCCTTGGCATGGTGGCGGGCGTATCCGGCCTCGCGACGGTCGTTTGGGTGGGATCGGTCATCGGCGTCATGCTCATGGTGGGTTACGTGGCGGCCAAGATCGTCCCGGGGGACCCGTCCGACTTCGTGCTGGAGCTGCCGCCCATCCGTGTTCCCCAGTTCACGAACATCGTGATCAAGACGATGGCACGGGTGCAATGGTACCTGAAAGAGGCGGTGCCGCTCTTCGTGCTCGGCACCTTCATTCTCTTCGTGGCCCACAAGATCGGAGCACTGGAGTATCTGCAGAAGATGACCGATCCTCTTGTCGTGGGCCTGCTCGGGCTGCCGAGCAAGGCAGCGGAGGCGTTCATCATCGGGTTCCTCAGGAGGGATTACGGCGCCGCCGGCCTGTTCGTCATGGCGAAAGAGGGCATGATGGACCCTGTCCAGGTCGTGGTGAGCATCGTCGTGATCACCCTCTTCGTGCCCTGCATCGCCAATTTCTTCATGATGGTGAAGGAACGCGGCATGCGGACGGCCCTGGCGATGGTGGCGTTCATTTTCCCCTTTGCCTTTGCCGTCGGTGGCGTACTGAACTGGGTGCTGAGGACGCTGAAGGCGACCTTTTAGCAGGTTACGGTTAGTACGGTAGCAATGAAAGGAGACGACCATGCACGACCAGCATACGGTACGCGGCGGAGAAGGGCAAGCGGGCCATCCGGCGCTCTGCGTCATACCGGAAATAGAGAAAGAGGATGAGCTGCTGGAGCTCATCTGGACGCTCCGGGAAGATGGGAAGCTTGCCCTCAACGCCCTTCGCGAGGGCATCAGCATGGAGAGCGGCGATGAGGTCCTGAAGACCCTGGAGAAGGACAGCTGGATCGGCGTTCGCGGTCAGGAGGTCGAACTTCTGCCGAAGGGGGAGAAGCGGGCCAAGGAGCTCATCCGGCGGCATCGTCTCTCGCTGCGGATGTTCCAGGACCTCTTCGATCTGAAGGGCGCAGAGGCCGAGGCGTGCAAGTTCGAGCACATTCTTTCCGCTGAGGTGACCGACAGCGTCTGCACGTTCCTGGGGCATCCGCCGAACGCCCCGGACGGAAAACCGATCCCGCGGGGCGAGTGCTGCTCGATGTTCAAGCGCGAGGTCCGTCCGCTCGTCGGCCCCCTCGCGGAGCTGCTCCCTGGAGAAGAGGCGAAGATCGTGTTCATGACCCCGGGCTCGCATTCCCGCCTTGATCGGCTCACGGCAATGGGGGTGGTTCCCGGCAGTATGGTCAAGCTCCACCAGAAGAAGCCGTCCTACGTGATCCAGCTGGGAGAGACCATGGTGGCCGTAGACAAGGAGATCACCCGGGAGATCTTTGTGAAGAAGGTGTAATACACGGTGTGCATCGCGGGAACAAATCCAAGATGCACGATCAGGACGTCGATGACGAGAAAGGAGGTACGGCATGAGCAGGGATGATGCAGCAATGGCCTATATGGACGTAATGCTGGGCTTCGGCGCGGATTATGTCAGATTCCAGCGTGCATCAGAACTGTTGACGGATGTCGAGAAGAGCAGCATTCTTGAAGCGGTGCTTGACCGGACCGAGTCTACCTCTTCTGCGTGACTGAAAAGGAAGGTCTTTTTTCTGGTGATTTAATTGATAATGAATATCAATATCTAATTGAAAGGGGACAGGATGATGAGAAAGACCGGTGTACTCGTGGTGTCGGCTGTGTTGTTCGCTCATATGCTTATTCCGGGATGGTCGTTTGCCGAGGAGGCAGATATAGCGGAGATCAGGCGGCAGATCCGGGCGCTGACCGAGGATATGGAGAAACTGAAGCTCGGAGCGGTGGCCGAGCCGAAGTACGAGAGTTTCATGGGGCTGGGACCAGCGGCATCAAAGGTATATGGAGTGGAGAAAGGGCTTTCGCTGGGCGGATACGGCGAGATCGTGTACGAAAATTACCTTTCGGGATCGAAAAAGGACTTTGCCGACGCCCTGCGGTTCGTGCTGTATGGCGGATACAAGTTCAACGACTGGATCGTGATGAACGCGGAGCTCGAGTTCGAGCACGCAGGCATCAAGAACGTGGGCGCGAGCACCTCCGGCGTCACACCGGCCGTCAGAAGCACGCGCACTGCGGAGGTGTACCTGGAGTTCATGTATCTTGATTTTCTGCTGTCCGAGCAGTTCAACCTGCGCACGGGCCTGATGCTGATGCCGGTGGGACTGGTGAACGAACTGCATGAGCCCACGGTCTTCAACGGCGTGCTGCGGCCCGATGTGGAGCGGAACATCCTTCCGAGCACCTGGCGCGACATCGGGATCATGGGCTTCGGCGAGTTCGGCAATCTGGAATACAAGGTTGCGCTCGTGAACGGGCTGCGGGCCGACCGCTTCAACAGAGGAGACTGGATCAGGGGCGGAAGGCAGCAGGGCGCCGAGATCAATGCCGACGTCTGGGCAGGCCTGGCCCGTCTTGATTACGCGCTTGCCGACGCATTCACCGTCGGAGGCGCCTACTATCTCGGCAGGGCCGGCCACGGCATCGGGCGGAGCCAGGACCCGTTGCCCGGGCCGGGTGAAGAAAAAGAAGCGACAGTGAGCCTCTGGGAGGTCCATGCGGATTTTCAGCATAAGGGCCTCCAACTGCGGGGCCTGTATACGCAAGGGTCCCTCGACGGCAACGACGCGATGCAGGCGGCGCCTCCCGGGAACGTGGGCAAGGAGGTCGCGGGTTGGTACGTGGAAGCGGGCTATGATGTCATGAAACTGATGAAGTCCGATTCCGAGATGTCGCTGACGCCCTTTGTGCGCTATGAAGCCTATGACACGCATAAAGAGGTCTTTACGGGTACGCGCGATCTGACCCTGGACCGGACCGTGATCACAGCGGGTATCGGCTTCAAGCCCCATCCTCAGGTGGTCCTGAAGGCCGATTATCAGGCGCGGGACACGGCATCGAGCCTGCCGGCCGGCAAGGGAACGGCGGGCCTGGACGAGAACAAGATCGACCAGATCAATGTCGGCATGGGGTTCATTTTTTAAAGAAATAAACGAACGAGGAGGGCCGGCCCCCCTTTTGGTTCAAGGGGGGCTGTACCCTTCGCACCAGGGTTGCAATTCTTTGGTAGTGTAGAAAATAAGAGACCTGGGCAGTAAAGATTGCCCTCCAT
>CAZTXN010000052.1:13121-15955 GCA_964617655.1 uncultured Nitrospiraceae bacterium | reverse complement strand
ATGATAGCACAGCCGCACAGGGCCGGACAGGGAAAGGCGGGCCTCGTCGTGGCAGGGGTCGATCCCCGGAAGGGACCGGCTGTCCTCGCGAGCCTCGCGCCTTCGCGGTCCGGACCTTCGCTCGTTACCTCTTCGGTCAGGGGTGGCGGAACTCGGAGATGCGGGGGACGAGGCGCTGGTACTCCTCGTAGGGGATCTTGGAATGCCAGTTGTCCGTCAGCACGCCGATGCCGACGACAAGGTAGAACAGGCCCACGAGGGCTGCGGCGTAGAGCGCGGGCCGCAAAACGGCGCTGCGCCTGCCGGCCTGGACGGTCATCTCCAGGGCGCCCGGCGCAGGGCAGCGGCTGACGCAGGTCATGCAGCCGATGCACTCCGCCGACCGCACGGACGCCTTCCGCTCCACGTCGATGAGAGCGGGGCAGTGGTCCGAGCAGGCCCGGCAATGGACGCAGGCGTCCTCGCTCCGCCGCACCCGCGCCGGGCTCAGGAGGGCAAGCAGGCCGAGCAGCGCGCCGTAGGGGCAGAGGTAGCGGCACCAGAAGTTCTTGTAGACCAGCGAGAGCAGGACGAGGATGCCCATGACCCACATCGAGAGGGTCGACATGTCGGTGAAGAACTTCAGCATCTTCACGTCCGCCACCTTGTAGTAGTCCGAGAGGAAGAACATGAGGATCATGGTGGCGCCCATGGCCACCACGATCACCCAGAAGAAGAAGAACAGGATGACGTACTTGATGCTCCGGAGCCCGATGTCCGTGTACTTCTCGATACGATAGTTCCTGCCCAGGAGCTTCTCCCCGGCCATCCAGACGAACTGGGAGACCGTGCCCACGGGGCAGATCCATCCGCAGAAGCCCTTCCGGAGCAGGAACGAGACGCCGATGATGGCGATGAAGAGGATGAGCCCCGAGGGATGCATGGGCTCGACGATGCCGGTCAGGACGAAGTACTTGAAGGCCATCAGTGCGCCGATGGGCAGGTACGCGTCCACCGAGGGCGGACGCTGCACGAAGGGCTGCGAGGGGTCCTCGAAATGCAGGACGAACTGGGAGAACTGCCAGCCCGCCGCGAGCGTGAGGGCGAGAATGCCGAGCTGCACTGCGTAGCGGAGATGCCGGACGGAATGGCGCGGATGGTCCATGGAGCGATCATACCATCAGGCAGGGACCGCGCCTATGACGCAGGTCATAGGCTGCCGCTCACTTCCCCTGCCGCTCCCGGACCGCGGCCTCGAGCTGCTCCTGCGTGACCTCGCAGCCCTCGAAGACCACGGTCCCGTTGATCTCGATCGCCGGGAACTTCGGCAGCTTCATCCGCTGCATCAGGCCGAAGCTTGACTTCTTGACGATCTCGGTGGTGAAGGAATACCGCTTCTCCAGCTCCGCGACCGCGGCGCTGATCCTCGCTCAGCGGCCGCCCGGCGGATCGTTGAAATAGAGGCGTACGAGCATGGGAACCTCCCTTTCCTACGGCAATGCGCTCATGCCGTGCTTCATCTTATACAGAAAATACCGCTCAAAAGCAAGCTTGAGCCACTTCGCCCAGACCGCCTTCTTCATGTACGAGCTCTGGCGCGGCGGCAGGACCGGGTAGGCCTTCATGAGGGCGGCCGTCCTCCCCATGTCCATGAGGCAGACGACGCCCAGCTCATCGGGTGCCGGCTGTGGTCTGCCGGTGATGTCGGCCGCGATGGTCGCGGCCGCGGTCTTGGCCATCTGGACGGTCATGAACCCGGTCTTCGGCACACCGGTCGGCACCGGCGTGGCTTCGGGCGGCGCGATCGCCATTGCAACGCCGATGGCGAAGATGTTCCGGTACTTGGTGTGGCGGTACTGCTTGTCCACAGGAATGAAACCACGGGGATTCCCGAGCGGCGCGACCGCGGGCACGCCCTTGAAAGGCGGAGCGATCATGGCGAGCTTGAACGGGACCTTGTTCCCGTCCTTCAACCTGACCTCGCCCGGTGCGACCTCCTGAATGGCCTGGCTCACCAGCGGCTTGATGTCGCGCAGGGCGAACTCATGCTCGAGGAAGGTCTTCGAGGCGCCCAGCCCGCCCACGCCCATATGGCCCAGCCAGGGCTCGGACGTGAGATAGGTGATCGGCACCTTGTGGCGCATCCGGCGGCGGCGGAGCTCCGCATCCATCTCGAAGGCCAGCTCGTAGGACGGGCCGAAGCAGGAGACCATCTGGGACGAGCCGAGCACGACCGGTCCGGGGTCCTCGAGGACCTTCTTCCAGTCAGCCGCGGCCTTCAGCCCGTGATCGAGCGTGAAGGTGCAGGCCGTATATCCCGTCTCCGGGCCGAGGCCGGGGATCTCGTCAAAGGCAAGGTGCGGACCGGTGGATATGACCAGATGATCATAGGGCAGCTCTTTTCCCCCGGCAGTGACGATCTTCGATGCATCGGCATCCACCTGCTTCGCGGCGTCATGCAGGAACGCGATCCCCTTCGGCCCCAGGATGGCGCTCACGCTGAGCGTGATGTCTTCCGGCCTCCTCCATCCCATGATGAGCCAGGGCAGGGACGGCAGGAAGACGAACCGGTCGTCGTCGCTCACCACCGTCACCTCCGCCCTGCTGCCCAGGCGGCGCTTGACCTCCAGGGCCGCGGTCAGACCGCCGAACGACCCTCCCAGCACAACGATCTTAGCCATGTCTTCCTCCCCCGCGAGAGACACCTAGAATGCGCCGTGCACCTGGTCCGCCTTCGTGATCAGGTCCACCAGCGTATCGTAATCGATCCTTCGGGCCGGCCCCACGTCCGCCTCCGGCCCCAGGCCCCGAAGCCGCAGGTCCTCGTCCAGCGCATAGACCGCGGCCGGGACGCT
>CAZTXN010000052.1:3348-13021 GCA_964617655.1 uncultured Nitrospiraceae bacterium | reverse complement strand
TCATGCTCCCTCCTACACGCCCAGGGTGAGAAAGACCGGGTCGGTCTTGATGACGGCAAAGAGGCCCTTCAGGTTGCTCAGGGCGCCGCCTTCCACCGAGTCCTCGCCCGCAAGACCGCGGGTCTGCATGCAGCCCGTTCAGATATCCACTTTCAGTCCGCGGCCGACGAGATCCTCGAGCGCGGCCAGGGACCGCGGGACCTGGCCCTTCACGATCGAGAAGACGCCGTCGTTCGAGGCGATCAGGCGCACCTTCCTGCCGCGGCGCAGGGCGGCGTCGGCCAGCCTCAGGACCGTATGGGTGTTCTCGAAGCTGTAGGGCGTCGTGGTCAGGAACAGCACGATCTCTCTCTCCATGGCATCCTCCTTCCTGCAGAACGCGACTATGGTCAGTGCCGTCCGGAGCTGCGCGTCAGCCGGTACGGGCATTAGCGCCGCCGCTCGCCCGGATAGGTCCCCCGCTTCGTGACCGGGCAGCAGGCCGGAGCGGGAATGTCGTCCTCGTACTCCTTCTTCAGAAGCTGAATGAGGTCGGGGATGAAGGGCTCCCGAAGAAAATAGCACTTGAGCCTGCCGTCGACGAAATAGTCCACCACCCCGTGGGAGCGGAGGAGCGAGAGGTGCTGGGAGACGTTCGGCTGGCTGATCTCCAGCATCTCCTCGAAGTCGCTCACGCATTTGACCCCCTCGGTCAGCTCCTCCAGGATCCGGATCCGCGCCGGATGGGCGATGATCCGCAGCAGCTCGATGCGCTTCTCGGTCGACAGCATGCATGCCCCCCTTGCATATCAAAATACATGCAAATATTATTATATTTTTATTGAAATGTCAAGCGATAGACTGTCCGAACCGTATCATTCAGCATAGACCGCCGAATGCTTGCCGCTCAAGACAATATTACATTGACATTACCATTATAAAATGTGAGTATTGAACAGCTTTATTCTCTGCGATCTTGGACCCCGTAGCCTCTTGAGAGGACCGTGCCCATGCGCCTTCGCTCCCTCCTGCTCCTGTCCGCCCTGACCGCCGCGCTGCTCATCCCTGCCGCAGCGCCTTCGGCCCCGGCTGCGCGGCAGCATCTCCTGATCGGCCTCATCCCGGAGATGAACATCTTCAAGCAGATGGAGCGCTTCAAGCCCCTGGGCGAATACCTGTCCCGCCGGACAGGCATCCCGGTGAAGTTCACCATCCTCTCACGCTACGGGAACATCATCGAGAGCTTCACCACCGAGAGGATGGACGGCGCATTCTTCGGCTCCTTTACCGGCGCTCTGGCGCATCAGAAGCTTCAGGTCATCGCCATCGCCCGGCCGGTGAACCTGGACGGCACCTCGAGCTACCAGGGCTACCTCTTCGTGCGGAGGGACAGCGGCATCCGGACCGTGGGGGACATGAAGGGAAAGCGCATGGCCTACGTGGAGAAAGCGACCACGGCTGGATATATCTTTCCCCTTGCCTGGCTCAGGCGGAACGGCATCGTGGACATTGACCGGTACTTCAGCGAATCCTTCTTCACCGGCAGCCATGACGCGGCCATCCGGGCCGTGCTGGACCGGAAGGCCGATGTGGGCGCGGCGAAGCACAGCATCTATGACCGCGTGCGCAAGGACGACCCCCGCGTGGACCGGGACCTGGTGATCCTCGAACGGTCCCCCTGGGTGCCCTCGAACGGCCTCTGCGTGCGCAGGGACCTCGATCCCGCCATCCGGGAGATGCTGAAGGACGCGCTTCTCGGTCTGGAGAGCGACCCCGCCGGCAGGGAGGTGCTGAAGAAGTTCGGCGCCCTCCGGTTCATCGAGACCTCGGAGAAGGACTACCAGCCGGTCTACGACCTGGCGGACCAGGCAGGCATCGACATCCGTACCTACCGGTACCGCAACGAGTAGACGCGCCGCCGGAAAAGGGCGGGCCTATCCATGAAACGAAAGATCATCGTCTCGCTCCTGCTGCTCTTCCTCCTGTCGGCCTCGGGCGCGGGCCTCGCCACGCTCTCCATCACCAGCACCACCGCCGAGCTCGGCAGGCTGGTGAACCTGCACCGCATCGAGAACCTGCGGCAGCACCTCATCATCTCGATCCAGACCGTCCAGTCGGACCTCTATACCGTCCATACCATGCTCGGCCACAAGGTGGACGTCATCGTCGAGAACGTGACGAAGCTGACCGAGGCGGCCGGGGCCTGCAGCAGATGCCACCACGACCAGCCGGTGGCGCGGCGGATCGACGAGGTGCAGGAGCGCATCCTCGCCTACCAGGACGCCCTGAGCTACTACATCACCGCATCGGCGAACCGGGCCCGCATCGACCGGCTGAAGCTCGATGCCGCCGCCATCGGGAGCGAGCTGCTGATGCGGACCGAGGAGATGTCCATCGAGGCCAGCAGGAACCTCGAGGCGACCACCGGGGCGGCCATGCGCAAGGTCCGCCTGGCCCGGATCATCCTCTTCCTGACCATCGGCGCCACCTTCGTGCTCGGCGCCGCCGTGGCATTCCATCTCGCGCGCTCGGTCACCCGTCCCATCAATACCCTCGTCGAGGCGACCCGCGCCATCGCGTCCGGGGACCTCAGCCACCGCATCGCGCTCGACGACCGGACCGAGTTCGGCGAGCTCGCGGACCACTTCAACCACATGAGCACGGCGCTGAAGGAGAACTACGAGGAGCTCTCCCAGGAGATCCGGGACCGTCGGCAGGCGGAGCTGGCGCTGCGCGAGAACGAGGAGCGCTACGCCCTGGCGGCGCGCGGAGCAAACGATGGCCTCTGGGACTGGGACCTTCGAACCAACCGGGTGTATTATTCCATCCGCTGGAAGGAAATGCTCGGCTACGGTGACGACGATGTCGGTTCATCCCCCGATGAATGGCTGGGCCGCGCTCACCCGGCGGACCGGGAGCAGCTCGAGGCAAAGCTGTCCGCCCACATCAATGGCCAGACGCCGCATTTCGAGATTGAGCACCGCATCCGGCACCAGGACGGCTCCTACCGGTGGGTAATCTCCCGCGGCCTGGCCATCCGCGATGCCGACGGCCGCGCCACGCGCATGGCCGGCTCCCAGACCGACACCACGGCGCGCAAGAACGCCGAACAGCAGCTCATCTATGACGCCTTCCATGACGCGCTCACCGGTCTGCCGAACCGGGCGCTCTTCATGGACCGCCTGGAGCATGTCATCGCCAGCGCCCGGCGCCATCCGGACTACCTCTACGCCGTGCTCTTCATCGACCTCGACCGGTTCAAGGTGATCAACGACAGCATGGGCCATGTGGTGGGGGACCGGCTCCTGACCGCGGTGGGCGACCGGCTCAAGGCCTGCCTCCGTCCGGGCGACACCGTCGCGCGGCTGGGCGGGGACGAGTTCGCCATCCTGCTCGAGAACATCGAGGATTCCGCGGACGCCGAGGAGATCGCCCGCCGCATCGAGGTCAGCCTCGGCCCTCCCCATGCCATCGACGGCCACGAGATCTTCAGCTCCCAGAGCATCGGCATCGCCCTGCGGTCCGACCGGTATGACTGGCCCGAGCAGATCCTCCGGGACGCGGACATCGCCATGTACGAGGCCAAGGCCGCGGGCGGATCGCGTCACGAGTTCTTCGATTCGGCCATGCATGCCGGCATCATCGACCGCCTCCAGCTCGAGGCAGATCTCCGGGCGGCCGTGGAGCGACAGCAGGGGTTCGTGCTTCACTACCAGCCGATCGTGGACCTCAAGACCCACGGCCTCACCGGCTTCGAGGCCCTTGTCCGGTGGGACCACCCCTCGCGCGGCATTATCTACCCGCTCGACTTCATCCCTCTGGCAGAGGAGACGAACCTGATCGTCCCGCTGAGCGACTGGATCCTGCGCAATGCCTGCCGCCAGCTCCGGGCCTGGCAGGAGAAGCATCCCGCGGACCCTCCGCTCACCATGAGCGTCAACATCTCGAGCAAGGCCCTGCTCCAGGCCGGTTTCGTCAAGCACGTGGCGTCTCTGCTGGATGAGGAGCAGATCCGGCCGGGCGACCTTGCCCTGGAGGTGACCGAGAGCGTGCTGCTCGAGCATACCGCCACGGCCATCGCCTCCATGTCGAAGCTCCGGGAGATGGGCGTGCACCTCCATCTCGACGACTTCGGCACCGGCTATTCCTCCCTGAGCTACCTGCACAACTTCCCGGTCACGGCGCTCAAGATCGACCGGGAGTTCATCTCCCGGATGACCGCTGAGAACCAGGAGATCGTCAAGACCATCGTTGCCCTTGCCCAGAGCCTCAAGGTCGACGTGATCGCCGAGGGCGTGGAGCTCGACGACCAGCTCAACGCCATCCGCGGCATGGACTGCCCCTTCGGCCAGGGATTCCTCTTCTCGAAGCCCATGCCGCCCGACGGAATGGATGACTGGATCCGGACCTGGAAGAACGGCGGAACGTAGCGGGGTGTCATCGGGTGGTCCGCTGGTCAGCCGGCCGGAGCGGACCAGGGACGCAGAGCGGTCCCGGGGAATGAGATGCAGGCAGGCGGTCAGCGCGGACCGAGCTGCGGGGTGAACTGCGAGCGAATGAACTCCCGGAGATACTCCAGGTCACCGGGTGCGATGCGGGTGAAGAGCATGCCCATGCCCGGCTCCTTCTGCGGCCCCTCGCCGAAGCGGTAGACATAGAGCACCTTGGCCTCCACGGCGACCACCCGTCCGGTCACCATGAAGCTCACCTCGTGGCGGGTCCCGAGGGCGCGGGGCCCGAGCGTCTTGACGAATATACCGCCTTCGGAAAGGGAGGTCACCAGCTCCTTGCCGAGCTGTTCATCGCCCACAGAGACATGGAGATAGGTGGTGATGCGAAGGTTCCTGCGCGGTGTGGGCTCGAGCGTGGACTGGATGGCCCGGTAGAGCGTGTCAGGCCCCACCGGCTTCCGCAGGAAAAGCGTACAGCCTGCTTCGCGGCATTCCTTCTCGACCTTCACATCCGGCAGCGCGGTCTGGACGATCACCGGCAGTTTCGCAAGGCTCGGCTCGCGCCGCAGATGGGCCAGCAGCGCGAAGCCGTCCATGCCGGGCAGGATCAGCTCCATCACCAGGAGCGACGGCACCGCCACGGCGATGAGGTCGCGGGCCTCCTCGGCCCGCTTGGCCGTGGTGACCGTGTAGCCGAAGTTCTGGAGCAGCATGCCCGTGGTGAGCAGGTCCCGGGAGTCCCCGTCCACGACCATCACGAACTGGTTCTTTCTCGCCTCCCGGTCGGCCTTGACCTCTGTCATCGGTCCCGTCTCCCTTACCTGGTCCTGGTGGCATTCTGTTCCCGCCGCCGCAGTTCCGTCCGTCCTGCCCGGCCCCCAAGGCCTGTATGCAGGCGGCTCACACGGTCTGCTGCGGGGTCACCGCGGGCCGGACCCGCTGTCCAATGAGCTCCTGGATCACGTCCCGGTCCACGGGCGACAGGTTCAGGAACCGCATGCCCATGCCCGGCTCCTTCCCTGCGCTGTTGCCGAACCGGTAGGCATAGAGCACCAGACCGTCCGCGCGGATCACCCGCGGGCCGAGCGCAAAGGACACCAGATGCTGCGTGCCCACAGCACGGGGCTCGAGGGTGTTCACGAAGAGACCGGCATCGGAAAGGACGGTCACGAACTCGCCCTCAACGGAGATCCCGTCGATCACAGCCTTGAGATGCACCCGTATCCGGATGTTCCGGCGCGGCGTGGGTTCGAGCGCCTGCTGCACGGCCCGGTAGAGCTCGTCATGCTGCACCGGTTTGTTGAGGCACCCGGCGCAGCCGGACCTCCTGCACCGGTCCTCGGTTTCGGGGTCTGCGATCTTGGTCTGTATGATGACCGGCGCCGCATGCGCGCGCGGATCGCGCTTGATCCGCTCGAAGAGGTCAAACCCGTTCATGCCGGGAAGCACCAGTTCCGTCACCACCAGCGACGGCGGCGCGACGGCCATCAGTTCCAGGGCCTCTTCGCCGGAACGGGCCATGAGGGACGCATAGCCGAACCTCTGGAGCAGCATCGCCGTGAACCCGGCGTCCCGGACGCTCCCGTCCACCACCAGCACGAACCGTTGGGGCCCCCGCACCCTTCCGGGCGCCGCGTGCGTCGCCTCTCCCGCCATGGTCGCCGCCATCCTCCTGCAGAAAGACGTGCTGCTGCTCCATGCGCACTTCAGTTCGGCTCTTCCAAGCCCCTCGACTTTATCCTCGCCCCCCGGGGGAGAGGGTTGGGCGAGGGG
Organism: uncultured Nitrospiraceae bacterium; assembly: GCA_964617655.1. Lineage (GTDB taxonomy): Bacteria > Nitrospirota > UBA9217 > UBA9217 > UBA9217 > JAKAHZ01. Next base: position 6,818 of record CAZTXN010000052.1, on the reverse strand, counting down.
GATGTCGTTGTGATTTAACAGTAATGACCGCGGTTGCTTTAGTATAGCAGAGCCGTTCCGGAAGAGGGAGCAGGAAGCGCGTCAGCGTCCCCCTGCGCCATCGAACACGATCCGGTCCCCCGGCCGGATTCCGGACCCTGCAGCGGTCTCGATGGCCCACCGGACCGGACCGGCCGAGGGAAAGGTCTCCCTGCTCCCGGGCCTGCGGTCGGCATAGACCTGCCGTACCCGGCCCTGGCTGTCCGTATAGATGATGTCGATGGGATAGGCCACGCCGGCCATCCAGAACTCGGTCCGCTGGGGCGGATCGAAGACGAAGAGCGCCGCCTCGCCCGGCGCGAGCCGCCGGAATCCCTGGAGCCCCCGGATGCGCGAGGCGTCGTCATCGCAGAGCAGCGCCACCGTGAACCTGCGGACCGGTGCGTCCGGGTCCGCGGGGACCACGGTGAAGGCTGTCTGCCGCGCGGCCGCCGTCTCCGCCGCTTTCCGCGGTGCGCCACCCGCGGCTGCGTCCGCACCTGCCGCGAGGACCAGGATGCCGATGGCCAGGGTGGCGATGGTGATCACCGCTCCGGCGCGGAAGTATTCCAGGAACCCGATGGAGACCTGGCGCCGGGCCTGCTGCACCACGATCAGGTTGGCCACGGACCCGATGAGCGTGAAGTTCCCGGCCAGCGTGCTGCTCATGGCCAGGGCGAGCCAGTCGGTGCGGTCGCCGCCCAGGGACTCCACCAGGGGCCGGAGCAGCATGACCGCGGGAACGTTGCTCACGAGGTTCGAGAGCGCGGCCGAGACGAGCGAGAGCCCCGCGATCCTGCCGAGCGGCGACGCGTCCTGCAGCCCCCCGGCCTGCCGGAGCACCAGGTCCGCCAGGCCCGAGACCTCCACGCCGTGCATGACGATGAAGAGGCCGGCGAAGAAGAGCAGCAGCGTCCAGTCAACGCTCTCGAGGATATGCTCCGTGCTCTCCTTTCCGGTCAGCATCAGGGCCACGGCGCCGGCCACGGCCACGAGCGAATAGGGATGGCCGAGGGAGAAGAAGACCAGGACCCCCCCGCTCGCGAGCAGCGACTTGACCAGGAGCGCCCGCTTGACCTGCGGCGCCGGCATCTGCGCCTTCCGGTCGAAGGGCGCGGTGGTGATCTCCCGGCGATAGAGCAGCCAGATCACCCCGATGCTCACCGCCGTGCCGAGCAGCGCCACCGGCGCGAGGGCGGAGAGGAACGAGAGGTACGGGATGCCCGAGGCGATGCCGATCAGCATGTTCTGGGGGTTGCCGGTCACGGTCATGACGCTCCCGATGTTCGAGGCCGTGGCGAGCGCGAGGAGGTAGGGCACGGGATTGACCCCGAGCTGGACCGTCACCGCGAGCAGGATGGGCGTAAAGAGCAGGCAGATCGTATCGTTCACGAAGAGCGCCGAGAGCAGCGCGCCCGAGACCGCCACCAGCGCCAGGAGCTGGACCGGCGTGCGGGCGACGGCCAGGATGCCCGAGGCCGTGAGCTCGAAGAACCCGGCGGTCCGGAGATAGACCGTGATGATCATCATCCCCAGGAGCAGCAGGAGGGTATGCATGTCCACGGCGCTGAAGGCCTGGTCCAGGGTAAGCACGCCGGTGACGACCATCAGCACGGCGCCCACCAGCGCGCCGGCCGGCCGGTTGATGGGAATACGCGGGACCTGGGTCAGGCCCACGAAGACATAGGTGATGAGGAAGACGGCGAGCGCGGTGAGCATGCCGGCAGTCTACCACGCCGGGGGACGCCCCGTCCAGAAGGAGCTTGCTCCTGACATCCACGCGGCGGCATCCGGCAGGGCAATCGGCCGCTGCCGGAGAATGAACGGGTAGAGATACATGAGAGACTCGACGCCTCTCGGCCGCACACCCGAGTGGATGCCGCGGCAGGCGGTCCTCCGTCCGTGAGCCGGCCGGATGCCCCCGGCTGCTACTTGATCTTCTTCATCTGCCCCGGAGCGGACTGCTTCTTCAACTGGCCCGGCGCGACTCCGCGCTTCCCTGCGCAGCCGACCATCGATGCCAGGAAGACCGCCAGCATCAGGACCGCAACGAACTTTCTCATCCCTCATATTCTCCTTTGTTGCGTCGTTCCCGGCCCGCGCCGACCTCCGCGACCGCCGGTCACTGCCCCGGCAAAACACCTTCACCAACGATATCATACTCCCGGGCATCGGTGATGACCGCCTCGACGAACTCGCCCGGCGCGGCCTCGATCCCGGACAGGTAAACCACGCCGTCGATCTCCGGCGCCTGGCCCTCGGTCCTCCCGAGGAGCGTCAGGTCCTCCAGCCCGTCGACCAGGACCCGGACCCTTTTGCCGACGAGCGACCGGTTCTTCGCGAGCGATACCTTTGCCTGCGCGGCCATGATCTTGTCCTGCCGTTCGCGGGCGATCTCCTTCGGCACCCTGCCCGGAAATCCCGCTGCCGGCGTCCCCTCCTCCGGCGACCAGGTGAATACCCCCAGATGCTCGAAGGCATGCTCCCGCACGAAGGCCTGGAGCCGCCGGAAGGCCGCCTCGGTCTCTCCGGGGAACCCGACGATCAGCGAGGTCCGCAGGCTGATGCCCGGGACCCTTCTGCGAAGCGCATCGATGGTCCGTTTGATGTCGTCCGGCCCGCCGGGCCGGTTCATGGCCTTGAGCACGCCGGCATCGATATGCTGGACCGGCAGGTCGAGGTACCGGCAGAGCTTCTCCTCCCCGGCCAGGACGCCCATGAGCGCATCCGTCACGCGGGCTGGATGGACGTACATCAGCCGGATCCAGGACGGTCCGGCCACCTTCGCGAGCCGCGCGAGCAGCCTCGGCAGGTCCAGGTCCCGGTCCCGGTACTGCGTGGAGTCCTGGGCCAGCAGGATGAGCTCCCGGGCGCCCTCGTCCGCAAGCCGCTTCGCCTCGTCGATCACCGATCCGCTGGGGCGGCTCAGGAACCCGCCCCGGATGACCGGGATGGCGCAGTAGGAACAGCGGTTGCTGCACCCTTCGGCGATCTTGAGATGGCGGTAATGGCGCGGCGTAGTGCTGATCCGCCGCAGGCCGGCCACCAGAGCGGGCGCACCGACGGCGATGACCCGCTCCCGGCCGCCCAGCAGCCGCTCGACGATCCCCGCGACCTTCGGGATCTCGGCGGTGCCGATGACCGCATCCGCCTCGGGCAGCTCCTGCGCGAGCTCCTCCCGGTACCGCTGGGCCAGGCAGCCCGCCACGATCAGGGCGCGGCAGCGGCCCTCGCGCTTCATCCTGCCGGCCTCCACGATCGCCTCGATGGACTCCTCCTTGGCGGACTCGATGAACCCGCAGGTGTTCACCACGATCACGTCCGCGGCCGCCGGGTCCGGCGTCAGGGCGAAGCCCTGCCCCGCGAGCACGCCGAGCATCTGCTCCGCGTCCACCTGGTTCTTGGGACAGCCGAGGGAGACCATGCCTATCGTATAAGGCTTCCTGGACATG
>CAZTXN010000052.1:0-3248 GCA_964617655.1 uncultured Nitrospiraceae bacterium | reverse complement strand
TACCTCCCCCGGTCCATCTCAAAGGCGTTCCGGATGACCGCCACCCCGGTTTCGTCCGGCCCGGTGACGGAGACGATATCGAACCGGCAGGCCATCTGGTGCAGCCGCCTGGCCCTGAGATAGGCCAGCGCCGCCTTGACCATGCGCCCCTGCTTTCTCCGGTCCACAGCCTCCTCCGGCGCGCCGAAGGCCCCGCTCCTCCGCGTCTTGACCTCCACGAAGACCAGGGTTTCCCGGTCGAGGCAGATCAGGTCGATCTCTCCCCGGCCGGAGCGGTAGTTGCGCTCCAGCACGCGGTAGCCGAGCCGGCCGAGATGCCGGGCCGCCCGGTCCTCTCCCGACCGGCCGATGAGCTTCCGGAGCAGGCTCACGCCTTCTCCCGCAGCATGCCGGCGAGTGGCTCGAAGGTCCTGCGATGGGCGTCGCAGGGCCCGTGCTGCCGGAGCAGCGCGAGATGCTCGGCCGTGCCGTATCCCTTATGCTTGCGGAAATTGTACTGGGGGTGCCGTTCGTGCAGCTCGAGCATCAGCCGGTCCCGGGTCACCTTGGCGAGGATCGACGCCGCGGCGATGGAATGGCTGAGATGGTCGCCCTTGACGATCGGCTGCTGGGAAAGGGAGAGTCGCGGCAGGATGCAGGCGCCGTCGATCAGCAGGTGGTCCGGCGGCGGCAGAAGTGCCGCGACCGCCGCTTCCATGGCAAGGAGCGCCGCCTCGCGGATGTTCCTGGTCTCGATGGTCCGCTCGTCCGCCACGCCGATGCCGTAGGCGACTGCCTCCCGGAGGATGACCGGATAGAGCCGCTCGCGCTGCTGCTCGGTGAGCTGCTTCGAGTCCGCCACGCCCGGGATGAGCAGTCCGTCGGGCAGGATGACCGCGGCGGCGACCACCGGCCCGGCAAGGGGGCCGCGGCCCGCCTCGTCCACGCCGGCGATCCGGACCCTGCCCGCCGCCCGAGCGCGCAGCTCATAGGCCAGCGGATCGAAACTGTCGTGCGCCGGGGTTTCCGCTCCCAACGGGCAAGCTGCCCGCCGTCGGCCGCCGCCACGGGACATGGGGACCTCGTTCAGGAACAGGACCGGCGCCGGGAAGCAGCGGACCGGGAGACGCCGGCGCTGCCGATGCCGGACCCGGGATGGGCTGTCACGCTACTCCGCGGCCTGCTGCTCCGCCGCCGGCGCCGCCGTCATCCCGCGCCCCTTCTCCTTGATGCGGGAAGCGCGGCCGCGCAGTCCGCGGAGGTAGTAAAGCTTCGCCCGCCGGACCTTGCCCTCGCGGGCAAGCTCGATCTTGTCGACCATGGGCGAGTGGAGCGGAAAGAGCCGCTCGACGCCCACGCCGTACGAGAGCTTCCGCACCCGCACGGCCTCGCGCATGCCGGCGCCCTGCCGTCCGATGACCACGCCCTCGAAGACCTGGATGCGCTCCTTGTCGCCCTCCACGACCTTCGCATGGACGCGGACCGTGTCGCCGACCCGGAAGCCCGTGATCGATCCCTTCATCTGGGGCTTTTCGATGGCGTTCTGAACCGTGATATGCATGACCTTCCTCCTGATCCGGGCTGACCCTGCGCCGGCCGGACCCTGTCCGCGCAGCGCCTGCCGCCTCGCCTCTTCATCTGCCGGACAGCTCCTGCCGGAGCTGTTCGATGATCTTGTTGTCCCCGTCCGTCAGGTCCGCGCGCTCGAGAAGATCCGGCCGCTTGAGCAGCGTGGCCCGGAGCGATTCGCGCCTCCGCCACTTCGCCACGGCATCATGGTTCCCCGAGAGCAGCACCTCGGGAACCTTCCTGCCCCGGAACTCCGCCGGCCGCGTATAGTGCGGATGGTCCAGCAGACCGTCGCCGAAGGAGTCGCGGTACGCGGACTCCTCGTCGCCCAGGACCCCGGGCAGCAGCCTGACTGCGGCGTCGATGACCACCAGGGCCGCCAGCTCCCCGCCGGTCAGGACATAGTCCCCGATCGAGAGCTCCTCGTCCACCAGGCCTTCCCGGACCCGCTCGTCCACGGCCTCGTAATGGCCGCAGAGCAGGATGATCCGCCGGGGCTCCCGGGAGAGCCGCTCCGCTGCCCGATGGTCGAACACCCTGCCCTGGGGCGAGAGCAGGACCGTCAGGGCCTCTTCGCCGGGATGCGCCGTCCGGACCGCCTCGACGGCCCGGAAGACCGGCTCGGGCTTCATCACCATCCCGGCCTCGCCGCCGTAGGGCGCGTCATCCGCCGTCCGGTGGCGGTCGTCGGTGAATTCCCGGATGTCCCAGAGCCGGACCTCAAGATGCCCCTTGGCCTGTGCCCGCTTCAGGATGCTCTCGTTCAGCGGCCCGGCAAGGATGCCGGGGAACAACGTGAGCACATCGAAGCGAAGTTTGTTCATGTTCCCGGCCGTCCGTTCAGTCCAGGTCCAGCAGGCCCGCAAGCAGATGGACCACCATGCGCTTCCCCTTGCGGTCCACCTGCAGGATCACTTCCTTCGTGGCGGGGAGGTAGACCTCCCGCTCCCCCGCCTGCACTACGTAGACATCATTGCTGCCGGTCGGGAAGATGTCCGTGATCGTCCCGAGCCGTTCGCCGTTCTCGGTCTCGACCTCCATGCCGATGAGCTCGAACCAGTAATACCGGCCTTCGGGGAGCGGGACCGCCTCCTCCTCAGGGACCTGCACGAGCCAGCCGGCCAGCTCCCGCGCCCGCTCCGGGGCCTCGTATCCTGCCAGCAGCAGGTACGGCGTTCCCTGGCGATACTGCACCGCCGCGACCGTGCACTGCCGCACCTCGCCGCGCGGAGAGGCAAGGTAAACCCGGGAAAGGGAGCTGAACCGCTCCGGGTGGTCCGTCAGGAGCCCGATCTTGAGCTCCCCCTTCACGCCATGGGGCTTCAGCACCTTCCCGATGGATATCAGCATCGTTCAGCAGGCGCCCGCAGCGCGGACACCGGGAATGCCCGCCGTGCGGCCTGCGCCGGACGCCGCGATCAGGCCTGCTTCGCGACAAGCTCCTTCATGATGCCGGCCTTCGAGAGCAGGGACTTCACCGTGTCCGTCGGCACCGCGCCCTTCCGGAGCCATCCGAGGACTTTCTCCCGGTCGAAGGACGCGCCGCCCTGCTTCTTGAGCGGATCGTAGATGCCGATCATCTCGATGAACCGGCCGTCGCGCGGGAAGCGCGAATCAGCGACCACCACCCGGTAGTAGGGCTTCTTGTGGGCGCCCATCCGCTTCAGTCTGATCCTCACTGCCATGTGCTCACCTCTTTC
>CAZTXN010000051.1:13815-15993 GCA_964617655.1 uncultured Nitrospiraceae bacterium | reverse complement strand
AACTGTTGTGCGGTTCCGGAGGGTCTCATGGCAAGAATTATAACACATAGGATTAATAATTTCCATTATTAATGCAAAACTCAGTAACACGAATGACACGAATATACGAATGTCACGAATGAAGGCATAAGAACAGAATACAAGGACCAGGGGTCTTTTTTTTGACAGGATTACAGGATACGAGCGGATAGAAGCGATCTCGCATCTGATGCCCGTCTAACTACGAGTTTGCTGCACTTCGCTCGCAATGACAGTTACAAGGCTTTTTCAGCAACCCACAGACGATCCTGTCCATCCTGTCAAAGGCTTTTATTCGTGTAATTCGTCCATTCGTGCTATTCGTGTTCTGCTTTGTCAGTTGTCTTTATCGATATTCGATAACATCTATCTTCAATTTCCCCACCAGCCGCATGATCTCGACCTGCCGGGAGAGCTCGCCGGTCACGAAGCGGATGTGCGTGGCGTCCGCGGGGAGCTGGTTGAACGTGGGGTCCACGGCCACCCATTCGTCCAGCCAGACCTCGGGCCAGGCATGGTAGTAGAATCCGTTCTTGAGGTAGACCACGCCGGCGGCCATGCGGGCGGGGATGCCCGAGGCCCGGGCCAGGGCGGTGAAGAGCACGGTGTGCTCGTTGCAGTCCCCGATCTTCTGGCGCAGGACCTCCACGGCGCTCGGGATGCTGACCACCGGCTGCTTGTTGATCGTGCCGTAGACCCATTCGTTCAGGAGCAGCACCGCGGCCCGGGCGTCGGTCTCCCGGCCCAGGATCTTCGCCGCCTGCTCCCGGATGTTCCGGTCGTCGCTCTGGACCAGCGCGGTCGGACGGAGCTCCTCCGCGCGGTCCCTGCCGCGGTAGGGCAGGGCGTAGGAGCCTCCGCCGGCACCGGTCCGGACCTCGATCACGCCGTCCTTCCAGGACTGCCGCCCGCCGTCCAGCTCGAAGCGGTCGAGCGGGACGCCGCCGAGCGACGCCCGGAGAAAGGCCGTGCTGCCGGCGTTCGGCACGGGCTGCGACGGGATGCGCACCAGTTCCACCAGGTCCACCGCGGGGCCGGCCTTGTCGCGTTTCACCGCCTCGGCCGGCGTCTCCTTCAGCAGGGCGTAGCCGAGGGGGCTCTCCTCCTTCAGCGTCTCGCCCTCGGGCGTGATCCAGGCGTAGGACTCCAGGTCCTGGAAGGTCTCGCGCAGCTTGTAGACCGTGAGGTCCGCGTCGCCGACCTTGATCGTCTCCCGCGCCTCCACGGTCACGAAGGCGTCCTGGGTGCTCATCGTCGCCGGGCTGAAGAGCGGGAACCGGTACTGCCTGCCCGGCTCGAGGCCGAGGCGGACCACGGCCGGACGGATGTTCGGGGTGAGGTAGACCGGCTCACGGAGCGGGAAGCGCTCCTTCCGGGTCTCGCCCGCGGTCATGATGTCGATGACCAGGCTGTTCTTGACCACCGCGCCCTTGATCTCCATGGTCGAGGCGTCGGTCGAGAGCTTGAAATCAAAGTACTTGAGCACGAAGGTATGCGTGGTGTAGGCGTTGATCCAGGTGCGCACGCGCTGGACCCTGCCGAGGGCGAGGACGTCCATGTCGGACTCCTCGTTGAAATGATAGGTGTCCGCGTCCATCATCGAGGTGGTCCGGGCATGGCCGATCTTCCGGCCCTTCTGGTAGACGCCGAACCACTCGGCGCCGGTCCTGATGCCCTCTGCGGTGATGACGTCGAAGGCCACCACCGCGGCGGAGCGGAAGTAGGTCCGCTCGAGCAGGAGGCCCAGCATGACGAGCCAGAAGAGGATGATGACGGTCTTGAGAGCGCGGGCCATAGGCAAATACTACCCGCCCCTGCGCGGGTTGTCAATTGACGCCCCTGCGCGGTGTGCTATGATAGAGGCCGGGACCCCGGCACGGCGAGGGCGCGGGGAGCGGGGGGGGGAAAGGACAGGGACTCCAACGCGAATAGCGCGAATGGATGAATGGCGCGAATAAAAAAGACCTGGACAGGATTACAGGATCGACAGGCTTGATCTTACACCTGCATCCGCTTCATCCTGTGATCCCGTCAAAAAAGAGGTCCCTGGTGCTTATATTCTGTTTTTATGCTTTCATTCGTGATATTCGTATATTCGTGTCATTTTCGTGTCATTCGTGTTCCGTCGTTGCTCTTCGATGTGATCCGCGCCCCGGAGGA
>CAZTXN010000051.1:0-13715 GCA_964617655.1 uncultured Nitrospiraceae bacterium | reverse complement strand
TGCTTATATTCTGTTTTTATGCTTTCATTCGTGATATTCGTATATTCGTGTCATTCGTGTTCCGTCGTTGCTCTTCGATGTGATCCGCGCCCCGGAGGACTGATCATGAAATACCTCGCAGCATGGGTCCTGGCCGTCGTTGTTCTCGTCCCGTTCTCCTCCTGCAGGAAGGAGACCGAGGAGGACCGGGTCATCAGGGTCGTGAAGAGCGTGCAGAAGGCGGCGGAGGAGAAGAAGATCCTGACCATCCAGGAGCATCTCTCCCGGTCCTACCGCGACCCCAGGGGCCACGACTTCGACGGCATCAAGGCGCTCCTGGCCTTCTACTTCTTCCGGCACAAGACGGTCTCGGTGTATCTGTCGGGTCTGGAGGCTTCGGTGGACGGTTCGAAAGCCACGGCCCGGTTCCAGGCGATCCTGACCGCGAAGGGCGTGGACGGCGAGGAAGCGAGCATCATCCTGCCGGACTCGCTCGGCGCGTACGATTTCGAGGTGTCCTTCCTGAAGGAAGAGAAGGAATGGAAGGTCCTGTCCGCGCACTGGGAGCGGGCACTGGAGGGCGGGGCGGGGAAGTAGGGAGATGCGTCAGCTTCCGGGCAGGAAGTCGATGGGATAGAGGATGGTGGTCCGGGAGCCTTTCTCCAGCGGCCCGAACTGGAACCGCAGGACGCGCGCCACGATCTGGTCCACCAGCTCCCTGGACGCGAGATCGGTGGTCTGGACCGTGCAGGCGGAGACCTCGCCGCCGGGCTCGATGGTGATCCGCAGGACGATCTTGCCGCGCAGCGCGGGGTTCCTGCGGAGCTCGGTGTTGTACATGCGGTAGAGCGCGGCCTTGTACTTGTCGAAGACGAGCTGGATCTCCTCGTCCGTCCGCGCCGGAATCGCGCCGGTCCCCGCGGCCGCGGGCCGCACCTCCTCCTCCAGCCGGGTCACCCTGCTCTCCACCTTTGCCAGGTCCACGCCGGAGACGCGCCCGGCCGTGCCGGGGCCGATGCTCCGGTCGATCCCGGCATGGGCGATGCCGCCGCTGGAGCCGGCGCCGGCGGGAAGCGCCACGAGCGACCGGCCGGCGCGGGGAGCGGCCGGAGCGGGCTGGCCGGCCAGTTTGGCATCTGCGCCGAGCCGCGCGGGAGGAGCCTCCTCGATCAGGTCCCTGAAGCTCTCGCGGAAGGCCAGGACTCCCGTCCTCTCCGCACGCTTCCGCGCGGCCTGCTGCTCGGGCGTGGGCTCCGCCTTCGGCCGCTCCTCCTTCGGCGCCTTTTCCTCCCGCGTCTTCTCCTCTGCGGCCTTTTCTTCCTTCTTCTCTTCCGGGGGCGGCGGCGGCTTCGGCTGCTCCCGCCGCAGCATCGAGACAAGCCGCTCCGGGACCACGGTCACGACCGGCCGCTCCGGTTCCGGCACCTTCAGCAGGGGGAGCAGCGTCCCGAAGACGACCGTGAACAGCAGGGCGACGAGCAGGACCCTGCGGAACCGCTGGTCGCTCACCGCTTCCCGGGAGCGGGCCTCCCGCGGCAGGGGAGTCATCTCCCGCTCGATGACGTACTCCGCGTCGCGCCGCTCCTCGCGGTCGTAGGCTTCGCGCACCTCTTCCTGCAGGAACGCCAGCTCGCCGCGGCAGCGGTCGATCTCCTTCCGGAGCGCGGCCTGACGCTCCAGCAGCCCGTTGATCTTCTCCTGGTAGCGGGCGACCCGCGCCCGCGCCTGCTCCAGGTGGCTCGCGGCCCGGTCGGCGTCGAGGATGCCGTCCCAGAAGAGGCCGTCCGCCTTCAGCCGCCGCAGCCGGTCCAGCGCGGCATAGACCTCCTGCAGCGCGTCGAACCGCCGGCGGTCGGCCGACTCCCGTTCGAGACCGGCCCCGGCCGCGCGCAGCTCCTGTTCGAGCTGTTCCTGCTCCCGGCGGACGCGCCCGATCTGCTCCTGCAGCGCCGCCAGCTCCCTGTCCAGTACCGTTGAGCTCACCGCAGCTCCATCAGCTCTTCGTGGTCTCTTTCTGGATCACCGCGAGGGAGATCTTTCCGTATCCCGCGGCCGTGCAGGTCGACATGATCTTCTTCAGCACCTTGAACTGGATCGTCTTGTCCGCGAGGAGCGTGAGCTCCCGCTCCTCGGGGCGCATCCGGGGGAGATGGGGCTCGAGCTCCCGCAGCCGCAGGGCGACCTCCTCGACGAGGTCCCCGCCGCTCTCGAGCAGCCGGGCGGTGTTCACCACGGGCACGTCCTGGACCAGGACCACCGTCGGGGTGACCACGATATGCACCGTTTCCCGCGGCCTGGTCTCGACGAAGGACTCCGGCAGCTCGATCTTCGAGGACGGCAGCTCGGAGTTGAAGGAGTGGAAGAGCAGGAAGAAGATGAGCACCGTCAGGACGTCCATCAGCGGGATCAGGTTCAGCCCGAGCCCGACCATCTGCCCTTTCCGGTTGGTGCGCTCCATGCGGAGCATCCGCTTGCTGGCCCTCATGGCGCGTCTCCTATGGCGATGTCCGGGAAGAGCACGATCTTCCCGGGCACGCGGCTTCCCTCCGCCCGCACCTCGGCCGCGCGGACCGCGTCCATGACCCGGATGAGATGGTCGTACTCGATCGAGGGCTCGGTCAGGACCGTGGCGTTCTGGAGCCCCGGATGCTGCTCCTTCAGCCGCACGAGCAGCCGCGAAAGCTGCGCGATATCGTAGGCGCCGTCCCGGTTCGGGATCACGGCCTGCACGGTCCGGCCGTCGGCGATCTGGAGGCCCGACCTGCGGATGATCACCTCGATGCTGACCGCCGGCCTGCCTTCCGCGGCCCCGCCGGCGCTCGTCGGGATGCTCAGCTCCATGACCGTGATGCTCATGAAGACGGCCGTGACGAGCAGGAAGACAACCAGCACCGTCAGGATGTCCATCAGGGGCGTCAGGTTCAGGACATGCATGATGTCCGTGTCGAAGGACTCCTGCTTCCGCCTCTTGTAGTGATAGCGGCGGGCCATGATCAGCTCCGGTCGCCCTGGTGCTTGCTGAAGCCGGCGATCGCGTTGATCGTCTTGACCGAGGCCATCTCCAGGCCGTTCACGATCCTCCCCGTGGCCGCCGACAGGCGGGCATGGAGGAGGAGCAGCGGGATGGCGGCCATCAGGCCGAAGGCGGTGCAGTTCATGGCCTCGGAGATGCTGGCCGCGAGCAGGGCGGCCTTCTCGGCCGGGCTCGCCGTGGCGACCGAGGCGAAGGCCTGGATCAGGCCCATGATGGTGCCGACCAGGCCGAAGAGCGTGGCGATGTTCGAGAAGAGCGCGAGGTAGGGCGTCCGCTTCTCGAGCTCGGGGATGATCTCCATCATCCGCTCTTCCATGGCGATCTCGATGTCCTCCCGCCGCCGCACCGCGCCCTGGCGCGCCAGGCCCATGCCCAGCATCTGCGCCATGCTGGAGGAGTCCCTGGCGGCCAGCTCGCGGGCCTTCTCGAAGTCCCCCTTGGCCATCACCGGATAGAGCGAGTCCCAGATCCTCTGGTTCGCGCTCTGCGTGCGGTTCAGATGGAGCCACCGCTCGAAGGCGATGGCCAGGCCGACCATGAGGACCACGAGGATCGGGTACATGAAGAACCCGCCCATCTGGAAGAACCGGATCACTGCATAGATGAAGTCCATCGTTCGTTCCCTCCCTTGTCACCGTTGCCAGAACGTCCGCCCGGGCCGTCCCCGGAGCGAACGGGTCACTTCCCCATACTGCGCTCGTAGAGGTCCAGCTGCCGGACGAACTCCTCCCGGTCCACGGGGTCCGGCCGTTCGGTCAGCATCCTGCGCATCGTCGTCCCGGCGCCCAGCTCCGACCGCTTCCAGGGCACGATGTAGAGGGACGTGGGCGCCTCGTCGTTGCCCACGATCGACATGCCGGACATCTGTTTCTCCGCCGCTGCGGCCGCCGGACGGCCCGCGCCCCTGTCCTGGGCCGCGGCCGTGCCCAGGAGCGCCAGGAAGAGGCAGGGCCAGAGCAGCAGGGTGCGGTCCCTTTTCATAGGTTCCTCCGTATCACCCGCAGGGGCCGGCCACCGGCCTGCATCGCCGGATCCCCCGTCGCCGTGCGGTCAGTTCTTGCCGAGCCGGATGCGCAGCTCCGCGATCCAGGTCCTGACCTGCTCGTCCGCGGGCATCCTCCTGCCGTAGAACTCGAACTGTTCGAGTGCGCAGGCCGGGTCATTGAGATAGAGGTCGCAGAGGATCCCCAGGTTCCGCCGGACCGGCAGGTAGTCCGGAAAGCGGCCGACCGCCTTCTGGAAGACCTCCCGCGCCTCGGGGAAGCGGCCGCGGCTCCGCAGCAGCAGGCCGTACTCGTTGCTGGCCGCCGGGTGGCCCGGCACCAGCTCCAGGGCGGTCCTGAGGTGCTGCTCCGCCTGGTCCTGCCTGCCGGTCCGCAGGTAGGCCATGGCGAGATCGACATGGGGCGCCGAGAAGCCCGGCTCCTGAACGGTCACCTTCTTCAGCAGCGCGATGGCCTCCGCGGTCCTGCCGCTCTCCAGCAGGGCCACGGCGCGGCCGAAGTCAGCGCGCGACGCATCCTTCATGGGCGAGGGCTCCCGGATGATGAACCCCGGCCTGCCGTCCGGCAGCGGCTCCACCTTCGGCCCCTTCGGCGCGCCGGCGCACCCGGAGGTGAGCGCAAGCGCAGCCGCCAGGGCCAGCGCCCCGGCCCTGCATCGCCTGGCCGTTCCCTGCGAACGTTCCCTCTTCCCGGTCTTCGTCATGGAGCTTCCTGGAGTGCGCCTCGATACCGCACGACCCGGCATATTACGAATGGAGCATCCTGCTCGTCAAGTCAAGATCGCATGCGCGGCCGGTCCGCCGCCGCTGTCACGGAGCCGCGGCGCCGTTCTTCTCCGGTCCGGCGTCCTTCGATGCCGGCCGGAGGAGCGGCGCGGACCCTCCGGCCACGTAGGTATAGGTGTCAGGCGTGGTGATGATGCCGCTCGCCTCTTCCGGCTTGTCGTACCGCGCGGGCAGGAGCGCCGCCAGCCTCCGCAGGCTCTTCTCTATCCATTCGTTGTAGACGCCGCGGGGGATCAGCTCGAGGTTGCTCTGGTGCGTGGCGATGGACCGCTCCTCGAAGGGATAGGCCTGCTCCTCGATGGCCAGCTCATACTCCTCCCGCTCGAGCGCGCTGAGCCCCGCGGGGCGCTCGGACCCCTTCAGGTCCCTGCTGAAATGGCCGTAGGTCTCGGCCAGGTAGTAGGTGGCTGCCGCGACGATGTCGCCGATCTCGTACGCCACCAGGCCGTTGAACTGCCGGGTCGCTGCCTTCATCAGCTCCTGCTTCCGGGCCAGGTTGGCCTCGAAGGGCTCGACCAGCCTGACCTCGGCGAAGCGGCTGAAGGCTCCCTGGGCCAGGGTCAGCGCGGCCCGGGCGGCGAGGAACCGCGTTCGCGGGGTGCGCTCGACGCCCGCCCCGGCATCGAGGGCCACGATCCGGCCGAGCTCGGCCTCATGCCCGGCCCGGTCGCCGCGCTTCTTCAGGAGCTCCGCGATCCTGCTGCGCGTCTCGAGGTTGAGCTCCGCCGGGCCGGGAAAGAGCTCGGCATAGCGCCGGGAGGCCGCCAGCAGGCGGCCGTCGTCCCCGGCCCGCTCATGCATCTCCGCAGCGGTCAAAAGCGCCTCCCGCCGCACCCCGGGGTCCGTGGACTCCCGTTCGATCCGTTCATACTCCTCCGCCGCCGCGGCATAGGAACGCATCTCGCGGTAGACAGAGGCGAGCTTCCGGGTCGCCTCGGGCTGGAGCGCATGGCCGGGGAAGAGCGTCCGGAAGCGCTTCAGCACCGTCGACGCCGCCAGCCAGTCCTTGACCTCGATCAGCGAGGCGGCGCCGTCGTACTCGGCGTTCACCCGGATCCTGGAGCCGGGGGCCGCGGTCCCGACCTTCAGGAAATGCGCCGCCGCGGCGAGATGGTTGCCCCTGGCCTTCGCCTCCTCGCCCTGCTGGTAGATCGCCGCGGCGAGGTTGTCGGTCAGGGCCGGCCGCCGCCGGTCCCCGGCCGGGAGCAGCTCCAGCAGCCTGGTGTAGCCGGTCTCGGCATTGCGGTAACGGTTCAGCTCGTAGTTCGAATGGCCGAAGACCAGGAGGGCCTGGACCATCACCTCCCGGTCGGCGCCGGGGAACCCCTCGATCAGCTTGTGCGACACGAAGGCCGCGGTCGCGAGGTCCCGCAGCCCGAAGAGGTCGTCGGCCGCCGCGCCCAGCACGATGGCGGCCTTGGGATGCTTCGCGTGCGCGTCGGCGAACCGGATCGAGCTGCGCACGATATCCTGGATGACCGCGGGCCGACCCTCGGGCGCGACCCCTGCCAGGTGCTGGCGCCAGGCATAGACCGCCGCGTAGCCGGCCTGCGCGGACCGTTCATAGCGGGTATGGTCATAGGCGGTCCGCTCGTACTCCTGCGCAGCGCGGTCGAAGACCCGGTGCTCGAGATAGAGGTCCGCCAGGAGGTAGTTCATCGGCGGCGTATCAGGGTCCTGCGGGAAGGCGGCGAGGTATTCCCGGTACCAGCGCACCGCTTCCTCGAAGTCCGCCTGCCGGTCAGGCGTCTGCTTGGGCCGCTGGTACCGCGCGTGGTAGTGCCTGGCCAGGTCGTTCAGGTTCTCCTTGAGCCATCCCAGGACCTCCGGCCGGCGGCCCTGTTCGAAATGGCTCCAGTAGGAGGCCTTGACGCCGTACCGGCGGGCGAACTCCTTCTTCGCCTCGATCACGAGGCTGGGGAAGCCGCCGGCGAGGTGGATCTCGATCACCCGCATCTGGAACTGCGGCGAGAGCCGGTGGAAGGGGTGCTGTTCCCGGAACGCGCCGTAGGTCCGCGCGGCGTCGCCGTAGCGCCGCTTCTCGAAATAGAACTCGGCAAGGCTGCTGTAGACGCGGTGCTCGTATTCTCGCCTGCCGCGGCGGCCGAAGTACTCGGCCGCCGATCCCGGGCCGCCGAGGTTCGAGAAGCTCAGACTGATGACCCGGAAGGTGTCGTCCAGGCGCTTCTGCTCCGCTGCGTCGGCGGGCATGGCGATGTCCACGCCCAGGGCCGCCCGGTGGTCCAGGAGGGCGATGAAGCTGTCCAGCGCGGCGTCATAGCGCTCCTGCTTGTACCGGGACCAGCCCTGCTTGTAGAGCGCGAGCGGGAAATAGGAGGACGAGGCGCCGATGGCGCCGCCGCCGCCGTAGGCCTCCTCGGCGTCGCGGAAGCGCCGGCGGGTGAAGAAGTATTCGCCGCGCCGGAACTGGGCCTCATCGAGGTGGCGGGACCGCGGGTGCTCCTTCACGAGCCGCGCCAGGACCTCCATGGCCTCGTCGGTGCGGCCCAGCTCCTCGTAGGCCCGGGACATCTGGTAGAGCACCTGGTCGGTGCGGTCGTAGTCCGGATAGTCGCTCAGCAGCTTCGTATAGAGCCGGATGGCCTCGCGGGCGTTCGTGCCCTCGGGGATCACGGCCTCCGGGAGGCCGCTTCCCGCCGCCGGCGGGCCTACGGGAGGCCGCGTCCCTGCCGCGCGCTTCTCGAAGGCCTCCTCGGTCTCGCTCCCGCCGCCCGCCGCGGGGGCGGGGATGGGGGAACGCTTCGGCGCCTCGTCCGGACGGACCACGCGCTCCGGCGCGGTGAGCGACCGGGCCGCTGTCCCCTGGCCGGCTGCGCTCTCGCCGGAGAGGAGGCCGCTCTCCTTCTCGACCTTCAGGTCCGCCAGGCGGCGCAGGGCCTCGGGACGGAGGGCCGACTCCGGCGTCTCCTCCAGGAAGCGGCGGTATCCCTCCATGGCCTTCTCCGGCAGGTCCTGGACCTTCTCCTCCCTGATCTCGATCCGCCTGTCCCGCAGCCCGCCGATCGTGTCCCTGCCGGTCGTCTGGCAGGCTCCCAGGAGGAGGAGCAGTGAGAGCATGCTTCCGTGAAGGCATGCGGCGCGACCGCTGGTTCGGCTCCTCTGGTGAGGCTGCAATGATCGTTCGGTTCTCATGCTCTTCCTGCTCCGGCAGCGATGGCGCATGCCGGCGCCGTTCTTCTCAGTCCGCGTCCGTCTTCCGTTCCCGGGCCGCCTTGCCGGCCCGGTCATAGCTGTCCGCAAGGGCGAAGCGCGCCTTGGTCCGGAGCTCCTCCAGCCGGTCGCGCCGCCCGGTCAGCTCGTTCACGGCCATGACCTCCAGCACCTGTCCCTGCCGCGCGATCAATGCCAGCACTTTCTTCCGGGTCTCGGCGATCCGCTGCCGCTCGCGGCGGATGACGTCGTCATGCCCTTCATAGCCCTCCACGGCGGTCCGGCGGGCGAGCGTGACGGCAGTGACCATCCCGTGCAGCCGGTCCAGCTCCCGGTCGAGGTCCTGCAGCCGGTCCCCGGTGGCGGCATGCCGCCGGTCGTAGTCCGTATGAATGTTCCAGTGCAGCACTCCCCGCAGCCGCCGGAGCCGCTCGAGGAACTTGGGCGCGATCTCCCTGGTCTTGGAGGTCACCACGCTCTCGAGGCTGGCCAGCTGCGCCAGCGCGCTGCGCTCCTCGGCCGTGATCAGGAGCTCGGGCCGCGGCTCCGTCCGTATGGCTTTCAGCCGGCCGGCGATGCGGTCCCGCCGCTCCGCCAGCGACCGCCGCTCCTCGGCGAGCCGTGCGATCTCCCGGTTGACCCCGGGCAGCAGCCGCGCAAAGTGCGCCCGCCGCTTGCGGATCAGGTCCTCGAAGGCGTCGAGGTCCCCGGACCAGGTATCCAGCTTCCTCCGGAGCTCCTCGATGTCGAGATAGTTCTTGAGGGATTCCTGGAAATCGTTCGAGGCCATCAGCTCGAGGAGCGAGGACGTTTCAGGCGTCCTCGGCAGCTCGCGCAGCCGCTCCACCCGGTCGGCGCCCTGCCGCAGCTCCTCCCGGAGCAGGCCCCGCAGGAACGCGCCGTCCCTGATGCCGGCGATCGAGGCATCGAGCCTGGCGATCTCGGCGCCGAAGGCCTTGAGCGCCGTTTCATACCGCAGCGCGGCCGTGCCGTAGACGCCGAGCCTGCCGTAGGCGAAGGGGACGGCGAGCAGGGCCTCCTGCACCGCCGGGTCCCCGATCCCGCGTTCGGCCAGGAGGCTCCAGGGCGCCAGGGCGGCGTCGTACCGGTCCCGCGAAGCGTCGGCCCAGCCGGAGCTGAGCAGCGCCCGGTTCGAGAAGGGGCCGTCGAGGCGCACGCGGTCGAGCACCTCCTTGGCGGCCTCGGCCCGGCTCCCGTCCAGCAGCAGCTCGCCGAGGACGAGGTTCGCCTTGTCCCGGATGGCCAGCGCCGCCCGGTCATCGCTCTTGACCCGGCCGGCGCGGTCCAGGGATGCCCGGCCGGCCTCCTGGTCGCCGGTCCGCAGGAGCGCGATGCCCAGGTTGTAGGAGCTGAAGCCCTCCAGGCCCTTCTCGTCCTGCAGGCCCTTCAGGATGGAGACCGCCTCTTTCGAGCGGTCGTTGGCCAGGTAGATGTTCGCCCGCAGGAACGCCAGGTCCGACCGGACCTCCCGGGGAACGTCGCCGCGGACCCGCTCCACTGCCTGGAACGCCTTCCGCGGCTGGTCCTTCCGGAAGTACATGCCCGCCAGGCGGAAGAGCGCCTCGTTCCGCTGCTCGTCCCGGGCCGTGCCCTCGATCACCCCCTCGATGGCCCGGCCGGCGCGGTTGTCCATGCGGTAGCTCAGCTCGAAGTTCCCCGCGATCCGCTCGGGCCGCGCGGCAGGAGTCCCGGCGCCCGCGCCGGCGAGCGCCTCGGCCGGCGACGGCCGGGCGGCGTCGAGCAGGGCGATGGCGTCGAACCAGCGGTCCTGGTGGGCGTGGAAGAGCGCATAGCCGTATTCATAGAGGTACTTCATGCTGTTCGGCGCGGCTGCGCCGGACGCGAAGGCGGGTGCGGCGAGGAGCAGGGAGGCGAGGACGAGGAGCGGTCGGAACATGGCCTACCAGTCCCGGAAGGTGATGGGGCGGTCCTTGGCGGGGACCAGGCGGACCTCCACGACCTTCGCTCCCGTGTCCTTCGTGAACTTGAACCGTTCCTTCCCGTGGAACCGGTCGCCGCCCAGGGCCTTGGCGGTCATGATGACCTCGAGCGAATGGTCGCCGGTCCGGAGGTTCCCGGTATAGATGCGCTGCATGCCGCCCTTCTGGAGCGCCTCGAGCTCCCGCACGGTATAGAGGTGCTGCGCGGCCGCGCTGCCGTTCAGCCGGACCTCTATCGTGTCGAGGCGGTAGGTCGCCGCGCTGTCCAGGGAGATATAGACCGCGATCTGCGTGCTGGAGGGATAGAGCAGCTTCTCCTCGAGCCGGAGGAGGCTCGAGCCGGTACGGAGGGCGTCGGACTTGACGTCCTGGACCTGCTCATCCAGGCTCTTGAGCTCCTCCTTCGAGACCTCCGCCGCGGAGACCGGAAGGCCGAGCATCCCGAACGCCAGGAAGAGGATGAGGCCCCGGCAACCCATGAACATGAACGCCTCCTGTGATGAACCTGCCGCTGACCGGGCAGGGGAACAACAAAGCCGCCAGAAGAAAGGTATTTCTTTGGCGGCTCGACCAGCATAGAGCACGGCAGGACCGTGAAGGCGGCCGCCGCGCCCAGTAGCTTCGTAACTCTGCGCCCCCCGGTTTCCCGGGGTTTGCTCTGAGCAAAGGAATAAAAGGTGCTGAACTATGAGTAACGAAATTTAGCATTCGAGGGGGCGGTTGTCAAGCATCTTGACGGTTCCCGGGAACGGCGGGAGAAGGATGACCATGCTTTTTGTGCGTGCAGCGCGGCGGGATGGACATGCTGCTTGAAAAGCGCCGTATTTTCTTCCATACCATCCTCTCGTTTGTTTCAACGGCATCACCAAGGACTACTGGCACGGAGAACTCCGACCAGGAGATGCACATACCGCAGCGGGCGTTTGCCTGCGCTGGCAGCCCAGGTCGGACCACGGCACCGAAGAGCATCCCTCGCGCAGAACAGAACGGGAATGTCCCGTTCCTGGGACATTCCCGCATATGCAAAGACCTCATGTCTGGCGCAACGACGCCTGTTGCAACGTCCCGCTGATACCGGATAGCGCCCACGGCACTATTTGCTGCCGCCTCAACCGCTCTTGGGCGCGGGCTTCGGCGCTGCCGCGGTCCCGGT
The DNA here is from genome assembly GCA_964617655.1 of uncultured Nitrospiraceae bacterium. Taxonomy (GTDB): domain Bacteria; phylum Nitrospirota; class UBA9217; order UBA9217; family UBA9217; genus JAKAHZ01. The sequence goes on along the minus strand of CAZTXN010000051.1, from coordinate 2,628 downwards.
CGGCGCGCTCTGCGTGGCGGTCTCCTTCGTGGTAACGCCTGTACCACCTTCCTTCCCGCCTCAGCCGCTCTTGTTGGCGCCCGCGACGGCGGTCAGGCCGAGACCGGCGCCGGCGATGAGCCCGATGATGCCGAGCCGCGCCAGATGCTTCTTCAGCTCCTGGGAATCCATGGTCCACCTCCTTTCGATGGGGTTCTGACAATTCGCTGGATACGTCCCAGATCGTCGTTGCGGGGAGCCATGATGCAGGCCTGATCCTGCGTGATCAGAGCGAGGGAAACAGTCTCGTATTTGCTTGAGAGCCCCGCTGCTGAAACGACTGGATTCCCGTTTCCACGGGAATGACGGCAGGGGGCTCGCGTATGCAGCAATGGTATTTCGGTACAGGTTCGCGACATACGGTGAACTTCGATGGTTCAAGTCTATATACGCCTCTCATGCCTGTCAAGGCCGCTGCCGGATGCAAAGCGCCCGCTGGTCCAACCTAAGTACTCCTTGAATTCCCCTGGTGGTTATGCGATAATTCCGCTCCACGATGAGCGAATCCCGCGCATCCATACGGTCCTACTCGTCCTATCTCATCGTCCCGCTCTGGACCTTCTTCCTCGCCCTGCCGTTCACCGGCATAAGGCGGGCGGTGCAGCTCTCGCTCGCCGCCGGCCTCGGCGTGGCGCTCTGGGCGGCCTTCCGGACCGACCTGGCCGGCCGGGCCTTCCGCGGCCTGGCGGACCGGTTCTCCTTCCTCCGGGAGCGGACGGCGCGGCTCACCGGCTTCCTGTCCTCCCGCCCCGCGGTCGGCGTGCTCCTGGCGCTGGCGATTATCATCCCGTTCTTCCAGAACGACTACTACCGCGACGTGCTGACGCTCGCGGGCATGTACGCGGTCCTGGCCCTGGGCCTGAACCTCGTGGTGGGGCAGGCGGGCCTCCTGAACCTTGGCTACGTGGCCTTCTATGCCATCGGCGCCTACACCTACGCCATTCTCTCGACGCGGTTCGGCCTGCCGTTCTGGCCGGGCCTGGCCGTGGGCGCCGCGGCGTCCGCTGTCGTATCGCTCGTGATCGGCGCGATCACCCTGCGGCTCCGGGGCGACTACTTCGCCATCGTGACGCTCGGGCTGGGCGAGATCACGCGCATCGTGCTGAACAACTGGGACAGCCTCACCGGCGGACCGAACGGCATCGCGCGCATCGGCCGGCCGGTCCTCTTCGGCCATACCTTCTCGAACCCCCTGCACTACTACTACCTCATTCTCCTGCTTCTGGTCCTGACCGTGCTGGCCATGCGGCGGCTGATGGCATCGCGCGTCGGCAGGGCCTGGGTGGCCATCAAGGAGGACGAGACCGCGGCTGGGGCCATGGGCATCAATACCTTCGCGCTGAAGCTCTGGGCCTTCGTGCTCGCCTCGGCCTGGGCCGGCCTGGCGGGCGTCTTCTTCGCCGGCAAGATGGCCTTCGTCTCGCCCGAGAGCTTCACCTTCTTCGAGTCCGTGCTGGTGCTCTGCATGGTGGTGCTCGGCGGCATGGGCAGCATCCCCGGCATCATCCTCGGCGCCTTCCTGCTGATCACCCTGCCCGAGGTCTTCCGGGACTTCCAGGATTTCCGGATGCTCGGCTTCGGCGCGGCGCTGGTGCTCCTGATGGTCTTCCGGCCGCAGGGATTATTGGGTTCTGGAAAATGAAAACAAGGGAGCGTCAACGGCGGAACACGAATGACACGAATGGACGAATGTCACGAATAGAGGCGGAGCAAGAAACGAAACGGTCCCTGGGGTGGGAAACGTCAACAACGGAACACGAATGACGCGAATGGACGAATGGCACGAATGAAAGATAACAGCAAAGAGAAACAATTCCGGCGCTGTCTAAGATCCAATTGCGGAACAGGAATGACACAAAATATACGAATGGCGCGAATGAACACAGTGGGCTTGCGAACATGACAGAAAAAGAGATAGTTCATAAGGATCTGTCCTATAAGATCGTAGAGGCCTGCTATGAAGTGCATAATGTCCTTGGGCCTGGATTTACTGAGAACATATATGACGAGGCCATGAGCCGGGAACTTGCCAGGAGGGGCGTGTCTCTAGAACGCCAGAAGAGCATCGTGGTGATATATAAAGGGGACAAGATCGGCGAGTACCGATTGGATGCAGTGGCAGATGATAAGGTGATCCTGGAGTATAAGGCGGTTTCTGAGCTGAATTCGGTCTATGAGAGCCAGGTACTTTCCTATCTTAAAGCATCTGGCTTGAAGCTTGGTCTATTGATCAATTTCGGTGGGAAGAAGGTCGAGGTCCGTAGGATCGTCAACTAGATATCTCCTTGAAACGACCGTGTTGTGCTCGTGATTGAACACCTTGAATATCAGAGCCAAGAAGCAAGGCATTAACACGAATAGCACGAATATACGAATGTCACGAATGAAAGGAAGAAGACGTCTCGTTCTGGTCTTGCTCTTATTCGTGTAATTCGTCCATTCGTGTCATTCGTGTTCAGATGTGTTGACTTTTAGGATCAAGAGGCAAGGCCTTTCGTGTTATTCGTGTTCATGCAGTTCGCCTGGATTTTCCTATGCTTCTTCTCGAGACAAAGGACCTGACCAAGCACTTCGGCGGGCTGAAGGCCG
>CAZTXN010000050.1:11714-16035 GCA_964617655.1 uncultured Nitrospiraceae bacterium | reverse complement strand
CCGGCGAGTTCGAGACGGCAATATTAAGAAGGTCGTTGAGGCCGAAGTTGAAGGGCCGCGGCCGGCGGCCGGCAGGAGAAGACGACGGCGGCGGATTGACTATCCCGGCCGGTCTTACTATAATAGTACCTTGTCCCACCCAGTCGCTCATGCCAGACCGTCCCCAGGAGGCCGTTCCCATGAAGAACAACCTCTGTCTCGGGATCGATATCGGATCCGTGAGCATCAAGACCGCCGTGCTGGACGAGCAGGGCGAGCTGCTGGCCGACTCCTACCGCCGCATCAAGGGCGATCCGGTCCGGACGCTCGGGGAGCAGCTCGCCGGCCTGCATGAGCGGTTCCCCCAGGGCCGCATCGTTGCTGCGGGCATCACGGGCAGCGGCGGCAAGGCCGCGGCCGAGGCGCTCGGCGCGCTCTTCATCAACGAGATCCTCGCCCAGGCCGCCTTCGCCGGCGCGTTCCATCCCAACAGCAGGACGGTCATCGAGATGGGCGGCGAGGACGCCAAGCTCATCACCCTCGCGGCCGAACCGGGCGGCGGCGTCCGGATCGAGGACTTCTCCATGAACGCCGCCTGCGCAGCCGGCACCGGCTCCTTCCTGGACCAGCAGGCCAACCGCCTCCATCTCACCATCGAGCAGTTCAGCGAGATCGCGCTTCGCTCCCGGACGCCCCCGGCCGTGGCGGGGCGATGCAGCGTCTTCGCCAAGAGCGACATGATCCATCTCCAGCAGATCGCCACGCCGGACCATGACATCGTCGCCGGGCTCTGCTTCGCCATGGCCCGGAACTTCAAGTCCACGGTCGGCAAGGGCAGGTCCTTCGACCCGCCGGTCCTCTTCCTCGGCGGCGTCGCGGCGAACCTCGGCATGCGCCGGGCCTTCCGGGAGGTCCTGAAGCTCGGCGAGGCCGACCTGGCCGTGCCGGAGCATTTCAACACCTCGGGCGCCGTGGGCGCCGCCCTCGCCCTGCGGGGCCGGCGCCAGGCGGCGCCGGCCTACCGCGGACCGGCCGGCCTCGCGGCGGTCCAGGACGCCGCGCGCGTTGCCGCCGATGAACGATGGCTGCCGCTGGCGAATCCCTCGGGCATCATGCCGAACCCGGACCAGGATGCGGCCGCGGCCGGCGACGGCCTGATCGAGGCCTATCTCGGCGTGGACGTGGGATCGGTCTCGACGAACGTGGTGGTGATCGACCGGGAGATGCGCGTGCTCTCCAAGCGCTACCTGCCCACCGCGGGCAGGCCGATCGAGGCGGTGAAGCAGGGCCTGGCCGAGGTGGGCGCCGAGGTCGGCCGCCGGGTGCGCATCATGGGCGCGGCCACCACGGGCTCGGGCAGGTATCTCACGGGCGACATGATCGGCGCCGACCTGGTGCGGAACGAGATCACCGCCCAGGCCACGGCTGCCGCGGCCATCGACCCGGCGGTGGACACGATCTTCGAGATCGGCGGGCAGGACTCGAAATACATCAGCCTGCGTGACGGCGCGGTGGTGGACTTCGAGATGAACAAGGCCTGCGCCGCGGGCACCGGCTCCTTCCTGGAGGAGCAGGCGGAGCGGCTCGGCATCAGGATCAAGGAGGAGTTCGCGGGCAGGGCGCTCTGCTCCGGCGGCCCCTGCCGGCTCGGCGAGCGCTGCACGGTCTTCATGGAGTCCGACCTGGTGCACTACCTGAACACCGGCGCCGGCGTGCCGGACCTGACGGCAGGTCTGGCCTACTCCATCGCCCAGAACTACCTGAACAAGGTCGTGGCGGGCAGGAAGGTCGGGGGCCGCATCTTCTTCCAGGGCGGCGTGGCCGCCAACCGGGCCGTGGTCTCGGCCTTCGAGCAGGTGACGGGAAAGCCCGTGACGGTCCCGCCCCATCACGAGGTGACCGGCGCCATCGGCGCGGCCATCCTGGCGCTCCGCGGCCAGAACGGCCGGCCGAGCGGATTCAAGGGGTTCGATCTCTCGAAGCGGGCCTACAAGGTCACGACCTTCCAGTGCGCCGAGTGCGCCAACCGCTGCGACATCCGGCGCGTGGTCTTCGACGGCGAGCAGCCGCTCTTCTACGGCAGCCGGTGCGAGAAGTACGATGTCAGGAAGCGGGCGAAGGAGGACCGGCTGCCGGACCTTTTCGCCGAGCGCGAGCGGCTGATCAGCGAGGCGGCCGGCCCGCCGCGGAAGGCCGAGGGGCCGGTGATCGGGCTGCCGCGCGCGCTCTACCTGACCGACGAGCTGCCCTTCTGGCAGGCCTTCTTCAGCGAGCTCGGGTTCCGCACCGTCCTGTCGGAGCGGACGAACCGGCAGATCGTGAACCGCGGGCTGGAGTGCGCGCCGGCAGAGACCTGCTTCCCGGCGAAGGTCGCGCTGGGCCACCTGCTCGACCTGATCGACCGGAAGGTGGACCTTCTCTTCCTCCCGAGCTTTGTGCGGTTCTCGCCGGTCCATGGCGGGGGGGACTACAGCCAGGCATGCCCCTACGCCCAGGCCCTGCCCTATCTTGCCCGCGCGGCCTTTCCCTTTCAGGGCGTCCGGGTGCTCGAAGCGCACCTCCGGCTGCAGGATGAGCGTAATTTCCTCGCCAGCGTCCGGGCGGTGGGCCGGTCGCTCGGCAAGGGGCCGCGGTCCGCGGCCCGCGCGGCCCGCGTGGCGCGGGAGGCGCAGCAGCGCGCCGAGGCGGCGGTGAAGGAGCTCGGCCGCCGGGCGCTTGCCGGGATCTCGCCGGACCGGCCCGGCCTCGTGGTGGTGGGCAGGAGCTACAATTCCTGCGACCACCTGCTGAACATGAACCTGCCCGCCAAGATCCGCGACCTCGGCGTGCAGGCCCTTCCCCTCGACCTCCTGCCGCTGCGCGACGCGGACCACGCGGACCTCGGGGAGATGTACTGGCGGTCGGGCCAGAAGATCCTGGCCGCGGCCCGGTTCATCCGGGACCATCCCGGCCTGCACGCGGTCTACCTCACCAACTTCGGCTGCGGACCGGATTCCTTCATCTCCCACTTCTTCCTCGAGGAGACGGGAGGCAAGCCCTTCCTGCAGCTCGAGATCGACGAGCACAGCGCCGACGCGGGCGCGGTCACGCGGATCGAGGCCTTCCTCGACAGTCTCCGGAACGCCGGCGAAGCGGGGAGCCGGAGGACCTTCACGGTCCGCACGGCCGCGCCCGGCCGGCGGCGGACCGTCTTCCTGCCGCCCATGGCGGACCATGCCCATACCATCGCCGCGGCCTTCCGCGCCTGCGGCATGGACGCCGAGGTGCTGCCCGAGTCCGACGACGAGACCGCGCGCATCGGCAAGGAGAACAGCTCCGGCAGGGAGTGCTACCCTCTGGCGCTCACGACGGGCGACATGATCAAGGCGACGCGACGGCCGGGGTTCGACCCGGCCCGGAGCGCCTTCTTCATGCCCTCGGGCAAGGGGCCCTGCCGCTTCGGCCAGTACCACCGGTACCACCGCCTGGTGCTGGACCGGCTGGGGCTGCAGGAGGTGCCCATCATCGCGCCCATGCAGGACGAGACCCTCTACCGCGACACGGGGATGGTGGGCGAGGACTTCCTGTGGCTGAGCTGGCGGGGCGTCCTGGCGGTGGATATGCTCCAGAAGGCGCTCTGGGAGCACCGGCCCTACGAGCGGCGGAAGGGCGAGGCGGACCGCATCTACCGCGAGGCGCTCGGGCGGGTCGCGGCCGCGCTCGAACGGCGCGGCGACGTGCTGGCCGAGCTCCGGAAGGCCTATGACGCATTCTCCTCCCTCGGCATCGGGGAGCGGGACCGTCCGGTGATCGGCATCGTGGGCGAGATCTACATCCGCGCGAACCGCTTCTCGAACGAGGACATCGTGGGCCAGATCGAGCGGCTGGGCGGCGAGGCCTGGGTGGCGCCGATCACGGAGTGGATGCTCTACCTGAACGCCACGGCCAAGATTTCGGCGCGCATGCGGAGGTCCTGGAAGGACTTCTGGAAGGCCCAGCTCACCCACTGGGTCCAGGTGCGGGACGAGCACCGCATGCTCGCCGGGTTCAACGGGAACCTCCGGAGCCTGCATGAGCCGCCCATCGGGACGACCTTCCGGCGGGCGGAGCCCTACGTGCACAGATCCTTCGAGGGCGAGGCCGTGCTCTCCGTGGGCAAGGCCATCGACTATGTGCTCCGCGGCGCCTCGGGCATCGTGAACGTCATGCCCTTCTCCTGCATGCCCGGCACGATCGCGGGCGGCCTCCTTAAGCGCGTGCGCGAGGAGCACGGAGGCTTCCCGCTGCTCTCGATCGCCTACGAGGGGCAGCGGGACTCCCAGACCGTCACCCGGCTCGAGGCCTTCATGCACCAGGCGCGGGC